>JAFUNV010000065.1 GCA_017472865.1 Ruminiclostridium sp. | reverse complement strand
CATTTTCCGCATACTTTTCTTCATATTCGGAAAGTACGGGGAGGGGAGCTGTTGTTGTAGTGGTTGTTGTTACAACTAAGGGAGCTGTTGTTGTAGCGCCGGAGGTTGCGTCGCCTGCGTCCTCGGCAGCGGTTGTTGTGGTTGTTCCCTCATCATCGGAAACTGTAGGTACATCGCTTTCGCCGCAAGCGGATAAGCTGAGTACAATAGCCATTGCAGAGAGTGCAGCGGCAAATCTTTTTGCTTTCTTGAAATTAGCCATTTTGATATTCCTGTCCTTTCATAGGTCTTAGGTTTTAATATTCTTTTTAAAGAGCTGTGCTCTTGTTTTACATTGTTATTCCGCCTTGTCCATAAATATGTTTTTAAGATCGGAGAATTTTTCCAACTTATAATCATATCCGCTTACCTCGGCAAAGCCGTAGGCTGCATAACAGAAAGGGATTCCTGCGTCCTGCGCGGATATATGATCCCCCTCAGTGTCGCCGATATAAACGGGATTTTTAAGATTATAACGGGCAATAAGCTGTTTGTTGGTTTCTGCCTTAGGGAGCTTCGTGTCACCCCAGCACATAAAGCCCTCAAAATATTCCGAAAGCTTATGCGCCTTTAAAAATGCTTCGATATAGCCTTTCTGGCAGTTGCTTACAATAAACAGACGATATTTTGTCTTTAAAAGGGACAAGGTTTCCGCAAGAGCGGGATAAAGCTTACCGCCTGTCTTTTCTATGTGGTTTATTTCCTCAACGGAAAGCAGCTCAAGGAAGCTCATTGCCTCTTCCTTGGTCATGGTATCGCCGAAAGCGTCACGCATGATTGCGTCCATAGGCTTCCCCATTTGCTTCAGCACATCCTCGCCTGTTATGCGTACATCATAGCCCTGTTTTTCAAGAACTACATTCCACGCTTCAGCAACAGTTTCGGAGCTGTTCCAGAGTGTTCCGTCAAGGTCAAATATAAGGGAATCAAAGCTCATATGTCACCTCTTAATAGGAAAGAAGCTTGGAGGTATCCCATGTTCTGCCTTTCCAGCTGCCGCCAAGCACCTGGTACTGATATGTGAACATAAGGGGATTTTCATTTCTCTGAGCCTTGGATACATCAACCTCAGTACTTTCGCCGTCACGAACCTTTCTTGCGAAAACTACACAACGGGTATCGATGTTTTCGCCGTATGGGTAGTAGCAGGTGGAAAGGGTAAGTATCTCGTCGCCGTAAGTAAGGTCAACATCTGTCCACAGTACGCTTCTGTCCATTATATCAAGGATAAAGCTGTTGAAAGAGGCTTCGCTTTCAAAGTCCTGAATCTGTGTATAGGGATAAACCTCGCCGTTTTTCTCGTCAGTGTTGAAAAGAACACAGGCGAAAACCTTCCATTCGGCTCTTTCATAAAGAGTATCGAAAATAATTGTGGGGTTTTCCTTGTAGAAGCCCAGCTTATCGCTGTATTCGCCGAAAAGGGTTGCGTCATAGTAACGGGTAAGCTTTGCGAACATTGTACCGTCCCAGATATTATGACCGTAGAGAACGGTATTGCCTGAAAGCTTTCCTGCGTCAAACTGATTTCTGTAATCGGCAAAGATTGCGCCACCCTTTGTTTCCTTGCGTTCAAAGCTGTGGGTGAGATAGTAGTCGTTATCCGCAGCCTGCATTACAGGGTGGTTTACTATCTGTCCTATCTTACCGTCCTTGTCACCTACGGTAATCCAGCCTACAATATCATTATTCTGATTGTAAAGCTCCATAAAGCTGGGGAGAATATCAGGCTGTTCCTTTCGGATAGCTTCCTTTTCCTCGTCACTGAGGTTAAGCTGCCCCTCAATAGTAGCCTCGTCCTCGTTTCTCAGGTCATCATATTTTTCCGCGAGCTGACTGTCCTTGCCTGTTTCGACAGCTCTGTCAACCACATCAAAAATAAGGGAACCGCCTGTAATAATCAGAGCTACAACCGCAATATCAAAAACAACCTTTCGTACCGACTCGGTAACGCTGTCGCCCTTACAGGGGAAGATTGCATTTCTCAGTTTCACGAAGATATTCTCCTTTTTCCTGGCAGGTTTTTCTTCCTTTTCAGAAGCCTGTTCCGTCTTTGCGGGTTTTTCTGCCTTTACGGGCTTATAGCCTGCGCTTCTTCTGCTCTTTGGTCTTTGTGTATAATTCATCTGAAATCACCTTTCTTTATGTCAGTGGTTTTCAATTTCTTTCTTTAATAATGTCAGTGCGGTATAAACTGCTTCAAATCTTATGGCTGTGCGCTTGTCGCCTGTATCACGGAACATTTCCCCGTCAAACACAAACCGCTTTGCATAGGTTTCCTTTTCCGTGGAAATACCTATACATACCGTTCCCACAGGCTTGTCATCAGTACCGCCCGAGGGACCTGCAATACCCGTGGTGGAAACGCCGTAGCCGGCACCGCTTAACTTACGGATACCCTCTGCCATTTCCCTTGCGGTTTCACAGCTTACAGCACCGTATTCGTCAAGAGTTTCCGCCTTTACGCCTATAAGCTTCATCTTCGCTTCGTTGGCGTAAGTGCACACTCCGTAGCCGAAAACCGAGGACGCACCCGAAACAGAGGTTATAGCCCCCGAAAGGAGTCCGCCTGTACAGCTTTCCGCCGTTGCCACAGTGCAGTCAATACCTTCTAATAATTGTACTACATTTTCGGTTATCTTGTCAAGTTTTGTAACCATATTGTAATAATTTTCCTTATATTTTCAATTTATTCCAAAAGTTATGCCTTAAAATCCTTGATTACGATTTCATTTACCGCTTTTTCAAGAAGAGGCGCGAAATCAAAGCCTGCTTCTGCTTCCTCAACCTCTGAAATTACAGGCTTTGTCTTGGGATGCTTGGGTGTAAACACTGTGCAGCAGTCCTCATAGGGAAGAATTGATGTCTCAAAGGTATCAATTCTGCGTGCAATCTCCACAATTTCCTTTTTATCCATACCGATAACAGGACGGAAAACAGGCACATCGCTTGCCTTATCGGTGCAGGCAAGAGCCATTAAGGTCTGGCTTGCAACCTGTCCTACGGATTCGCCTGTAATAAGCGCCTTATAGTCTTTCTGCTCGCAGATTTTATTTGCAATCTTCATCATAAGTCTTCTCATGATAATTGTGAAATATTCTTCGGGGCAGTTGTCTCTGAGTGCTTCCTGAATCTCTGTAAAGGGCACGCAGTAGAAACGGATGTCGCCGCAGTAGGGAGTAAGCTTTTCGCAAAGCTCTTCAACTTTCATAAGCGCTCTTTCAGAGGTATAAGGCGGACTCTGGAAATGAATTGCGTCAACGTTAAGTCCTCTTTTTGCCATCATATATGCCGCAACAGGGCTGTCGATACCGCCTGAAAGCAGTAACAGCGCATTGCCGCTGCTGCCTACGGGCATACCGCCCTGACCGGGTATTTTTTCGGCATTTATAAATGCGTGGGTATCACGGATTTCGAGAATTACCGTAACATCAGGATTGTGAACATCTACCTTTAAATGAGGGTAGGCAGAAAGAATAGCTCCGCCCAGCTCTCTCTGAATATCAGGGGTTTTCATGGGGAATGCTTTATCTGAGCGCTTTGCGTCAACCTTAAAGGTTCTTACGCAGTCAAGAGTGTCCTTAAGGTAAGGCATACCCTCTTTAACAATATCATCCCAGTTCTTGGGAAGCTCTGCACTTCTCTGGATTGCGGCAATACCGAAAATGCACTTTAACTTTTCGATTGCGTCATCGATATCAGCGCCATCGCTTGTAGGCTTTATGTAAACCGTAGACTGACGACGGGAATAATCAAATTCACCGCAGGTCTTAAGTCTTCTTTTGATATTTCTGATAAGCATGTCTTCAAAGGTGTGCTTATTTAAACCCTTTAAGGCGATTTCGCCGTATTTTACCATTATTACTTCCTGCATAATTTTACCGGTCCTTTTTATTTATCTTCTGAATCGTTCAATTCCTTTTCCTATCTGCTCCGCAAGCGCTTCAATATCGCTTTCCTCTGTATAAGGGCAGAAGCTGGCTCTTATAGCGCTGTCAGCGTTTTCGTCGCTTACACCCAGTGCCGAAAGTACTCCGCTTACCTTGCCCTTTGAGCAGGCAGAGCCGCTGGAAACATATATTCCGCTTTCCTCAAGGAAATGAAGCATTATTTCGCTTCTTACACCCTTGACGGAAAAATTCAGTATATTTTTTGAGTTGTTGCAGCTGTTTATGGTAATTCCCTCAAAAGCTGAGAGCTTCTCCATAAGCAGATTATTAAGCCTTGCATATTTTTCGGCGCAGTCGGGATAAGCCTTTACTGCCGCCTCAAAGCCTGCAATCAGGTCTACCGCCTCGGTGCCTGACCTTAAGTTTTTCTGCTGTCCGCCGCCGTATAAAAGAGGCTCAAAACGCATACCCTTTGCAACGAAAAGTGCGCCGATACCCTTAGGTCCGTGGATTTTATGAGCTGAAAGGCTTACAAAATCCGCTTTCAGCATTTTTGACGGAAGCTTACAGAAGCCCTGTACTGCGTCAACGTGGACAATGGTTTTGGGGTTCTTGCGCTTTACGGCGTTGTAGATTTTAGCTGTGTCGGTAATATAGCCTGTTTCGTTATTTACCCACATTACACTTACTAAATATGTGTCTGCGTCAACCTCGTCGATAACCGCCTGCTCAAAATTTTCAAAATCCTTTGGCGCAAGCCTTACTACGTTATATCCCTGTTCGCTCAGCTTATCTATAGGCGAGGAAACACTGGGATGCTCCATAGCTGTGGTGACGATTTTTCTGCCGTTATGCTTATATGTTCTGGCTGTACCGAGAATTACT
>JAFUNV010000064.1 GCA_017472865.1 Ruminiclostridium sp. | reverse complement strand
CGAAAACGTGAGGATGGCGGTAAATAAGCTTCTTGCAGATTCCATCGGCTACATCGTCAAGGTCAAATACACCCTTTTCCGACTCGATTTCGCTGTGGAACACTACCTGGAGCATAAGGTCACCCAGCTCCTCCTTAAGCAGGTCGCTGTTATCGCTGTCTATGGCTTCCATAACCTCATAAGCTTCCTCAAGAACGTCCATTCTTATGGATTTATGGTCCTGTTCCCTGTCCCAGGGGCAGCCATGCTCGCTTCTGAGCTCCTTCATAATAAGGCGCAGGTCATCTACACCGTATTTTTCTTTGAATTCAAACATTTTTCAACTTCCCTTCTGATTATAAATAATGTCAAAACTATTTTACAACATTTTTATTATTTTTACAATACCTCTGCATATTTTTTATTTCTGATGTTTTTAATTACGCTTACAAGGTCGCCGCTGTCAGCTATGAACAGCACCAGCAGATACAGGATTCCTCCCGCAAGGCAGGTGAAGATAACCGCAACCAGCGGATGGAACTCTGCCGAAAAGGCTTTGTAGGCGAAAAATCCCGCTATGGAGCTTACAGACGCCGATATCAGATAGGGAAAGCATATTCCGCCGTATGGTAACGATAATCCATATTTCTTTTTCAGCCTGTGCATTACATAAACCATTGCAAGCGCGTTTGAAACAGTGGTTGCCGCGGCAGCTCCGCATATATTGACTCCTGGAATAAGCAGCAGCACTACATTCAGCAGAAACTTGAAAAATCCGCCGAAAAGCGTTGCGCGCACGGGTGTTCTGAAATCCCCGTATGCCTGAAAAACCGATAGCAATGCCCCTTCCACAGCCGCAAATATGCCGCCTATACTTAAAATCTGCAGGGGAATTATACTCACTGCCGCTTCAAGCTCCCTTACAGGATAAAGAATGCCCAGCACAGGCTCGGAAAGCGCCGCCATAAACAGCGAAATCGGCGCGGAAATCAGCATTGTTCCCTTTAACATAAAGGAAATATCCCGTTTTACAGGCGCATTATCGGAATGCTTATTCAGCTCTATTGTACATGTTATCCGCGGAAGTGAACATCTTGCCACCATCATAGGCAGAGTCGCCGTCAGCAGATACACCGAAACTACCATGCCCGAATAGCTTCCGTAAAGGAAATTACCTATATCTTCTATCCCTGTAAGCTCACCGACAGGCACAGCACCTCCTGCAAGCTGGGCAGGAAAGCGGCTGAAGGATATATTTATGCAGTTTGAAATCGTCAGCAGGTCGGTAAAGGAAATAAGGTTTGAGATAACTGCGCCGACAGCTACGGGCAGGGACTCTGTAAAAATTTCCTTCGCCGTTTCCCACACAGCTTCATAGCTCCGTCGGCTTTTCGGTATTTTATTCTTTCTGTCTGCTTTGCGGCTTTGCAGTAATATTGAAACAAGACCGAAAAGCTCACTCATTGTAACACCGAAAACTGCCGCTGCCGCCGCGTAGGGCAATGCTTGTTCTTCACTTCCAAATTTATGAACGCACACCGCATAAACGTAATAGGAAAGCCCCACGCCTACTGCCGCTTTGACGACAGCTTCCGCTACCTGTGAAACCGCCGTGGGAAGCATATCCGAGAGCCCTTCGTAATATCCTCTGTAAACTGCGGTCAGCGAACAGAAAAAAACCGACGGAGCTATTACCATAACCGACATAAGGCTTTCAGGAGAATTTGCAATATAGCAGGTGAACGGCACTGCGGCTATGTAGATTATTGCCGTACCGATTATTCCGCTTACCGTGCCGAGAATCAAGGCGGAACGGCGGATATGCACTATGTCGTCCCATTCTCCCGCCGACAGCTTACGGGCAGTCACCTGAGTTACTATGGCGGGAATGCCCGAACAAGTGAAAGCCAGAACAGGCGAAAAAATGCTGAAGGCCGTGGAAAAATAGCCCATACCCTCTCCGCCGAGGATATTCCCCAGAGGTATCTTTAAAACTGCGCCCAGCGCTTTCACTATGAACATTGCCGCAAGCATTATTGCCGTATTTCTGAAAAATCCTTTTTTAACGCTCAAAATCCTTACTCCTTTCATTTCTTAGTGTAATATATATTGTTTTATGTCCTGTTTTATACTGTCGAAATATATTTTAAATTTAATATAGTATTTGGCGGTTTTTCTATTGACATATCTCTCGTTTTGAGGTAAAATATATAAGTATTGTTATGTTTATTTTGGCATATTGCCTGAAAGGAAGTTTGAAATGTCAGAACAGAAAAGATTACTTTTAATATATCCCGACTTTCTCGAAGAAGAGAAGTTCAACCGCAAAAAGCTCGGTAATTACAGCGAGGGCCTCGCTTCTATTTCCGCTGTTTTAAAGCAGGGCGGTCATGATGTAAAGCTCTATCATCAGCTTTATATGCCCGACAAGAAGGAATTTATCGAAACCGTAAAGAGCTTTGCTCCCGACGTTATCGGTTTTTCCATGAGAACCACCGCTGTTCCCTTTGTAACCGAAATGGCAGGCTGGCTCAAGGAGGCGCTCCCTGAAATCCCCGTAGCCGTAGGCGGTTACCACGCTATTCTCGTTCCCGAGGAATGTATCAAAATCGATGGCATTGATATGGTTATCGTAGGCGAGGGCGAATACCCCTGGCTTGACTATATGAACGACCTGCGCGACGGTATACAGAGAACCGATATCGAAAGCATTTTCTTCAAGACGGAAAACGGCGAGATTATCAAGAACCCTATCCGTCCCCTTATTGAAGACCTTGATACTCTGCCCTTCCCTGATTTTGATTTGTTCGATTTCGAGAATCTCGACCGCTCAAAGAACTTTACGGCTATGGTAATGCTGTCCCGTGGCTGTCTTTTCAGCTGCACCTACTGCGGAAATTCCCAGTTCAGAAATATCTATCCCAATAAGGCTAAATATTGCCGTTTCAGAAGCCCCGAAAAATCTATCGAGCTTCTTGAACTGCTTATCAGCAAATACCCCTTTATAAAGTTCATTGAATTCCGTGACGCTATTTTCAATATGTACAAGGAATGGTTCTACGAATTCATGCCCATGTACATTGAAAAAATCCACCTTCCCTTCAACTGCAACCTGCGTTTTGACGTTCTTGACGAGGAAATGGTCAAGATGCTGAAGGACGGCGGATGCTACATGATTGATATCGGTCTTGAAAACGGTAATGAAGATTTCAGACGCAAGTATCTCCACAGAAATATGAAGAACGACCACATGATTCAGGTTTCCAAGTGGTTCAGAAAGTACAATATCACTGCTCTTACCTATAATATCGTAGGTCTTCCCTATGAAACCCTTGAATTATCCCTTGAAACCGTAAAGCTCAATGCAAAGCTGGACGTGGACAAGGTTATCCCCAATATCTTCTACCCCTACCCCATGACTATTCTTGAAAAAACAGCCAGAGAGGGCGGCTTCATGGATGACAGCGTTGACCCCAACGACCCTGTACAGCTCAGAATGCCCCAGTACCCCAAGTATGATATCCTTTATATGGCTTACAATTTCAACAAGCTTGTAAAGAAATACAAGGCTATCTACGAGCTTCCCGAGGAACAGGCAAAAATCAAGGAAGCAAAGCTGGACAAGAAGATTACCTCCAAGCACTACCCCAGAAAATTCCTTTATCAGATGGCGAAATTCAAGGAGGACGCTTTCATCTTTGCAAAGCGCACTATCAAGAAGCTTTCTCCTAAGCTCTTTATCTTCCTTAAGAATAAGACCATGAAGGAAGTCAAGCAGTAAAATAAAACGGGCTTGTATTATGTACAAGCCCATAAAAAACCAAAAACAATGGAGTGATTTAAATGACTAAAATCCGTATAAATACTTCAAAGCCCTATGATGTTGTTATCGGCGGCGGGCTTTTAGAACAGGCAGGTGCGCTTATAGCCGAAGCGGTTAAAGGTCGCAGGGCGGTTATTGTTACCGATGATATCGTAAACGGACTTTACAGCGAAAAGCTGATTAAATCCATGGAAGCAGCAGGCTTTAAAACGGATATTTTCGTATTCCCCAACGGCGAAGAAAGCAAATCCCATAAAACGCTTATTGAGCTTTATGATTTCCTCGGTAATAAAAATATCACACGCTCTGATTTCCTGGTTGCTCTTGGCGGCGGCGTAGTGGGCGACCTTACAGGCTTTGCGGCAGCTACATACTTAAGAGGAATCGACTATGTACAGATTCCCACTACCCTCTTAGCTCAGGTTGACAGCTCCGTAGGCGGAAAGACCGCTGTTGATATCGAAGCGGGAAAAAATCTCGTAGGCGCTTTCAAGCAGCCCGATATCGTTATCGCAGACACCGATACCCTCTCCACTCTTACCGATGAAATTTTCACAGACGGTATGGGCGAAGTGGTCAAATACGGAATGATCTGGTCAAAGGAGCTTTTCGACCTGCTTAAAACAGGAAAGATAAAGGAAAACCTTGATTATGTAATCGAACAGTGTGTTGATATCAAGCGTCAGGTGGTTGAAACTGACGAATTTGATACAGGGCTCCGTATGATTCTCAATTTCGGTCACACTCTCGGTCACTCTATTGAAAAATTCTACAACTACAAGGGCTTTTCCCACGGAAAAGCAGTTTCAGTAGGAATGTACATAATTACCGTAATCGGTGAAAAGGCTGGTCTTATTGAAAACAATATCAGTGATGAGCTTAAACAGTGCCTTATTGCCAACAATATGCCTTTTGAAGCCGAAATTGACGGCACTTCCCTTTTCAGCGGTGCTGTCAACGATAAAAAGCGTTTCTCCGATACTATAAATATTATCCTCTGCCGCGAAATCGGCAAGGCGGATATTGTAAAAATGAATATCGAAGATTTCAGAAATATCATCGGGGGCTGAATGTATGAACATCAGAATTACACCAAAATATTTAAGCGGAAAAATCCTCGTTCCGCCTTCCAAGAGCATTTCTCACCGTGCACTTATAGCGGCGGCGCTGGCTGACGGCGAAAGCAGGATTTATAATCTTCTGGACTGCGTGGATATTACAGACGCAACCATCGGCGCTCTGACTGCACTCGGTGCTGAAATTGAACAGTGCGACGGATATACAAGAGTAAGGGGAATAGGAAAAGCTCCCGCTGAGGCGTTTATCAACTGCCACGAAAGCGGCTCTACCCTTCGCTTTATTATGCCCATTGCCGCTGCGCTGGGCTGCCGTTCTTCCTTTGACGGAAGAGCAAATCTTCCTAACCGTCCTGTAACCCCTTATTTTGACCAGTTTGAAAAGCACGGCGTAAAATTCCTTTCAAAAACAATGCCTTACATAACCGAAGGCAGACTTACAGGCGGTGTTTATGAAATTGCAGGTAATATTTCCTCTCAGTTCATAACAGGCTTCCTTTTCGCTCTAGCTTTGCTTGAAGAGGACAGCGTTATTAAAATCACCTCTTCGCTTGAATCAAGACCTTATGTTGACCTTACCATAGACGCTATGAAAACCTTCGGCGTTACCGTCGAAGAAAGTGAAAATGAATACCGCATAAAAGGCGGTCAGAAATACCGTCCCTGCGATTATACCGTTGAAGCGGATATGTCACAGGCAGCATTCTTCTGCGTAGCCAAAGCACTCGGAGCAGAGCTGGACATTCAGGGGCTTAATTATGACAGTTTACAGGGCGACCGTGAAATACTGCGGATAACCGATGAATTTACAAAAACCGGAAAGGCTTTTGATGTCAATGCCAGTCAGATTCCCGACCTTGTGCCCGTTTTAACGGTTCTCGGTTGCTTTGCTGAAGGCACATCCTATATCCGTGGCTGTGAGCGTCTTAAAATAAAAGAGTGCGACCGCCTTGCGGTTACCTCTGAAGAGCTTAACAAGCTTGGGGGAAAAGTAAGAGTTGAAGGCGATACACTGGTTATTGAGGGTGTCAAAGAGCTCAGCGGCGGCGAATGTGACTGTCACACCGACCACCGTATTCCCATGTCCCTTGCAGTTGCTTCTCAGCGCTGCAAACATCCTGTGATTTTACGCGGTGCGGAGTGCGTTTCCAAATCATATCCAAATTTCTTTGAAGATTTCAGAAGTCTCGGAGGTATTGCAGATGTCATCTAGCTTAAATTTCGGTAATTTATCTGTTTCAATTTTCGGCGAATCCCACGGTAACGGCATCGGTGTTGTCATCGACGGTCTCCCCGGCGGATATGAGATAGATTTTGAGAAGGTTCTCGACTTTATTGCGAGACGCGCACCAAAAAAGGACGGTATCAGCACCCGCAGAAATGAAAAGGACTTCCCTGAAATAATGTCGGGTTATCTTAACGGAAAAACCACGGGTACACCCCTCTGTGCAGTTATAAAAAATACCGACCAGCACTCAAAGGATTATGGCAATATTCAGACCGTAGCCCGTCCCGGCCATGCCGACTATACAGGAGCTGTACGCTATAACGGTGCCAATGATATCCGTGGCGGCGGTCATTTCTCAGGCAGAATCACCGCTCCCCTTGTTTTTGCAGGAGCAGTATGCGGTCAGATTCTGGAACAGCAGGGTATTCACAGTGGCGCACATATTCTTAATATCGGAAATGTTTTTGATGAGAGATATGACAGCGTTAATCTCACCGCCGAAGCTCTCGAAGAGGTAAAAGTGAAGGAGTTCCCCCTCATAAATTCCTCAAAGGAGGAGAAAATAAAGGAAGAAGTAAAGAAAGCAAGCGAAAAACTGGATTCAATCGGTGGCTGTATCGAATGCGCAGTTACAGGTCTTAAAGCAGGCGTCGGTTCACCTATGTTTGACGGAATTGAAAACAGAATTTCGCAGATTGTTTTCGGTATTCCCGCAGTAAAGGGTATCGAATTCGGCGCAGGCTTTGCTTTTTCCGATATGTACGGCTCGGAAGCCAACGATGAATTTATAACCGACGGCGAAAATATCAGAACCGTAACCAACAACAACGGCGGTATTCTCGGCGGAATCTCCAACGGTATGCCCATAGTCTTTACGGTTGCGGTAAAACCCACGCCTTCTATTGCAAGACCGCAGAAAACCGTTGACTATGTAAAAATGGAAAACACTGTTCTTGAAATAAAGGGCAGGCATGACGCCTGCATTGTTCCCCGCGCTGTTCCTGTTGTTGAAGCAGCGGCGAATATAGCGATACTATCATTTTTAATTTAAGGAGAGGCAAATTTTAATGATTCCCCAGATTCAGGTTGACAACAGCTTTGATATATGTGTTTATTTCTGCTTTATGCTGAAGGAATTCGGCGACATGACCGACAGCTTTATCAGTGAAATTGTAATTTCACTGGAATCCGTCAACTACTTTGAGCTTATGAGCGAGGTAGGAAAGATGGAGAAAAAGCAGCTTATTTCCGTAAAGCATGATAAGGCAAAGGGTGAACAGGTCTATTCCCTGCTCCCCAATGGCGAAACCCTCGCCAATGAGTTTCTTATGCATATCCCCCTTTCTATCAGGGAAAAGACAATCGAAACGGGCAAAAGCGTAAAGGAAAGGATTGAACGGGAAAAATCAATCCGCTGTTATATAAACTACGACTACAAGCGCAAAAGATATGATTTACACGTTAAGTTCCTGAATGAACTGAACGGCGAAACTATCCTTGATATAAAGGTTTATGCGCCCGACGAGGAAAAGGCAAAGGAGATGAAGGAGCGCTTCCTCTCCCGCCCCTCAAGGGTAATCACACGCACTATGAATATGTTCTTAAAGGACGACTTTTTCATGTACGACTAGCCGAAAGGTTCGGATTCCTGCTTCCGCCTTTTATAGATAAAAAGAGGAATTTATGAAAAAATCAACAAAAATTCTGATAAGTGCCGCTACTCCGCCTGTTATGATGCTTTCAGTATTATTTCTGACAGCAGTATCCGAGTTTATATTCAGGCGGGCTGACATAGCATCTATTTTTGAGCATATCTTGCTTATCGGGCTGCTGGTTCTGCTTATTTACCTTGACAGAAAATATGTAAATGAAAATGAAGAACTGGCGTTAAGCTCGGCATATTTTATTTCAGCATTGCTGTTCGGTCTGCTTATTATACCGAATATATGCAGACTCTACCTCGAATGTGACTTTTATGACAGCTTCTGTACAAAAAACGCAGGTCTTACAGGCAGTAACTTCAGCTGGTCCATTTATCAGCTTACGATTATGGTACAAACTGCGCTTTTCTTTATTATAAGGTCGGTTATGTCTGCCGTAAGACAGCTTAAAAACTACATAAAGGGAAAATAAAAATAGGAATTTATCATGAAGACAATAATCAGAATTACCGCCTGTGCACTTCTTTCACCGCTTATTATCTGGTGTGAGTTTTTTCTTGCAGGTATTATTGATATTATCGCCCCGAATTACGGTTGGATTTTCTTTAATATCCTCTGCACTGCGGTTATGATAATTGTTCTGCTGCTGGAAAAGCGGCTTATACCTGAATACTGGTCTCTGGCCTGCAATGGCGCGTACTTTTTAAGCGCTGCTTTTTATGTCTTTGTATGGCTTCGTATTACCGGGCACGTTTTTGACGCATATTCAGTATATGACAAGCTTTCTATGTTCCTTTACGGCAGAGATTATGAAGGCTCGCTTATATGGTGGTTCTTCTTTGTTACAATCCTGCTCCAGTTCGCACTGCAACTTATAATACGTATTATAATTGCAATTGTACGGAAGCTACACAAATGGAAACCGACTTAAAAAACTGAATTTTTATTGTAAGCGGACGGCTTAAGGCTGTCCGCTGAATTTGTATACAGGTTTTTCCGTAATTATTAAAAAATTTAAGGATTATTTAATAATTTCCATGTTATACTGAGGTCACAACGATGAAAGGAGAATGAAAATGTATCTCAACATTCTTAAAAAGGACCTTAAACGAAAAAAGGCAATGAACGTAATCCTGTTGGTATTCATTATACTTGCTTCAATGTTCGTGTCTTCAAGCGTAAATAATATTCTGACTGTTACTTCGGCGCTTGATAATTACTTTGAAATGGCGGACGCACCTGATTATCTCGTGGTTACCATGAATAAAAACCTCTCTGTTGATGTTGATAAAGAGATAAAGTCGGCGGACGCAATTGAGCGCTATGAAATTGAAAATATGATTTTTTTATCTCCCGAAAACCTTATTTTTGAAAACGGTGAAATAAATATTCCCGGCGGTACGAATATGGTTCAGCGTGATATTTCAATGAACTATTTCCTTTCCGACGGTAGTATTCTTGAAACTGTGAATAAAGGCGAGCTTTATATGACAGAAAGCAAGGCTGAAGCTTTCGGTGTGGAAATCGGCGACAAGCTCACTATTGAATTGAACGGTGCAAGCTGTGAGGTTACTCTTAAAGATAAAATCAAGGACGCACTTTTCGGCTCAAATCAGATTTCCATGACCCGATATATCATAAGTGAGGAGGATTACAGCACTCTTATTTCTCCCGATGATACAGAATCCCTTTACGGCGGCAGCCTTGTATATATCTATTCTTCTGATGTTGAAACAGCTCTGACACAGATAAAGCCGCTTTTAGGCACCAGTATCCTTACAATGGACAGAGCCTTTATGAAATTCACCTACATATTCGATATGATAGTTGTGGGTCTGCTTCTTGTAGTCAGCTTAATCCTTATTGCAATCGCTTTTGTAGTGCTTCATTTCACCATCACCTTTACACTGTCCGAGGAAGTCCGTGAAATCGGCGTTATGAAAGCTATCGGTATCAGCAATTTCAAAATCAGAGGCTTATACCTTGTAAAGTATATGGGACTTTCCGTAATCGGTGCGGTTATAGGTCTTTTCCTCAGCTTCCCCTTCGGCAAGATGCTTATGAGCGTTTCTTCGCAGACAATTATTATGGGAAATTCCAACCCGATTATAGTAAATATTCTCTGCGCGGTACTTGTTATTGCGGTAATTCTTCTGTTCTGCTACGGCTGTACAGGTAGGGTCAAGAAGCTGACTCCCATTGACGCAATCCGAAACGGTCAGACAGGCGAACGCTTCCGCCAAAAGAGCCTTATGAGCCTCGGCAAATCAAAGCTCGGCGCAACACCCTTCCTCGCACTCAACGACATTGTGAGCGCACCTAAAAGATACAGTATCATTACCCTTACCTTTATGCTTTGCCTGTCGCTTATATTCATGCTTTCAAACACTGTTGCAACAATGAACAGCGGCAGCCTTTCAACAACCTTCGGCTGGGCAGACTGCGACATCTATTTAGACAGTAAAATATATATGGAATGCATGATGGAGGACGGACATGAAAAGCTTGAAAAGCACCTTGATGATATGGAAAAATCACTTGCCGAAAACGGCATTTCAGGAAAATGCTATCAGGAAATGATGCTTACTCTGCCTGTTGTTTACGGAGAAAATGAAAGCAATATCCTTATATATCACGGCACAGGCACAACAATGGATATGTACAATTACACAGCAGGAACAATGCCGCAGAGCATAAACGAAATCGCAATTACAAGACTTTCAGCGGATAAATTAAAAGCAGATATAGGCGATACCGTTACAATCAAAACTATTGACGGAGATAAGGAATATATCATTACTGCATTCTTCCAGTCAATGAATCAGGCAGGAGATGGTATCAGACTCCATTCTGATGAAGAAATCAACTATGTTCAGGTAAACGGCGGCATCAATACGCAGATTATGTTTACCGATAACCCCGACGGTAAAGAGATTGAACGCAGAATTGATGAAATAAAGAGAATTTTCCCAGATTATGAGAATATAGAAACCTGTGCCGAGGCAACATCTGATATGCTTGGTGTTACCGAAACTCTTGCTGCGGTAAAATCACTTGTAGCTGTTCTCACAATTGTTTTAGCAGCGCTTATTACAGTGCTTATGGAGCGTTCCTTTATCGCAAAGGAAACAGGCGAAATCGCACTTATGAAAGCAGTCGGTACAAGAAACGGAAAAATCTACGCATATCACATGCTGAGATTCTTATTCGTAGGAGTTATTGCAATAGTTATCGCAGAAATTTTCGCACTGCCTCTGACTCACCTCTGCATTGACCCTATTTTCAGAATGATGGGTATGGAACTTGCGGTTGATTACATTATCAATCCCCTGGAGCTGTTCCTCATCTTCCCCGCAATTATTCTTGTAACAACAACATTAAGCGCATTCTTAACCTCACTTTATACAAGAAAAATCAAGTCCTCCGACACTGCAAACATTGAATAATGAAAGGAAATCTATCATGAATATTCTCGAAGTAAAAGACCTTTGCAAAACATATATAGTAAACAAGCGTCAGAACAACGTACTTAAAAACGTAAACTTCACCGTATCCGAAGGTGAAATGGTAGCAATTATGGGGCCTTCAGGCTCGGGTAAATCCACCCTGCTCTATGCTGTTTCAGGCATGGACGCAATTACTGCAGGCGAAGCGTTATTCTGCGGTAAGAACATTGCGAAAATGGGCGAAAAAGAGCTTGCAGACCTCAGGCTTGACGAAATGGGCTTTATTTTCCAGCAGATGTATATGCTGAAAAACCTTACGGTACTTGACAATATCATACTTCCTGCGGTACAATCAGAGAAGAATACCGAAAGCCGTAAGGAAACCGTTCAGCGCGGTCAGGCTTTGATGCGCAAGCTCGGTATTATCGACATCGCCGACAATGACATAAATGAAGTTTCCGGCGGTCAGCTTCAGCGTGCCTGCATCTGCCGCAGCATGATTAACAACCCGAAGATGATTTTCGCAGATGAACCTACGGGCGCGCTCAACCGCACCAGCTCCGATGAGGTTATGGAAGAGCTTGCAAAACTCAACAATGATGGTACAACAATCATGCTGGTAACTCACGACGTTAAGGTTGCCGCAAAGTGTACAAGAGTTATGTACATAGTTGACGGAAACATAAAAGGAGAGTATAATTTAGATAAGTACGAAAATTCTTCTCAGATGAGAGAGCGCGAAAGAGCGCTTAATAACTGGTTGCTCGAATTAGGATGGTAATATGACTGACATTCTTATAGTTGAAGATAATAAAGAACTTGCCGACCTGCTGTGTGATTTTCTCCGCGGAGAAAATTACACGGTAACGGTTGCCGGAACAGGAGAAAAAGCCTTGTCGCTGTATGAAAAGTACGGCGCAAGGCTTATTGTGCTTGACATATTGCTGCCGGGAATTGACGGATTTGCGGTATGTCAGAAAATCCGCGAAGAAAGCAATACGCCTATCCTTATCGTAAGTGCAAAAACTGACAAGGAGGATAAGCTGAACGGGCTTATTCTAGGAGCTGACGATTACATTGAAAAGCCTTATGATATCGACATTATGCTTGCAAAAATCAGCGTCATTTTCAAGCGCAGATATGCAGTTGACGAGCTTACCGACGGCGATTTACGCATAAATAAAATAAGCCGTACTGTCTATAAGAACAATACGCAGATTGAAATGACAGCCAAAGAATTTGACCTGCTGGTGCTGCTGATTGAAAACAAGGGCAAAGCACTGAGCAAGGACTATCTCTTCAATCAGATTTGGGGCAGTGACAGTTTTTCCGAGCAGCAGACGCTTACAGTGCATATCAAATGGCTCCGACAGAAGATTGAGGACGACCCTAAAAATCCTGAGCGAATTCTGACAGTATGGGGAGTAGGCTACAAATATGAAAGCATTTAACAGAATTTTTGCCGCTGTTGTTATAACAATAATTGCAGTATTTGCCGTATCGAACGCTGTGATGATTACAGATAACAGTGAAAACGGCCGACCCTACAAGGTAGAAATCAGCAGACTTGTAACAGAACTCGAAAAAAATGGTCCGGAAAGCATTGACCTTGCCGACTGTGAATATGTAACGGGTATTGAAAAATCCGGTGAGAATTTCTACAACGCCAACAGCGACTATGTTATCAGAGAGATAGATGGAGAGCTGTACCGTTTTGATTACAGGATCGATAATGATGCCTATAAAACAAATCAGATTATAACAGTGAACATAATTCTCAGCATTATGGCCGTTCTGATTATCGCTGTCATGCTTTATGTGAAATTTAAAATCCTGACGCCTTTTGAAAAGCTTTCAGATGTTCCCTATGAGCTTTCAAAAGGCAATCTGACTCCGCCTGTCAAAGAAAACAAAAACCGCTTTTTCGGGCGTTTTATCTGGGGCGTGGATATGCTGCGCGAAAACATGGAACAGCAGAAGGAGCGCGAGCTTAATCTGCAAAGAGAAAAGAAAATGCTTCTGCTGTCTCTGTCGCATGATATCAAAACTCCGCTTTCCGCAATAAAGCTTTATTCAAAGGCGCTTTCAAAAGGGCTGTATACGGAAAAGGAAAAACAGCTTGAAATAGCAGAAAATATCAATGCAAAAGCTGATGAAATAGAAAGCTATGTTTCGCAGATAATTACCGCTTCTCGCGAGGAATTCTTAAGTCTTGATGTTAAAATGGGCGAGTTTTACTTATCGGAGCTTGTTACAGCTACAAAACAGTATTATGCCGAAAAACTGTCGCTTATTAAGACTGATTTCTCTGTCGGCGAGTACAAAGACTGCCTGCTCAGCGGTGATATTGACCGAAGTGTTGAGGTTATTCAGAATGTCATGGAAAATTCTATAAAATACGGTGACGGTAAAAGTATTTCCATTAATTTTTCAGAAGAAGACGGCTGCATTCTCATTACTGTAAAAAACAGCGGATGTACCCTGCCCGTCACCGACCTGCCGCATATTTTTGACAGCTTCTGGCGCGGCGCAAATGCCGAAAACATTAAAGGCAGCGGGCTGGGACTTTATATCTGTCGTCAGCTTATGCACAAGATGGACGGAGAGATTTTTGCGGAAATCAAAGATGAAATCATAAGTGTTACGTCGGTTTTCCCAAAAGTCAATGGCTGATTTTACAGCTTACTGAATCATAAAATATCGTACAGACTGCTCTTGACAAAGGAGCAGTTTGTTGCTATAATGAAATCAAAGGTTTTGAAACACACGTTGCAATAAAACAAAGAATTGTATCATATTGATTTCGCAGAATGAGGTGCACACAATGAATGAACAGATAAAATCATATCTTGAAAAATATCCTGAAGAAGTCGCCGATATGTTTACCGCAATGCGCAAGCTGATATATGACAGTGTATCAGCTGATATTGAAGAAACAATGTGGGCAAAGCTGCCCAGCTATTATGCGGGTGAGAAATTTGTAAGACTTATTCCTTTTAAAGACCATATCAATATTGAAGCCACAGCGGTAATTACGCATAAAAGTGAACTGGAAGAATATAAAATCACACCCAAAGGAATGCTTCAGATATCATTAAAACAAAGTATTCCAACCGATACATTATTTCAGATATTTGCAGACACTTTAGGAGAATAAATGTATGTCAACCACAAAAGAATATCTCGGTTTTATCCTTGAACAGCTTTCCATGATTAACGGAATTACCCACCGTCAGATGATGGGCGAATATATAATTTATCATCACGGAAAAATTGCGGCCTACCTCTGTGATAACCGCCTGCTTGTAAAGCCTGTACCGGCTGCGGTAAAGCTTATGCCCGATGCGCCCTATGAACCTCCCTACGATGGAGCAAAGGACATGATACTCGTTGAAAATGTTGATGACAGGGAGTTTCTGAAAGCATTGTTTGAAGCAATGTATGATGAACTCCCCGAACCGAAGAGGAAAAAGAAATGATAAATTCGATAGCCGGACTTGAAAATAAAATGTGGCAGGCGGCAAAGGAAAGTAATAAAGCGGATTTCGCAAGGCTCGTCTCTGCTGACGCGGTTATGGTCTGCGGCGGTTATCGCTGCACAGGTGCGGAGTATGCCGAATTTATCGGTGATTTCGGCATTTCCGATTTTGAAATTACAAACTTTGAAGTTGTACACGAAACTGACAAGACCGTACAGGTGCATTATATTGTAAGAACAATCACCGATACGTCCGAAAATGCTGATCTGGCAGGACTATTTCACGTTACGTCAACATGGGAAAAGTTCGATGGTAAGTGGGTTTTAGTGTTCAATATGGACTCCAGAATTATGGATGGTAAAAATGAAAACACTTGTTTTACAGAATATCAATGAACAAAAACAGTGGATTGACAAAATCCGCGTCTGCGATTGGGGTGCGGCGAAATTACTTGCTGATTTATTGGACAAAAACACTTTTCACACGTTATTGGGCAATGGCAGTCTGTTAATTATGGCTGACGGCGAAAAGCTTGCGGCATTCTGTACACTGACACAAAAAGACTGTGTAAATGATGAAACGCTTTTCCCATGGATAGGTTTTGTATTCACATCACCCGAATACCGTGGCAACCGATACAGCGGAAAGCTTGTGGAATATGCCTGTAATAAGGCCAGGGAGCAGGGATTTGAAAACGTGTATATTGCCACTGACCATATCGGACTTTATGAAAAATACGGCTTTACATATACGGAAAGCCGCACTGATATTTATGGTGAGGAAAGCAGAATTTATTGCAGAAAGCTGAAGGAGTAGGCTATGTCAATGTGGAATCCGTGGCGTGGATGTAAAAAATGCAGTGAAGGTTGTCTTCACTGTTATATACACAAAGGCGACGCAAAGCACGGTACTGATACAAACGAAATTATAAAAACGAAGGATTTCAGCAAGCCTGTTGAACGCCTTAAAAACGGGAATTACAAGATGAAAGCAGGTATAGTCTACACCTGCTTTTCTACCGATTTTCTCATTGAAGAAGCGGACGGCTGGCGCGATGAATGCTGGCAGATGATAAAGGAACGGCAGGACTGCACCTTTCTGTTTCTAACAAAACGCATAGACAGATTTATGGAGTGCATTCCCGACGACTGGGATCAGGGATATGAAAATGTAGTTGTCTGCTGTACCATTGAAAATCAGAAAAATGCAGATTATAAACTCGGCATTTTCAGCAGACTTCCTATAAAGCATAAATGCATAACAGCTCAGCCCTTGCTTGAACAAATTGATATTGAAAAATATCTTGATGATATCGGACTTGTGGTTGCTGGCGGTGAATCAGATTGTGAAGCAAGACCCCTTAACTATTCATGGGTGCTTGATATAAGGGAGCAATGCGTCCGTAAAAACGTATCTTTTGAATTCAGACAATGCGGAACATATTTTATCAAGGACGGAAAGCAGTACAAATTGCAGACAAAGGATTTATGCAGCCAGGCTAAAAAAGCGGACATAAATTTTAAGAGAAAGGAAAACTCACTATGATAAGAAGAATGCAGAAAGACGATATTTCTGCCTGTGCGGAAATTCTCTGCGCGGTTTACAATAACGAAATGTGGCAGTGCCGCTGGGCAGCGGAAACAGGTACTGCATATCTTGAGGATTATTTTGAAGCAAAAAAGTTCGTCGGTTTTATTCTTGAAGTGGAAGGTAAGATTATCGGTGCATTATTTGCACACGAAAAAATCTGGTGGAACAACAGCGAGCTTTATATTGATGAGATGTTTATTATTCCCGAAATGCAGGGAAACGGACTTGGCAGCAGGCTTATAAAAACAGCTGAAAAGTATGTAAAAAAATATAAGCTTGCTGGACTTACCTTATGCACCAATAAGTATGCTCCTGCCCCCGGTTTCTACCGCAAGAACGGGTTTAAGGACAACGAAGTAATCAGCTTTATGTATAAGGAAATGTAATTGTTTTTTGAAATTTACATTTACAAACCTCTGTATTTATGATATACTGTAATCAGAAATTTGTACCGTAATGCAGGAGGTTTCTATGAAAATTATACTTGTCCGTCACGGTCATCCCGATTATGTAAATGATTGTCTTACACCTCTCGGTCATGAGCAGGCGGCTAAGGCGGCGTTGAGGCTGAAAAATGAGGGAATAGAAAAGATATATTCCTCCCCTTTCGGCAGAGCCTATGAAACAGCTTTACATACAGCAGAGCTTTTATCTCAGGATGTGACAAAGCTCGAATTTATGAGAGAAATAAAATGGGGTTCCTCGGACGGCGAGGAGATTTATCATGACGGTCACCCCTGGGACACATCCTTGTATGCCGTTTCTCTGGGTTATTCCCTTATGGACGAAAGCTGGACTAAGAATAAACCTTTCTGTAATAATATTGTCTTTTCTGAAACAGAACGTGTGGCAAGGGAATCTGACGAATGGCTTGAAGCCATAGGCTATAAGCGTGAGGGTGATAACTACCGTGTTGTCGGTGATGAAACAAATAAAACAATTGCCCTTTTCAGCCACGGCGGTTCATCTTCTGCGTTATTGTCCCGATTGCTCAATCTTCCGTTTTTCTATCTGTGCAGAGCAATCTGTCCCGATTTCACATCAATAACTGTTCTCAGCCTTTCAGATGAAAAAGGAACGCTGACAACTCCCATGATAGAGCTTGCTAACGATTCAAGACACATAAAAGGAAACGGTGTATCCTACGAAATGTAATACTAATATTTAATCGACTTATTGACTTTGTCTATAAGTCGATGCCGCCGAAGCGGCGGCTGTCAAAACCTTTGGTTTTGACAATATTAGTATT
>JAFUNV010000063.1 GCA_017472865.1 Ruminiclostridium sp. | reverse complement strand
GCGTGTTTTTACAGTAAAATGTTTTTTACCGCTTTTTCATTATATGCAGTGCGCTTGTAAGTTGTTATGAAAAAACAGGCACTCGGAATTTGCTCCGTGTGCCTGTATGAATTATTTTCGCCATCGCTTAAGGTTTGGATAAAGCCTCCGCAGATACTCCCTTGCTTCCTCGGCGGTTCTGAATCTTTCGCCCGTATAGAAGGGAATACAGCTTTCAATCATTTCCTCCATAGTTTCGTTCTTACCGAAATTTCCATCGGGGTAACAATACTTGCAGTAAACGCTGTTTGTGCTTCCGTCATTGTTTTTGCCATAATCACTTTCGTGCATTGCCATTCCGCAGCTCTGGCAGAGATGGTAACCGCCTGTCACTTCGATGATGTTGTTATCGGGGTCGGTGAGATGAAAATAATTGTATGTAGGATAGGCTTCAAGTATTTCCGTAACCTTGCCGATATTCAGCTTCTTCACTCGTTCATGCTCTGTCAGTAAATCTTCAACCCAGTAGTTCTGCACAAACTTATATGGGCTGTCGGGGTCTGTACAGTGTTCTATGAGATTGTTCTCGTTCATAAGCGAAAGACACTTGTTGTCAAAATAGAATTCCACAAACTTGTTTCCACTGCGGCATCTGTCTCCGACCTTTATATTAAGAAACTTTTCGTAAAATTCTATTGACTTTTCAAAATCCTTTACTATAAGGTAAATACTGCCCAGATGCAGGGGATTGCTGTTTGATTGTTCGTCTTCGTTATTGCACAGCAGCAGTGTATCTGTTGATACACTGAACAGCTCGCTCATGCGGATAATCTTATCCACGTCGGGAATAGCCTGTCCCAGCTCCCATTTTGAAACCGACTGTCTCGAAACCTCAAGCATTTCTGCAAGTCGCTCCTGTGTAAGTCCTTTCTGAATACGCAGATTCTGTATCTGCTCACCGATTGTCATAAAACCGCCTCCTTTTTATATATTGTACCACATTCTGCGGCTTTAGTCCACCAATCAGGGTTGGAATTTCCGCAACTGAGGGTTGCAGAAAACGCACAGCAGAAAGTCCGCTGTGCGTTGTTTATTATTCTGTGGGATTATTCACCACGCCGATAAATAAGGGAATGTTATCATTTCCCGTAATGCAGAAAATAAAGGGCCTGTCAAGGATAAAGTTGTATACCTCAGGCTGTTCTGTATAACCGCCTGTTGCAGGTATTTCGAGTACAACGAAAGATGCGGCTGAAACGCCTTTTTCATCAATAGCAACCCGCACCGCCTGCTCAGCCTTTGATAAAAACAATCCCGTTTCTTCCGTAAGCGGAGAAAAGTCGCTTTTTTCAGGGTCGGTTGCGTTGGTTATTCCTAGCTCTGTCAGCTTTTCAATGAAATCCGTCTGATATGTTATATCGAATTTAGGAGCGTATGTATGAAGCTCTTTGAGCTCCGTGGTAATACCTGCCGGGTTGTAGTATCCCACAGGCTTGTTATTGTTGTTGGCATAAATTTCAGCGTATGCAATTTCATTGGGGTCTGAGCATATCATAGTCTGCATATCCGCTGAAGCTATAACCTCATCAACGCTTACACCCTCATTCGGGAGAATAAACCACATTCCCGCATTATACTCCTCGGAGTCGATACCCGAAGAAACAGCGGTGAAATTTTTTCCCATAAAGATAGGTTCGTAAAATTGCCATTTGTACATGAAATCAACGGTTATTTCCTCGCCTGAAGCAGTGGTAAAAATATCCGGCTCTGTGAATTTATCGTTAAAGCCGCTTTTGTAATCCCACTGTCCGTAGAAATTTACCGTAGAAGCAAGAGCTGCGGCAGTATCTTCGGAAAGCTGAATTTTCTTGCTTTCATTTTTAAGAAGATTACCTGTTGAGGTGTTCAGCCACCTGCGCAGAGCTTCGCTGAAGCTGTCACTGCCTGCCTCGCCGCTGAAGGAACAGGCGTAGTATTTTTCTGCAAGGGTATTGATGGTGGATTCGTTGAAGCCGAAACGGTTACTGAGCCAGATGGAATTTGAAAGTATGCTGGTGTAGTGACCGTCGTTGCAGTAGTTTGAATTCCACAGTGAATGAACCTTTTCGCGGAGCACTTCGTTATTGCCTTCACCCAGAACATCAAGAACCTGCTTCCTGCTTTCTCCGCCTGTGACCTCCGCCAGCATACCAAGCGACATATAGAGGTTAAGGGGTGAGTAAACTATGTTTTTGTCATCGTCGGTAGTTAGAAATTCAGTCATCGTGGCGGCACAGAACTCGTTATAACCCTCTGTATACCCCTCGGCTCCGCTGTTCGCTTGCGCTTTGAGAATATCCTGGTGCTTATCCATAGCGTAGTAATAATCGTTGCTGTTGTCATAATCGGCTTCAAGAGGGTAGGCTGACATTTTCGGGTATACCGCTTCACCCAGAAGCATTACATCCGCCTTATCTGTCGGCGCATCCTGGACAACTGCGTCAGTTAAAGGAGAATCCGTAATAGTATCAACGATCGTATCCTGAACAGGCGAATGGTCATTACTGCCGTCCGTACTCTGCACAGCTGAATCCTCTGCGGTTTCAACGGGGAATCGGGGGATTATATTCACTGCCGCAATGCAGATTGCCGCCGCAGCTGCGGTTGCTGCAAGCCATTTCGGACGGAAAGTCTTTTTAGATACCGTATCGCTTTCGGAAAGGGTGTTTTCGTCAATTTCTCCGATAGCTTCAAAAAGCTCTTTTTCGTTCATAACTCAAATCCCTCCTTTTCGAGATATTGCCTTAACCTCTGCCGTGTACGGGACAGGGCGGCGGAAGCATTGTTTGCGGTAATTCCGTAAGCGGCAGAAATTACGTTCATACTTTCAGCGTAGAAATATCTGCGGATAAAAATGCCTCGGTCGCGTTCGGAAGCTGTCATGAGATATCGGCTTATAGCTTCGCCCAGCAGCTTCATGTCTACGGTATCATCAGTAGTGTTGCCGCCTGAAACACATTCTGAAAGTTCCCCCAGTATAACGCTCATTTCGCCTCTGCGTTTTGCGGCATTTGACTTTTTGTATTTGTCAAAGGACAGGTTGCGTGTGATTTTTCCCAGAAAAAGCCTGAATTTATCAGGTCTTTTCGGAGGAATAACGTTCCATGTCCTGAGCCATGTGTCGTTAACGCATTCGTCCGAATCCTCCTTGTTGGCGAGAATGTTGTTTGCAATTGCGAAGCAGTAGGCACCATATTTTTTGTCAGTTTCTTCAATTGCCTTTTCGTTTCTCTTCCAGTACAGTTCAATAATTGTGCTGTCTTCCATAAAAATTCCTCCTTTTATAATATAAGACGAGAAATTCTGCAAAATCTTACAAAAAACGGCGGTACTTTTTAAATACCGCCGCATTTTTTATTTTTTAAGTTCAGGCTTGCCCAGCTTTTCAAGAATTTCAAGATTCTTTCCGATAAGCTCATATCTCTGCTTTACGCAGTCAACAGAGCGCAGGGGGTCGGAAGGAGTATTGAAGGTATAGTCCATGAGCTTTTCGATTGTTGTAGTTGCAACATGAAGTCTTGTATCGCTGGAGGCATAGTATATGTAAACCTCTCCGTTATCTCTTGCGATAGCACCGTTTGTGAAAACAACGTTGGAAACGTCACCGACGCGCTCGCCGCCGTGGGGAGCGATAAAAAGACCCGAGGGAGAAGCAATAAGCTTTGAGGGGTCGTTCAGGTCGGTAGCGAACACGTAGATTACATATCTTAAACCTGCGGCGTTATTTCTTACGCCGTGGGCAATATGAATCCAGCCCTTGGGAGTCTTTATGGGAACAGCACCCGCGCCATTCTTGACTTCGGTAAGAGTGTGGTAGATACGGGGGCTGATAACAATCTCTTCGGTGCAGATAACGGGGTTAGTGATATCCTCACAGAGACCGAAGCAGACACCACCGCCGCTGCCTGTCTGGATAAAATCGTCCTGGGGACGGGTATAGAAGGCGTACTTGCCGTCAACGAATTCGGGGTGGAGAACTACATTTCTCTGCTGAGGAGATTTTGATTTAAGGTTGGGAAGTCTCTCCCAAGTCTTTAAATCCTTGGTGCGTACAATACCTGCCTGAGCCACAGCTGCAGAAAGGTCATTGCTCTCGGTATCCTTGCTTTCGGAGCAGAAAACACCGTAAATCCAGCCGTCCTCGTGCTTTGTAAGACGCATATCATAAACGTTGGTCTCTTCGGGGTTTGTATCGGGAAGGAGAACAGGGTAGTCCCAGAAACGGAAGTTGTCAATACCGTTATCGCTTTCCGCAACAGCAAAGAAGGATTTTCTGTCGTTGCCTTCAACTCTGACAACAAGGTAGAATTTTCCGTCAAGCTCGATAGCGCCCGAGTTAAGGGTAGCGTTTATGCCCAGACGTTCCATGAAATAAGGATTTGTTTCATAGTTGAAGTCATACCTCCAGACAAGGGGAGCGTGAGCCGCAGTAAGTACGGGATACTTGTAGCGGTCGTAGATACCGTTGTAATCATCGGTTTTTTCGTTTTTTCTTGTAATGAGAGCCTCGTACTTTGCATTTTCAGCGGCGGCTCTTTCGTAGAATTCTTCAATTGTGGGCATAAAACTTTTCCTTTCAGAATAAATTAGAAATTTGGTACGCAGATTTTAAAACACGCATAAAATGATAAAAAGCGAAAACGTGAGGAGGGTAACAGCAAGCTGTTCATGAATAGCCCTTCTCGTTTGCGTTTACGCTTTATATAAATCGGTGTCAAGGGGAGGTGAATCCTCTCCCTGGCATCTGATTTTTTCTATTGATATTTTATCACAAAAAAACAGATTTTGCAATAGGCAAAAACTAATTTTTGTTAAATTACAGATTAATTTATGGTTAACTTATGCTTATTCTGTAAACAAAGGTGTGGAATAGTATCTGTCACCGCTGTCGGGGAGAAGAGCAACAATGCATTTTCTTTTGTTTTCGGGGCGCATTGCAATTTCCAAAGCTGCATGTAGTGCCGCACCTGAGGAAATTCCCACAAGAATGCCTTCTTTCTTAGCCAGTAATTTTGCTGCAGCAAAAGCATCGTCGCCGTCAACAGGGAACACCTCATCATAGATATCCTTGTTCAGCAGGGAAGGAATAAAGTTAGCACCGATACCCTGAATTTTATGACCGCCTGCCTGACCGCCCGAAAGCAGAGGGGAATCTGACGGCTCGACAGCAACAATGCGGATATCCGGATTTTTCTCCTTCAGATACTCACCGATACCTGTAATTGTACCGCCTGTACCCACACCTGCGATAAAGATATCAACCTTTCCGTCGGTATCGTTCCAGATTTCGGGGCCTGTGGTTTCACGGTGAGCCTGAGCATTGGCATGGTTGCTGAACTGGTCAGGAATAAAACTGTTTTCGTAATGCTTTGCAAGTTCCTCGGCCTTTTCAATTGCACCCTTCATGCCTTTTGCGCCTTCAGTGAGGACAATCTCCGCACCGTAGGCTTTCAGAATGTTTCTTCGTTCTATGCTCATAGTTTCAGGCATGGTAAGAATAAGGCGATAGCCCTTTACTGCCGCCGCAGAGGCAAGACCTATGCCTGTATTACCTGATGTGGGTTCGATAATTACAGAGTTTTCTTTTAAAATACCGCGCTTCTCTGCGTCGTTTATCATGTACAGAGCAGCTCTGTCCTTGACGCTTCCTGCGGGGTTAAGATATTCCAGCTTTAAAAGAAGGCTTGCTTCAAGACCTTTGATTTTTTCGATATTCTTAGCCTCCATTAGCGGAGTGTTGCCGATAAAATCTGCGGCACAGCTGTAAATTCTAGACATAATTCATTTCCTTTCTTTATGCGGTAAGCTGTTCGGCGTCATCTTTCGGGAATTTCCTTCTCATGAACACAAAGCAGAGCAGGTGAACGAGGAAGGTGATTCCCCAGGAAAGAGGGTAGGAGAGGAACAGCATAAATTCCGTGTGATAATCAGGTATCTGAAAAATAGTGGCAATCCATAAAAGTCTCAGACCACAGGCACCGATAAGTGAAACAATCGTGGGGGCTACCGCATAGCCCATACCGCGGATTGCACCAACTGAACAGTCCATAAGTCCGCATAGGAAATAGAAACCGCAGACAAGTCCCAGTCTTGTAAGACCTGATGGAATAATTTCAGGTCTGGGGTCGTAAATACCTAAAAGGGATTCGCCGAAGATATGGGCAAGATTGCCGAGGACAAGTCCTGTAACTGCCGCACAGGCGCAGGCGGTAAAGGCAATTCTGTTGATACGGCTGTATTTTCCTGCACCGATATTCTGGCTGACGAAGGAGATTGCCGCCTGAGAAAAGGCATTCATTGAGACCCACACAAAGCCTTCGATACTTGCCGCCGCGGCGCTTCCTGCCATGACTACGGCACCGAAGCCGTTGATAGAGGACTGGATAACTACGTTTGAGAGGGAGAAAACAACACCCTGAAAACCTGCGGGGATACCTATACGCAGAATCTTCAGCGAAATCTGCTTATCTATGGCGAGTTTTCTGAGGTTCAGTTTAAATCCGTCAGTTTCTTTGCACAGACAGCGGAGAATGAGAAAAGCGGAAATACACTGCGAGATAACCGTAGCAAGCGCAACACCTGCAACGTCCATCTTCAGGAAAATGACAAAAATCAGGTTCAGTACAACATTTATAACACCTGAGAAGGTGAGGTAGTAGAGTGGTCGCTTTGTGTCACCCTTTGAACGGAGTATGGAGCTGCCGAAGTTGTAAATCATCATAGCAATCATACCTGCGAAATAAATTCTCAGGTAAAGGGCGGAAAGGTCGATTACCTCAGCGGGGGTGTCCATAAGTGCAAGCAGCTTATCAGCGAAAATTACGCCCACAACGGTCATGATAAGACCGCTTATTATACTTAAAAGTATGGAGGTATGAACAGTCTTGCTTACCCTGTCATCGTCTCCTGCACCCATATAATGCGAGGCGAGAACGTTGGCTCCCGTTGACAAGCCAAGGAAAAGGTTTGTCATAAGGTTTATAAGGGCAGTGGTTGAGCCTACTGCCGCCAGTGAATTTTCGCTGGCAAAATTGCCTACGACTATGATATCCGCCGCGTTGAATAAGAGCTGGAGAATACTGGACAGCATGAGGGGCAGAGTAAAGCGGAGTATTTTCGGGAGTATAGCTCCGCTTGTCATATCTATTCCGTGTTTTGCGTTTGTCAAAAAATCGTCTTCTTTCTTAATATTATATTTACAGAATAAAGTATACACCCGTTTCGGTTTTTTTTCAATACAAAAATAAAAATTTCATCCGCTGTACACTTTGGGCTTGATTTATAAAAAGGGTTATGGTATAATAAATTATTATGGTGTATAACAGCGTTCACAGAAATAAAAAGCAAGAACAACAGAAAGGAAAGTCTATATGCCTATAAATATTCCTGCCGATTTACCGGCATTCAACACCCTTGTAGGTGAAAATATATTTGTTATGTCCAGCGATAAGGCTATGAAGCAGGATATCAGACCTCTCCGTGTAGCGATATTCAACCTTATGCCCACGAAAATCGAGACGGAGACCCAGCTTCTCCGCCTGCTCAGCAATACCCCTTTGCAGGTTGACATAACTCTGCTCCGTACAGCTACCCATACTTCAAAGAATACCGCCGCCGAGCATCTTATGACATTCTACAAGACCTTTGATGAAATCGAGCATGAGTATTTCGACGCACTGATTATTACAGGTGCTCCTGTTGAGCTTTACGATTTCGAGGACGTAACCTACTGGGACGAGCTCTGCGGAATTATGGAGTGGTCAAAGCATCATGCCTTTTCTACCATGCATATCTGCTGGGGTGCTTTTGCAGGCCTCTACTATCATTATGGTATAAAGAAATACAATCTTGAGCAGAAAATGTTCGGTGTGTTCCCCCACAGGGTAAACGCCATAAATCACCCGCTTCTCAAGGGCTTTGACGATGTTTTCTTCGCTCCTCATTCCCGCCATTCCGAGGTAAAGATTGAGGATATCGAAAACCACCCCAAGCTTACTCTCCTTGCATATTCCGAGCTTGCAGGCGCTTATATCGCCGCAGACAGGACCAACCGCCAGATTTTTATAACAGGTCACGGCGAATACGACCGCGATACCCTCAAAAAGGAGTATATGCGCGATGTGGATAAGGGGCTGGATAATGTTCCCCTTCCTTATAATTATTTCCCTGAGAATAATCCCGCTCTTCTGCCCGATTTTACATGGCGCGGAACGGCAAGCCTCATGTACTCCAACTGGCTCAATTTCTGTGTATATCAGGAAACCCCCTACGATTTGAGCAAGATGGAACCGCTTATAATATGAACAAAACGGAATTTTGCGTAAAAATGCGTGAAATTCCTTTTTTCATTGTTTTATCAGTTGACAAAACCTGCCTTTTGTGTTAAAATATTCACTGTATGCTTTAGTACGACAATATATTACCGAATTGTCGGAGCATTGCAATTAAAAACGAACAAAAAGAAAGGAAAAAGAAAAAAATGAAAAAGATTTTAGCAGCTATCCTCTCTGCGGCTATGCTTCTCGGAGTTTCCTCCTGCGGTGCAAGCGACAAGACAGACTGGGACTACATCGAAGAAAAGGGCACTCTTGTAGCAGGTATTACATACTACGAGCCCATGAACTACCTTGATGAAAACGGCGAGCTTACAGGCTTTGAAACCGAGTTCACAAAGGCAGTATGCGAAAAGATCGGCGTTACCGCTGAATTCCAGGTAATCGACTGGAACCAGAAGATTGTTGAGCTTCAGTCCAAGACTATCGACGTAATCTGGAATGGCATGACCGTAAAGGAAGAATTCAAGGAACAGATCAACTTCTCCACACCTTATATCAGAAACAAGCAGGTCGTTGTAATAAAGGCTGAAAACGCTGAAAAGTATGCTGACCTCGCTTCCATGACTGGTGTTACAATCGCAGCTGAAAACGGCTCTGCAGGCCAGACAGCAATTGAAACCAACGAAACACTCAGCACAAACGAGTTCATCAGCTGTGCAGCTCAGAAGGACGTTCTCCTTGAAATCAAGGCAGGCACAACTGAAATCGGTGTTATTGACTACGTTATGGCTAAGGCTTCCATCGGTGAAGGCACAGACTATTCCGACCTCATGATTGTTGAAAGCGTTGAGCTTACTCCAGAGGAATATGCCATCGGTATCCGTCTTGAAGACAAGGTTCTTCTCGAGAAGATTAACGCAGCTATTGATGAAATGGTAGCTGACGGCACTTTAAAGGCTCTTGCTGAAAAGTACGACCTTGCTGACGTTTACGCATTCTGATAATCGTTGAAACAAGCGTGACGGCCTGCTTTTGCGGGCGTCACGCTTCAATATGGGCAGTAACTGCTCTCCAATACATTTTTTAAGGATAGAATTATGTCGTTTATTGATGTTACAATGCAGCTTGCAGAGGGCTTTATGGTTACTCTGCAGATATTCTTTATCACTCTGCTGTGCGCTCTGCCGCTGGGTCTTGTGATAACCTTCGGCTCTATGTCGAAAATTAAAATAATAAAGTGGATTACAAAAACCTTTGTCTGGATTATCAGAGGTACACCCCTCATGCTCCAGATTATAATCGTCTTCTACGGTCCCGGGCTTATTTTCAACGCAGGCGCGCTTCCGAGAATTACGGCGGTGCTTATAGCGTTTGTCATTAACTATGCCTGCTATTTTTCCGAAATCTACCGCGGCGGCATTGAAAGCATACCCAAGGGTCAGTATGAGGCAGGACAGGTTCTAGGTATGACAAAAACGCAGATTTTCTTCAGAATAGTGCTGTTTCAGGTAATAAAGCGCATAGTAGCGCCTATGGGCAATGAAATTATAACCCTTGTAAAGGATACGTCCCTTGCCCGTGTAGTTATGGTTATCGAACTTGTACAGGCGGCACAGAATATCATTTCCCAGAAGTCTATTATCTGGCCTTTATTCTACATAGCTGTCTTCTATCTGCTGTTCTCTGGACTTCTTTCAATTCTGCTGAATTACGTGGAAAAGAAGTTCAACTATTACAGCGGCTGATAACCTGAAAGGAGTATTCCATGGCATTTCTTGAAGTAAATAACATATATAAGAATTTCGGGAAAACCGAGGTGCTCAAGGGTATTGACTTTTCCCTTGAAAAGGGCGAGGTTCTCGCTATTATCGGCTCTTCAGGCAGCGGTAAGACGACTCTGCTGCGTTCCCTTAATTTTCTTGAGCGACCCGACAGCGGTACAATAACCGTAAACGGCGAGGTATTATTTGACGCCGCATATAAGGATTATTCCGACAGGGAAGCGCGTGAAAAGAGACTGCATTTCGGTCTTGTCTTTCAGTCCTTCAACCTTTTTCCGCAGTACACGGTTCTGAAAAACGTGTCAATAGCTCCCGAACTGCTTCGTATAAAGGGCAGTGAAAAGAAGCTTTCCAGAAGTGAAAAGGCTGAGATTTTAAGGGAGATTGATGAAAATTCCCGTCGTCTTCTGGATATGGTAGGTCTCAGCGAGAAAATAGGTTCTTACCCCTGTGAGCTTTCAGGCGGTCAGCAGCAGCGTGTGGCGATTGCCCGTGCCCTTGCCATGAAGCCCGATATTCTCTGCTTTGACGAACCTACTTCAGCTCTCGACCCCGAGCTTACCGGCGAGGTACTCCGTGTAATCAGAGAGCTGAAAAACTCCGACCGAACCATGATAGTTGTAACACATGAAATGAATTTCGCCCGCGGCGTTGCCGACAAGGTGATTTTCATGGCTGACGGTGTTATCGAAGAGGTGGGTACACCCGACGAGGTTTTCGGCAATCCGAAAAGCGAAAAAACCAGGGCTTTCCTTGAAAAGTCCCTTGAAAATCCGTAATTTGAATGCGATTGATATAATAACACGGGCGGCTGATAGCCGCCCCTACATTTTCATTGTAGGGGTGACTATCGGTCGCCCGATTTTCTGTCATTTTTTACTCTTAATAAGCTTTGCAATTCCCAGTACAGCAGGATAAAGCACCCCTGCCACTGCCCATACAATCCATGTGATTTCCCAGCTGTTGGTTATAAAGCTCCACACAAGGAAAACCGCTGTTGCGAGCAGCCAGTAAACCGTGCTGATAACGCCCGAAACCTTGTCCTTTTTCTTTTCAGGGGTATAGTCGTCCTCCTGAAGGAGCTTGTCAAAGCCTGACTGAATACAGCTTGTTTTTACGAGGAAAAATGCGCCTGCCGCTTCAAACAAAAACATTATGCATACCATGGAAGCGCCGATAAAGTCTGTGTCACCGAGCAGGGGAATCTGGAAAATTGCGATAACTCCGATAATGCAGAGTACAACGCCTGCAATTATGTTCCTTATATGCTTTTCTGCATATTTTTCCTTTTTGTCCTTAACCATTCCCGAAACGCCGTAGGCGGTTTCTATCATTTCTTTTTCAAGATATTCGTACTTTGATATTTTCATTCCGTTCATTATGAAAATCGAAACTGCTGCCGCAATAAAAGCGAAGAGCCAGATCATTCCGAGGCTGACTGCAACATTTTCCATATTCGGGTCATATTCAGTCATTCCTGCCATGAATATAAGGCATACGGGGCATAAAACCGCCAGTGCTGTTGCAAGTGCAGTTCCTGTCGCCAGCTTTTTATTGAGCTCAAGGAAAGCGTTTGCTTCTTCCATGGAAATTTTGCGGACTGAGCCTTCTTCCTCTGAGGTTTCAACATATTCTGCGTTTTCCATATCGTCTTTAAGAAGGTAGTCGGTGCTCACTCCGAAAAGCTCGCTCATTTTAAGTATCTTCTGCAAATCGGGTGTAGACTGTGCGCCCTCCCATTTTGAAACGGATTGTCTGCTTACGTCCAGCTTTTCCGCAAGCTCCTCCTGCGACCAGCCATTCTTTTTTCTTTCTTCAATAATCTTGTCTGCCAGTATCATAATCTGTACCTGTCCTTTTGTTTATTTTCCGGACTCTTACCGGATTGACCAAATCATACCATAAAATGCGGTTGCAGACCATAAATCCGCCTTGTCAATTTGTCAACCGACAGTTGCAAATCCCGTAACCATGCGGTTTTCTGCCGTTTTAAAGAAAACCGCCATGCAGAACACGGCGGTTTGGCTTTATATGAATTTTATGCTGTCTGCCAGCCATACCTTAAGGTCGATAACCTCAAATCCGCTGCCGCAGTATTCGCACATCTTCTGATTGTTTTTTATGACAATGGGTGCGCCGCAGTTGGGGCAGTTGTGACCCTCGATAACCGAGCCGTCGGCAAGAGCTCTGCCGTGGTTAAGAGTAACGGAGCAGGCAAGCTGGTTGGGAGCGTTGAGCTTTTCACTTTCCTGGAAGAAATGATAGCACTCGAATGATATTTCAAAAACTGCGTCCACAACTCCGTCCGAGTTGATATAGTTGGCAAGGGCAGCGCGGTGAATTTTAACATTATCAAAATGCTCCACACCGCGACTTGCATTATCCTGAAGTCTGTCATAGAACTGCTGAGTGAGGTTCAGCGAAGGTTCGTATAAGAGGTTTACATTCTGGCTTTCGATTGCGCTGAGGTAAGAAGTAAGCGCATTTTTTGCCATAGACTCAATCTGGCTGTAACTCATATCAGGGAAATCACGCTGGAATTTCGGCTGATGAATCGAAGTCTTAACCGAAATAGTCCGCGGCGGTCTTGAATCATCGTTGAGCCCCTCTCTGATAGCGTCGCCCACCTGACTTAAATTCTTGCCCAGATATCTTTTTGTGAATCTGTTGAGCTTGTAGCGGATAACTGCAACGCCGATAGCTATCGCCGCCGCAATTATTCCTATTACAATAAGTGTTGTTAAAACGCTGCCCATAAAATTATAACTTCCTTATTTCTGTTGTTGCACCAAGCGCATCAAGGTCAGCCTTGAAAGCATTCACTTTGTCAGCAGGAGCATTACAAACTACGGTGGGCACAAGTTCAGCCAGATCCTTTGCTTCCTTGAGACCGAGACCTGTATGCTTTCTGATGGTGTCAATAACATTTATTTTAATACTCTGAGGATAAGAGGTAAGGGCAAGAGCAACATTTTCGCCGGAAGCTACATTTGTGTGTCCCTCAACTACCGCACCTGTATTTACCAGCATCTGCTTTACGCTGTCAACAGGCTGTGTTGACATGGGGTGCATTGTTATTGTCTGGGGAAGATTCTGTAAAACATTCATCGCCTGTTCCTTAGACAAGCTGGTAAACATTTTTATTGTGCCTGCAGTAATTTCCATAGTATGCGGATTGCAGGAAAGAATACGGATAGTTCTGTCAGAATTGTCAGCGCCTGCCGTATTGCCGCCCATATTCGGCACACGGATACCGTCGTCCTTCGTGTCGTCGCGGATAGTTGTAAAGTCGCTGAGAACCCAGCTGTACATACCTGTGGTTACAACAGAGTCGCAGTAAGCACACTTGCCCGAGCTGGAAATTTCAAGGGGAGCGCCGCAGTTGGGGCAGTTATGACCTGTGCCGTAGCCGTTGTCGGCGTTTGCGTCCTTGGTAAGCATACCTACGGAGCGCATGAACTTCATCTTATAACGGAAATCCCAGCGTGTATTCTTGTCGCCGCGGATAATTGCGCCTGTTTCTTCGCTTGTCTGATAGTCGATGAAGCGTGCGTTCAGGTACATGGTGAGGTATTCGTACTGTTCATCACGCACAAAGCTAGTTAGATAAGCAGTATTGATAGCAATACTCTCATAGTGATAGATAACCTTCTGGTCAATCTTGGACTGAACCTGCTTCTGGGTTGTATTATAAAGGTTTGTGTGCATTACAGGGCGTACCTCGGTAAGGTCGCGCTTGCACCATGCATTCTGAATGTCGATATAAACATTTTTAGCGAAAGCTGTGAAATCATCGGCAGTAAAGTTGGGGTCATCCTGCTTGATAATTCTTTCGATTTCTGCTGTACGGTCGGGGAGGTTTACATTTCTGCCCTGTCCGCCGTTTGCGGGACGTACTCCGCCGCCCATTCCTGTGGGAGCTCCGCCGCCGCCGTTATTATTTGTACCGCCTTTTTTCTTGCTGTTGATAATAACTACAAGCACGATTACAACAACAATGATAGTGCCGAGGCTTATGCCGCCGCCACCGCCTGAAGATGAGGAAGTACCTGAGTAGCTGTAATTGTAATCATAATCGTCGTCATCGTCCCAGTCGAAGTCAAAGTCAGAGCCTGAATCCCAGTCAGAGCCGGAACCCCAGTCATAGTCGTAGTCGTTTGCGTCAAATGCACCTGCGGAAAAACAGAAGGCAAAGCACGCAATCAAAGCGATAAACAATGAAAATATCTTCTTTTTCAATGTAACCTCTCCTTTATGTAATTAAATTAAGCAGTACAAAAGTACACTTTAAAATATGATACCATTTTTTAGCCTTTTTGTCAAGAAAAATACGGCTAAGAGGTGGTTATATAGTCATAAAAACGCATAGCTGTAAAAAAGCAACCGCCAAATCGCATATTTTCTCAAAAAATATTGCAAAAGTTGTATTTTTGTGATATACTTTATAGTATATATTTATTGTGACACCAAAGTGTCCGGAAAGGAAACTTTATTATATGTGTGGAATTGTTGGCTATACAGGCGAAAGCGCATGTACCGATATCCTCGTTGAAGCTCTTGCAAAGCTGGAGTACAGAGGATATGACAGTGCAGGTATTGCTGTTTTTGAAGATGATAAAATAACGACCGTAAAGGCAAAGGGTAAGATAAAGGAAGGTCTTGAAGCAAAGCTTGCGGAAGCGGGCGCACTCAGTGCCGTTTCGGGTATCGGTCATACAAGATGGGCTACCCACGGTGAGCCCAGCGATATCAACAGTCACCCTCACGGTAACAAGCGTGTTTCCGTTGTTCATAACGGAATTATTGAAAATTACCGCAAGATAAAGGAATTTCTCATTTCAAAGGGTTACAGCTTTGACAGCGAGACAGACACCGAAACCGTAGCAAAGCTTCTCGATTACAACTATTCAGGCGACCCTATCGATGCTGTAATCTCCACAATCGGGGAAATCGAGGGCGCCTACGCTCTCGGCATCATGTTCCGCGATTTCAAGGATAAGATTTTTGCTGTACGTAAGGAAAGTCCCCTTATCGTTGGTGTGGGCAAGGGCGAAATGTTCATAGCCTCCGACGTTACCGCAATTCTTAACCGCACAAAGGATTATTACCTTCTTGAAGAGGACGAAATAGCTGAAATCGACAAGAACGGCGTTGTTTTCTACGACATTCACAGAAACATTATCGAAAAAGAGCTTCATACTGCCACATGGGACGTTGAGGCGGCCGAAAAGGGCGGCTACAAGCATTTCATGCTTAAGGAAATTACCGAACAGCCCCAGGCTCTTAAAAATACAATCTCTCCCCGTATAAAGGATGGTCTGGTTAATTTCGAGGAGTGCGGACTTACCGACGAAATGCTCCGTAATTACCGCCATGTGTTCATAGTTGGCTGCGGCTCGGCAATGCACGCAGGCACAGTGGGCAAGTACGTTATCGAAAGTGTTGCACGTACCCCTGTAATCGTGGATATCGCTTCCGAGTTCCGTTACAGAAAGCCTCTTTTAAGCAAAGACGACCTTGTGATTATAATTTCTCAGTCGGGCGAAACTGCCGACACAAAGGCTGCGCTTAAAATGGCTAATGAAATCGGCGCAGACACTCTGGCAATCGTAAACGTTGTCGGCTCGTCCATTGCACGTGAAGCAAAGATGGTTATGTACACACTGGCAGGCCCTGAGATTTCAGTATGCTCAACTAAGGCGTACATGGTTCAGACTGCATTCATGTATCTTTTCGCTTTCAAGATTGCTTACGCCAGAGGCGTTATAACTGAGGAAGAATGCCGTTCACTTACTGCGGAAATGATGAACATTCCCGAAAAGGTAAGAGAATGTACAGAAAACCTTGAACAGTATCAGTTTGTGGCTTCAAAGCTCATGAGCGCCGAAAGCCTGCTCTATATCGGACGCGGTCTTGACTACGCTCTCAGCATGGAAGGTTCGCTGAAGCTCAAGGAAATCTCCTATATTCATTCCGAAAGCTATGCGGCAGGTGAGCTGAAACACGGCACAATCTCCCTTATCGAAAGCGGAATGCCCGTTATTGCCGTTGCAACCCAGACTGAGCTTTTCGATAAGACACAGAGCAACGTCAAGGAAGTAAAATCCCGCGGTGCTACGGTTATAATGGTCTGCCCCGAGGATATGAAAATTGAAAAGGAAAGTGTGGATTATCCCGTTTATATACCTAAGGTGCGCGACCTGCTCATGCCGCTTGTGGCAGTAGTTCCGCTTCAGCTTATTGCGTATTACACAGCGGTTTTAAGAGACTGCGACGTTGATAAGCCCAGAAATCTTGCAAAATCCGTAACAGTAGAATAAAAAGAAAAAGGACTGATAAAATGCCGGAAAATTACGAAGAAAATGTCTATCAACCCGTCATAAGCGTATGGGAAAAGCTTGCGGAGACCGATAAGCCTATCGTCATGTACGGTATGGGTGACGGGGCGGAAAAAATACTTGCCGTTTTTGATAAATACGGCATAAAGCCTGCTGAGTTCATGGCGAGCGACGAGTTTGTCAGAGGTCACTTCTTTAAGGGCTTCAGAGTGAAAAAGCTGTCAGAAATCGAGGAGCAGTACGATGATTTTATAGTTGTAATCTGCTTCGGTTCGGCACGCCCCGAGGTGATGGAGCGCATTGATGAAATTTCAAAGCGCCACGAGGTGGTTGTCCCTGATGTGCCTGTAATAGGCGACGGACTTTTTGACGGTGATTTCATTTCCGACCATGAGTGCGAAATTATGCTTCTGCACCCCCTGCTTGCTGATGAAACCTCACGTATGGTTTTCGACAGGCTTATGAAATATCGTATTACGGGTGATTTATCTGTGCTCCGTTCCTGTGAAACCGACAGGGCAGAGGCGCTGGAGCTGCTTAAAATCGGCAGTAACGAAACCTTCGTGGATTTAGGCGCGTATAACGGTGATACGGTAGAGGAGTTTTTACAGCTTACTAACAAGCAGTTTGAAAAAATCTACGCTTTAGAGCCTGACCGCCGTAATTATTCCAAGCTCCGCCGCAGACACTACGCTTTAGGTTCAGCCATGTTCGAGCATTACAATGCCGCCGCATGGAAGGAGGATACCACCCTTACTTTCTATCATAAGTCGGGCAGAAATTCCTCACTTACAGATAACCGCTCCCCTGAAACAAAGGGCCGTGCCGTAAATATTGAAGCAAAGAGCGTTGACAGTATGCTGGGCGCAAAAAAGGCTACCATTATAAAATATGATGTTGAGGGCAGCGAGGAGGAAGCTATCCTCGGCAGTGCGGAAACCATAAGACAGTATAAGCCACGCCTTATAGTTTCGCTCTATCACAGAACCGAGGACATGATAAAGCTTCCGCTTCTTATCAATAAAATCAATCCCTCGTATAAAATGTATCTGAGACATCACCCTTATATCCCTGCCTGGGATACCAATTTATACTGCATTTAATATATAAAAAGGACTTGAAAACCAATGAAGAGAGTAATAATCGTTATTCTTATTTTACTAGTAATAGGAACAGTAGGCTTCTATACATACAATGAATTCAGAGTAAGGGAAATCGTGTATGTGGGCGATTATGAAAGTGAAACCGACCGCAACCGACACGCCGTAAAGCGTCTTTACAGTTCTGATGTGGATTTTGACGCCTACAACGAAAAGCTGGAAAGGCTTATTTCACTGGAATTTACCGAAGAAGAGGTGCTGAAAGCAGCGCTGGAATCAGGCGAGCCTGAGTTCTATCCTGCCTTTCATACCAGTGTGTACAGGGAAAGCAATGAGGATGAATTCTTCACACTCCGTTCCAAGGTTATACAGGAGCTTGCCGAGGGTCAGGAGCGTACGAATTTCCGTGTTTCAAATCTGAGGCTTGAAGTAATCACAAACGGTGTTATAATTGATGAAATCAGGGCGGAAAGCCAGGATATCATGAGCAACACGGCGATGGAAACTCCTCTTGTAAACGAGGCAGGCACTGGAATGACAGTTGACCTGAAGAATTACGGTGATACCGAAATTGAGTTCAATGGCACAAGCGGAATGATTGTTCTTCAGTATGTCTTTGATGTGGAAAGCGTTTCCGTATTTCCTACCACTGTTCTGACAGATTGCTTTATCCGCATAAATGTTACCGTCGGAGAGGACGAAAACGGCAGACTTATCGCTGAGTACAGCATCGACAAGGCTTCAACCGTTGAAGAGTACATTGAGGGCGGGGAAGCTGCTGAAGGTGATGGAACTGCCGAAGGCGGAGAAGCCGCTGAAGGCGAAGGAACTGCCGAAGTAGAAGAAGCTCCCGAAGCAGAACCGGCAGAGACTGAAGCTGCATAAATACAAGGCTGAAAATGCAATGCGTTTTCAGCCTTTTTCTCTGCTCTGAAAGTTTATTATGTGTATGCGTTCATTTGTAAACATTAATAATAACGGTATACGCTATAAATGCATATCGGGTATTGTCAGAACACCATATAAGTTGAACATAAAAACGGGAAATTTTGGTTTTAACTTGTTAAAAACACCAAAGTTAACGAATATTTTTGCAAGTTTATAAAATCAGACTTGCATTTTTGGGCGAATTGTGTATAATATAAAGTGACACAATAATATAATATACCGCGGAGGTTTTTAAATGTACAGAGATTATTCAGCAGCTCAGCTCGAGGAACTCAAGAAGGAGCTTACAGCTCAGTATGAAAGCTATAAGGCAAGAAATTTAAAGCTTGATATGTCGCGCGGCAAGCCTGCTCCCGACCAGCTCAACCTTTCCATAGAAATGCTCACTCACTGTCTTGACGGTGATTACAGCTCTGAAAACGGTATTGACTGCCGCAACTACGGCGTACTTGACGGTATTCCCGAGGCAAAGGCACTTATGCGCCCTCTTCTCGGCGTTGCTGATGATGAAATTATCGTAGGCGGTAACTCCAGCTTACAGCTTATGTATGATACGATTGCAAGAGCAATGCTTCTCGGTGTGCTCGGCGGCGACAAGCCCTGGTGCAAGAATGACAAGGTAAAATTTCTCTGTCCTGCTCCCGGTTATGACAGACATTTCGCTATTTGTGAAAGCATCGGTATTGAGATGATTACTGTTCCTTATCTTGAGGACGGTCCTGATATGGATATGGTGGAAAATCTGGTTTCTGAAGATGAGGAAATCAAGGGTATCTGGTGCGTGCCCATGTACTCCAACCCCACAGGTATTTCCTATTCTGACGAGGTTGTAAGAAGATTTGCAAATTTAAAGCCCAAGGCTAAGGATTTCAGAATTTTCTGGGACAACGCATACTGTGTACACCATCTTACAGATACTCCCGATAAGATTCTCAACATTCTTGAAGAATGTAAGAAGGCGGGCAACCCTGACATGGTTCTTATGTTCACATCCACTTCCAAAATTTCCTTCCCCGGCGGTGGTCTCGCTTGTATCGGTGCAAGCAGTGCAAATATAAAGTTTATCGACAGCCAGATGACCTATCAGACAATCGGTTATGACAAGCTGAACCAGCTTCGTCATGCAAAGTTCTTCAAGAACTTCGACGGTATCACTGCTCACATGGAAAAGCATAAGGCGATTATCGCTCCCAAGTTCAAGATTGTACTTGATATGCTGAATAAGGAGATTGCTCCCTGCGGTATTGCAAAGTGGCACAACCCCAACGGCGGTTATTTCGTATCCTTTACAGGTATGGACGGCACAGCAAAGCGCATTGTCAACCTCTGCAAGGAGGCAGGTGTTGTCCTTACAGGTGCAGGTGCAACCTATCCCTACGGTAAGGATCCTCACGACAGCAATATCCGTATTGCGCCCACTTTCCCCACATGTGACGAGCTTCAGACAGCAATGGAGATTTTCTGCATAAGCGCAAAGCTTGCTTCTGTCGAAATTCTGCTTGCAAAGTAAGATAAAAATACTTGCATTTTGAAGTATAATATGGTATAATAAGCAGGTCGGGTAAATGCCCGACCTGTTTTGCGCCTGTAGCTCAGCTGGATAGAGCAATAGCCCCCGACGCTATGTGCCGTGCGTTCGAATCGCATCAGGCG
>JAFUNV010000062.1 GCA_017472865.1 Ruminiclostridium sp. | reverse complement strand
GTACACAAAGGCTCTTAACAGAGCGTATGACGTAGGAGGCCTCAACCACCACACAGGCAACTATATTTCAGGTAAATACACACTTGATGTAATTGCAAGCGGATTTATTCTTTCTCCTGAGTTTGAAAAGAGAAAGCTCAGTGATGAAAACTTTGTTGAATGTATGTATAACACATTCTTTGACAGAGCATCTGATGCAAGCGGAAAAGCTAAATGGCTTCAGAAGATGGCGAATGGCATGACAAGAGAAGAGGTATTCAACGGATTTGTAATATCCCCTGAGTACAAGGCACTTGTAAAGAGTTTTGGTCTTTAATTAATAATAACCGCCGCTGAAAATCAGCGGCGGTTATTATTAAATCGTGTAACAAAGGAGTTTTTCTAAGCAAAACCTTAACCGGCATTCCCCACAATTTACCACCTGAATTCAAGAATATCACCGCTCCGAATGTCAATACTTTTCCTGTAAGATTTTCACAGGGAGCGTGGAGCTATGTACTATGGAAAAGTTGAAATAAGCGGAATAGATACTTCTAAATTAAAGGTGCTGAGCGAAGAGGAAAAGGTAGAACTGTTGAAAAAGACTGCAAAAGGTGACGAGAAAGCAAGAGAGACTTTAATAAAAGGCAATCTCCGCCTTGTGCTCAGCGTGATACAGCGCTTTACAGGCCGCGGCGAGCCGCCCGATGACCTTTTTCAGGTTGGCTGCATCGGTCTTATAAAGGCAATTGACAACTTCTCGCTGGAATTCGGAGTCAAGTTTTCCACTTACGCCGTGCCGATGATATTGGGTGAAATAAAGCGCTATATCCGTGACAGCGGACAGCTCCGCGTCAGCCGTTCACTGCGCGACCTTGCCTATCGTGCAATGCAGGCGAGGGAGCAGCTGCTGAACGAAAAAAAGCGTGACCCTACAATTGAAGAAATCGCCGCCCGCATCGACAGCAAACGTGAGGACGTTGTAATTGCACTGGAGGCTGTGACCGAGCCTGTCTCCTTGTATGAGCCTGTATTCTCCGAGGGCGGTGACACTATCTATGTCATGGACCAGATAGGCGATAAGAATGATGATAATAACTGGCTTGAGGAAATCGCCTTAAAAGAAGCTATCGCCGCTTTGGGCAATCGCGAAAAGAAAATTCTGAGTCTGCGCTTTTTTCAGGGAAAAACCCAGGTCGAAGTAGCAAATGAAATAGGTATAAGCCAGGCGCAGGTCTCCCGCCTTGAAAAAGGAGCGCTCAACAAAATTAAAAGCAAGCTTTAAACGACATATCTGTCATGTTGCCTGTTACTTGCCACAATGATTTGTGTTACAATTATACACATCTGAAATTGTGCATTTTTCATAAAACACACTTGTATTTTTGTGTCAGGACTTGAAATATTGAATAATTTGTGGTATACTGATTTTTGGTATTGAAGCCTTTAATTTTGTACAAGGGGGGACAGGTATGAAACGTTGTGACTGGTGCTTATGGCTGGGCAATGACCGAATTTTCGACATCCGTAAGCTCCGCGAAAATTTCGACACCCCTGTCCTTGTAGGTTACTACCTTGGCGGCGGACTCGAACGCTGGCTTTCCGACGCAGGCGAAGAAGCTGTACTTGAAAAGGTACGCGGAATCGACCGCAGCCGTGATATCGGCTCTCAGTTAGAATTCATCTTCGGCGTGCGCCCCGAACCCAGGGAAACACCTGCCCCTGAATACAAGGCTATCGAACAGGCTCATGAGTACCACGAAATTGCCGAAAGTGTAAAGCTTGCTCTTGCCGCAGTTTCAGGCGATTTCTCAGCTCTTTCAAGCTATAATTCAAGCTTTAAGCCCTCCAGCTTCCGCAGCGCTTTTGAATGGGAATCTGAAAAAGGTTCTTTCAGAAGCGGTTCATTCCGTGTCGGCTCATTTACTCTCGGCTCCTTCAGAAAATCCATGCTGAAAAAAGCGGGAGGTTCATTCAGGACAGGCTCCTTCAGACTTGTCAGGCTGAGCTACGGAACAGGTTCATTCAGAGGCGGCTCTTTCCGCTTCGGTTCGGGTGTATCAGGTTCTTTTCGTCCCACCTCCGGCGGCAGCTTCCGCTTTTATATGGGCAATGCGGAAATCACTCACGAGGAATACAAACGCACAAAAATCAATCTTTCTTCCTGCCCGCTGAACGAGTACGGGTACGGAATACACCGCATATAACTGAGGTCATGATGAACGCAATTCATGTAAATTCTACCCTGCCGTTCTTTGTAAAGCATAAGAGCGGCGATTATTTTATAGAAGATTTCACTCTTTACAACACCGTACTTTCCGCCCTCATGTGGCGGAAGCTGAACGGTGATATTTTTATGTGCACCGACAGTATCGGCGCTGAATATTATAAGAAACTGGGACTTGAAAAGGTCTGGAACGGGGTTCTTGATATTATTCCCGATGACATGGAGGGTATCAATCCCGAGATGTTCTGGGCGGCAGGCAAGCTTATCGCAATGCGTGAAATGAAGGGCGTCTTTGCCATGGTTGACGAGGATTTCATTGTCTGGAAAAAGCTTTCACTTTCAGAAACAGCCGTAACTGCGGCACACAGGGAGGATTTGATGCCCGACGTTTATCCCGAGCCAAACAGCTTCGGGGCAGATTTTCCGCTTCTTGACCGCCTGGACCGCAGTATTCTGCCCTGCAATACCGCCTTTTTGTATATTCCCGACAAATCCTTCCGTCAGCTTTATGTAAGTCAGGCTATCGCCTTCATGAAAGGCTCTGTCAATTGCTCCGACTACCTCTGTCACATGGTTTTCGCCGAACAGCGGCTGCTTGCCATGCTCTGCGGATTATACGGCGTGGAAATCGAAACCCTGCTGGACAAGGACCGCCTTTTTGTGGCACAGGACGATTATACCCATCTCTGGGGTGCAAAGCAGGCACTGCGAGACAACGAGGAATACCGAAAAAACTTTCTTGAACGCTGCCGCAAGCGCATTCTTTCCGACTTTTCCGAGTATTCATACGTAATTGAAGCCATAGACTCACAATAACGCATATTTGTGGAAATTGCACAAAATTTACGAAAATTTATTTATATTTTGCTATTTATATCAAAAAGATATTGAATTTTCATGCAAAAAATAGTATAATATATATTAATTAGGAATACAGAAAAGTTACAAAAAAGGAGGCGTAATTATGGACGCCAATAATGGCAAAAAAATTAACCGCATGATTTTTGTCGTTGCGGCACTTTTTGTCGTAGCCGTGCTGGCAATTTCCTTTATTGCTACACTTACATATAATTCGATAGCAAATGCCAACGTAAAGGAGAATGAGACTGAAACCGTGGTGAATTTCGCCTCAAGCATGGCAAATTACACCGACGCCCGTTTCTCCACCGCTCTCAGCAGACTGGAAGGTTATGCTCTGTCCTTTAAAGATGCAGAGAATATGAGTGATGACGACCTTGTAAATAAGCTAAAACTCTGCTCTTCCGATAACGCCTTTTCTCAGATTGCGTACGTAAGCGTAGCAGGCCGCACCTGCACCAGCAGCGAAATGAGCGTAAACCCCAGAGTTTATGTAAGCTCCGCCCTTACAGGTGTTGATACCGTGCTCCCTTCGGAGAAAATCTACTGTGTGCCTGTCTATGACGACCATGCAGAAATTATCGGCGCCCTTATGGGAATCGCTGACAGCAGCAACACTTCTTTCTACCAATTCTCCGTTTTCGGTGTTTCGGGTACTTCCTTTATTCTTGATGCCAACGGTGTTGTCATCAGCGGTCCCGATATTCCTTCTCTCGATTTTTCAATCGGTGAGAATATGTTGAATGCTCTTGAAAAAGAGAATGACCTGAACAACCTGAAAACCGCTCTCAGCCAGAAGACTGTTCACATTTCCGATAATTTCACATACAAGGGTGAAAAGTATGTGGCGGGTATCTCCTCTCTCACCTCTCAGGACTGGACTATTGTCACGATAGTTCCCGAATCTGCCCTGGTTGAGCACGCAGAAAGCGTAATCACACCCATGAACAGCATTGTCTTCGGTCTTACTGCTGTTTTTGTAATTCTCGCAGGTTATCTGTTCTATTTCACATACCATATCCGTAAAAAGGCTGACGCTATTGTTGATGAAAACAATAAAATCAACTATATCGACGATATCACAGGCTTCTCTTCCTGGAAGAGCTTCATGGAAAGCTACGAAAAATCTGCTGTTGATACCAGCAGCAACCGTGCGCTTCTTGCTCTTGATATTGATAAGTTCAAAACTAACAATGACACTCTCGGCTATGAAGGCGGTAATAATATTTTAAAGAAGGTTGCGGAAATTATCGACTGCGATATTGCTGACAGCGATTTCTTTGCAAGAAACGGTGCTGACCACTTTATTATCCTTGCACATTACGATAAGGAAGAAGAAATCACCGAGCTTGTAAATCATATTATCACTGATATTGAATATCAGATTACAGATATCAAGGTTACCGTCTCTATCGGTATCTATCCTATAACCGACCGCAATCTTCCTATCCGCGCTTCTCTCGACCGCGCGAATATCGCCAGAAATACCATCAAAAACCTTGCTGAAAGCAGATATGTGTATTTTAATTACACAATGATGGAAAGCATACGCGCAGAGAAGTCTATCGAAAATATAATGGAAGACGCTTTGGAAAAGGGCGAATTTCTCGTATATCTCCAGCCTAAATACGGTCTGGTAGAGGATAACAGCGCTCCCAACGGCGAGGTTATCGGTGCAGAAGCACTGGTGCGCTGGCGCCATGAGGGCGAGATTATCTCCCCGGGCAAGTTTATTCCCGTCTTTGAAAAGAACGGCTTTATTACAAAGCTTGATTTCTATATGTTCAGAGAGGTCTGCAAGCTTCAGAGAACATGGAAGAACAAGGGACTTACTCCTCGTATTATTTCTGTAAATATGTCCCGTCTTCATTTCCCTGACCCGAATTTTGTGGACACTCTGAAAAAATACTGCGATGAGTATGGAATTGAAACAAAATATTTTGAAATCGAAATAACCGAAAGTGCCGCTTATGAGAATATCAATATCCTTATGGACGTATTCTCCAAAATCAAGGAGGCAGGCTTCCACGTTTCCATTGACGACTTCGGTACGGGCTATTCTTCTCTCAATATGCTGAAGGACTTACCCGTAGACGTACTTAAAATTGACCGTTCCTTCCTCACAGAAAATGCTGACGAGGAAGAAAACGCAAGCAAGATTATCGGCTGTGTGGTTTCGCTGGCGTCCTCGCTGGATATCGCTACAATATGCGAAGGCATCGAAACCAAGGAACAGGCAAATCTTCTTTCAAAGCTTGGCTGTGATATGGCGCAGGGCTTCTATTTTGCAAGACCTATGCCCGTCAAGGATTTTGAAAAGCTGGTATATGATATAAAGGAATGAGGTGAAGCCTTTGTCGCTGGACGACTCTCTCAGAAAAATAGCGGATACTATTGACTTAGCGTCCGAATCCCTCTTCAATGCAATAAAATACTGCTATCTTGTTTCTGAAACAGATTTCTATAACGTAAACGTCAAGGATATCTTCAAAATGGGGCTTAACAACCTTACAAACCCTGACTGCTTTGCAAACCTGGGACTTAACCTTGATGAAAGCAGAATAGGCGAAATGGGTACGGAGCATTTCAAGGAAATACTGAGTATTATCCGTTACAGCTTCGCTATAAGACTGCCTTTTATCAAGAGGTATGCCACCGAATCCTCTATAAAGGATAACCATATAAAGCTGGTGTATGACGCTCTTGAAAAATACGGCTTTTTGAATCCAGACGGAATTGTTGAAGAAAGCTTCAAGTCCATGTCATGGATGGTTCGCACAAAGAAGAATGAGCCCCCTTTTGAAACCGAATGGTTCCGCCGCTGGATCTACACCTACGGCCATGACCTTGCGGCTATCAACAACCGCAATATGTTCATGCTGGGCTGTGTGGAAGCACTCTTCCCTCTTTATTACGCTTCTCTTCAGGATATGGTAGTAAACGAAATGAATAAGATATGATAAAATCCCGCCGAAAACGGCGGGATTTCAGTTTCGTGAAAATGTCTTCCTACAGATTATTAATCAGACAGAGCTGCCAAGTCTGCTCTCCATATAAGACGGAATTTCATCGGGTGAAATCCCGAGAGAAAATGCAAACTCAGCGAAAACACTGCGCTCGGTTTCCTTTATAATGCGCTCATCACTTACCTTAATCTTTTTGCCCGAGGCACGGATTGAATTTTTAAGCAGATGCACGGTTTTAAGCATCTGACCCATATCATCGGGATTACCCGACACCATTATATCCTTGAAAAGAAGCCTGCGCTGGTTGTCGTTCTCAGTGCTGAGAGGCTCCTTATCCTCAAGCGAATCTATAATAAGCTCCACCTGCCCCTTATCAAGCGCAGGACGGATTTTTGAATTTGCACGCACGCTCTCTACGGGAATATAAACTGTGGACTGACCATCATAAACCGATTTCAGGACATAATACTCGTCCGTTTTTCCGCCGAAGGATTTTTCGGCTATATCTATAATTTCGCATACGCCCTCAGCAGGGTGAATAACTGTGTCACCGACCTTGAACATTTCAACAGCTCCTTTCGTTGCAGGCTTTTCAGGTGATATACTATAATTCTACCACTTTTTTAAAATTTTTGTCATAGGCTTTTTTAACGAAAAGAATATGGCGTTTTATCGTCAAAATCACAATAAAACCGCCTGTCTGACATATTTATGCTCCTTTTTATCATTTTTCGGGCAAAAATCTTTTACCTCGAAATTTAACAATATTAATCAGTTTGTCACGCTGTTTTCACAATAATAATTTAGAATAAAACCATAGCAGAAAGACAAAAATAATCAGAACATAAGAAATACAGCTATAAATCGGAAAGGAAGGTCTGTTTATGGAACAGTATAATTATAATCAGCAGTTCACAACAGAACCCCCAAGAAAAAAGAAGGGTAAGTTCGGAACTGTATTGGCGCTTGTGTCGGCAGTTGCGGTTATTGGCGGAGCTTCGGGCTTCGGCGGCGCATATCTCGCTTCACACAGTATCGGAGTAATCGGCGGTGCCGACGGCCCCACAGCTATTATCACAGGCGAAGATAAGCCTGAAGTTTCTGACAAAGAGGATTCCGAAAAGCCCGACGGAACAGGCGATGTTGCGGGCGCACTCAATGCAATCAACAGCAGCGGCGAGGGCGGCGGTGTGAAAATCCACCCCAACGATGTAGTTGCAACAGGCGCAAACGGCGAATATACCACCGCTGAGCTTTATGACGCGGTAAATGATACAGTTGTACTTATAAAGGTCTATACAACTCAGAATTACGAGGATTATTTCAGCTACTATGATTACTACTTCGGCTACGGCGAGCCTCCCAAGGAGAGTGAAGAGGATTCTGAACCCGTTTTCTCGGGCTACGGCAGCGGCGTTGTATTTACAAACGACGGCTATATCCTCACCAATGACCATGTTGTAAACGGTGCGGAAAAAATCGTGGTTGTGGTCAACGACTATAACGACCCCACAATAACCCATGAATATGAAGCAGCTCTTATCGGTACAGACTCATCAACCGATATCGCGGTTATCAAAATCAGCCGTGACGAGGAATTTGTAGCGGCAAAAATCGGCAACAGCGACACCCTCAAGGTAGGTCAGGACGTATGCGCCATCGGTAACCCCGGCGTTACAGGCGATATAATGTTCGAGCACACCATGACAAAGGGTATTATTTCAGGTCTTAACCGTGTAAGCCTCTCCGAGGGTTACAGCCTCAGCCTTATCCAGACCGACACTGCTATCAACAGCGGTAACTCGGGCGGCGGTCTTTTCGATATGTACGGCAATGTTATCGGCGTTGTAAACTCCAAGATTGTCACAGACACCTATGAAGGTATCGGTTTCGCTCTTACAATCAATGAAGCAAAGCCCATAATGGAGGACCTGCTCAGCTATGGATACGTAAAGAGCAGACCTGTCCTCGGCATCACAACTGTTGAGCTTAACGAGTATCGTGCTGAACTTTACGGCGTGAGAATTTCCAAGGGTCTTCTGGTTGCGGAAATCAATCCCGATGCGGCAGTCGCAAAGAGCAAGCTCCGTATCTCCGACGTTATCACAAAAATCAACGGAACAAACGTTGAAACCGTAGCAGATGTGCAGACTATCATCTCCAAGTTTAAGGCCGGTGATAAGATTACTGCTACCGTTGCACGCGCAACAAGCAATGGCGAGCTGGAAAGTCTTGATATTGAAATCATACTTTCCGAAAGCAGTCAGTAAAATACGCTTACGAGATTTCCCCTATAATACACTAGCGGCGGCGGCAGACCTTCGGGTCGGTCGCCGCCGCGCCCTTTATAAAAAAGATTATCCCGCAGTTATATAACAGCGGGATTAAAACTTTATGTAAGCGGCAAAAATTGCCGTCCTTCTTATTCAAAGCTGTCCTCTTCATCACGTGCGTTGAAAAGCTCGATAAGTGCTTCCATCTCCTCTTCGGTAAGAGATACGCCCTTGCCCATCCTCTCATGGTCGGGAGCCCAGTCACGGATATCGTACTTCGGAGGCTTGTCGTTCCAGCTTACAAGGTTAAGCTCCTTTGTCCAGCCTCTTGCTGCCTCGGAAATAACACCCAGTTCTTTTACAATTTCATACTTGAATTCTGCCATTTTTCATTGTCCTTTCAAAATTTATTTTATTCTTCTGAATCTATTACACTGTCAAAAACAGCGGTAAAACGTGTGGGAATACGCTTGTTGCGGTGGAATTTCCCGAAAAACCAGTGAGAAAAATCAAGGCTTTCTTTCTTCTCCTCAAGATATGCACCGATTTTGCTGGTGTGCGGCTGACCGTCAAGAAATTCTGCAATTGTTGTGGGCGGCTCATAGCTTACAACGATATCTACACGGTTTTCGCACTGCATAAGCCGCTTGTCCGCTTCAGCAAGCTCCTCGGGCGAAGGAATCTCGTACTTCAAACGAAGAGCATCGGTGGAATTTTCCGCAGTGTCATCAGCCTTTCCGCCGCCAAAAGCGAAAATCCGCTTCCCTGCAACCTCAAAGACCTGTCCGCGTATAAGCTGACGTAGATTGCCGCTTATTTTACGGGTGAGACCGCCGCACCATTCTTCGGTTTCATACTTTTCCAGCTCCTCAAAGTTTTCATGCGAGCCTTCAACGAACAGAATATTATAGCGCCTGCGCCCCAGGCTTTTAAGTATGCGCTTTTCCTTTCTGCTGCCGTCCCAGATAAGCCCGAAATCTCCGCAGATAATAAGTGCGTCGCTTTTGCGGAGCCGTCTCAGTCTTTTATCCTTGAAACGGGTAATATCCCCGTGGACGTCGCCTGTAACAAGTATCATTTATTTCTCCTGTAACCCGAATCAATAAAAAATTTTATATATTGACGAAAAAAGTCTTTTATTTTTTTGAAAAGTATGGTAT
>JAFUNV010000061.1 GCA_017472865.1 Ruminiclostridium sp. | reverse complement strand
TCATCGAAGAGGGCGAGTCAACAGAAGCATCAATGAATATGTGGTTGTTCAAGAAAGTAAAGGCTTTGGTCGAAGATTGGCACGACAGAGGAGTTGAAGCGGTGTATGTCGGTTGCTGCAAGGGTGATTATCTCACCCTCTGCGGCGGTGACGCAGACCATCCATTCTATAAGCACAAAGTGTTTGAAACATTCATTAAGTACCTTGAAGCATTCTGCCAGGAATACAATATTCCAATCGAAACAGTTGATTTTGATGAATCGTATACAAGCAGAGCAAACTCTCTCAACGGCGACTATATCCCCAACCACGGTGACAAGGATATTCCGCATTTTATCGGAAAGCGTGAGCTTGGAATTTATGTCATCGACAAGCACATGGTTATGAATGCGGATGTAAACGCAGCAATAAATATTCTCCATAAGGCAGGCTACGCAGATTGTTCCTTGCACGCATAAGTCGTGAGCTTACAGCCTGTTCGCTCATTTCAAGACTGTCTGCAATATCCTTTACCGCCATATTGAAATAATACCGCAGAATAAAAATATGCCGTGTTTTCGGATTTTCTTTTTTAAGAAATTCGTTGATGTAATCCCCAAGCATATTGCTGTCCATTATCTCTTCAACTGTTTCGCCGAAACGGTAAATTTCGCTCAGCTCCTCATATTTTTCAAAGAAGCTGCGGCGAGAGGTGGCTTTATATAAAGTTAAAGCGGTATTACGGACAATTCTGCACAGATATCCGCATAAGGAATCAGGGCGCTTTGGCGGAACAGCGTTCCATATCTTAAGATATGATGTATTAAGACATTCCTCTGAATCCTCGTAATTTAACAGTATGGAATTTGCAATTTTCATACAGAGCGAATTATATTTCAGCTTTATTTCGGTAATTGCCTTTTCCGAACGCTGAAAAAACAGCTCTATTATACTTAAATCATCCATGCTTCTTCCCCCTTTCACTTTATATAACTAATGTTTGAGTGGAAATTTTTCACATTTTTTAAAATATTTTTTATCACAAAAATTATATCATATAATACTGTTGTTTTCAATTGATATATGTTGAAGAAATCGGATTATAAAATGCAGAATAAAAAAGCATAGTATACAGATAGTGCAAATATTTCCAATAAATTATCTGATATCGTTATAAAAAATCAATTTAAAAAAGTTATATATAATAGAGGGATTTTTTATTAAAATGGAGGAAAGTATGGGATTAAGTAAATTTGAAGAATGCGTACTTGACACTGTAGTCGAATCATCTGAACAGCAGCACAGATTTTCATTAAGCTATAAAATTCGCAAAAGAAAAATTATCAAAGACTACGAAAAATCGTTTGTCAGTATAGAGAAAACCCGACATTTTCGGCTGAAATATCTTCTCATTGCTGTTATATCAGCCGCAATAGCTGTTCTTGCAGGGTTTGGTGTATACAGTATGATTGAAGGATTCGGGGTTACTGATTACGATACACATTCGCTGCTTTATATTGTTGATGATTACGAAACAGGGAAGACGAGGATTGAAAAGAAATTCTGCATTGATTTGGATATGAGTGATTATGAAGTTGAAACCGTATGCGATGAAGATATAGGATACTGGCTTTCGTACAGGAAAGGTGATATTCTTCTGTCGGTAAATCAGGAGCCGTTGTCGCTGGCAAGAGGTATACGCTTAAACACTGAAAATGCCATTCTTGAGCCTCAGCAGATTTCTATAAACGGCTGGAAAGGTTTGTATTTTCAGCCTCAGCACGGAGGGTATTATTTTCTGTTCAACACAGGTGAATACCTTATATCATATACCAGCAACCTGCCTGAAGAGGAAATAGAAAATATAGTAAAGGCTACAAGATTTGAGTGAAATAATAAACTTTATTTCTGAAACTGAGTAATTTTTCGGAGGTAAATATGATAATATCAAGCAGTAATTTACATAATTTCAGTAACCGGAGTTTGCCGCTGAATAATACCAATAAGAATAAATTTTCTGTATCAGGCCTAAAAGATGCTGATAAGACAGACGAAACTCAAAAGGTTAATAGTTTGTGGCGCGCTGATAAAACAAGGAAATTATCCGAGTTACCCGAAACTGAAAAAATAAAAGAGGCGGCAAAGGCATATTCATCAATGCAGGCTGCTCTTTTGTGGAAAATTACGGATGAGCAGAACAAAATCAAGTATTTCAATGAATATAAAGAAAAGGCTTCATATTACAGCGGACTTCTCAAGGGCAATGAATCGGATAACGCAATTGTTGTCGCTGATAAGCGTTTTGAACTGTCTGAAAAGTATTCGGATACCGATATAATCGGCAGAGAAGTTATAGAAGAATATCTTAATAAAGCAGCAACAAGCCTGAAAAGAATGGCTGAACCTGTTGATATGAGTGATAAAAGATTTCATGAATTTCGCAATATCACTCTTCGCTCTGTCTTTCGCAATGCTGCTGCTGATTTTGCTGCAGTAACGGGAATGACGGCTGATTGTCTCAATACCGAAGGCGACGACAGCTTATTATGGCATGCAAACGACAGAACCGTAGAAAACTATGTTCAGAAAGCAGAAGAAAATATCGAAATGCTGAAAGCACGTTCCAACGGCTTGTATCAGCTTATGCAGGATTATAAAAAATCTGTCGGAATGAATGATTTTGAAGATTTATTTGATATGACCGATAATTATAAGATGAATGCACTGGAAGAAATCCGTCGGCAGTTTCTTCTGACAGGAAAGTTGAACTATACGGATAAAAATTTTTCACTCTTCTATACTATGGCATGAATAGCAGTAACATATTGCATTTCTTTTGTCCGGGTGTTATAATTGACTTATAAAAATAAGGAGAAATATGTATGCTGCAATTTTATTTATCCATGGTGGAAACCTCGGATGAACGCAATCTGATTTCGGATTTATATACAAAATACGAGCAGAAAATGTATGCGACAGCCTTTGGCGTACTGCATAATGCACATAGCGCTGAGGATGCCGTTCACGAGGCATTTCTTAAAATTATAAAAAATATTCATAAGCTTACTTTTGAAAGTGAAAAGAAAACAGCAGCACTCGTTTCCATTATCGTAAAAAATATTGCGCTTGATATGCTAAAAAAGGATAAACGTTCTGAAATAGTAGAAGAACTTGATGAATCAATAGAAGATGAAAGTGCTTATGCGGAGTATAAAAAGGTAGAGGAAACTGCCGCCTTTGATGTGATAAACAAGCTGCCCGATGAACTGCGTCAGACGATTATAATGCGGTATGTTCTTGATATTGATGCAGAAACGGTTGCTGACTCTATGGGAATATCAACGGTAACGGTATATGCACGCATAAGAAAAGCGAGAAAAATAATGAGAAGTGCATTGGAAAAGGATTATGGAATCAGTAAATACTGATTTTAAAATGTATAAATAGAGGAAAAACATCATGAAAAAACTATTGGCATTATTATGTGTAACATGTCTGCTTTGCGGTTGTGCTGAAACAACCGTACAAAATGATATTGAAGCTGCAGGTGAAGTGACAACAACATCCTCACTGACAGCAGAAACTACTGCAATTACTACGGAAATAACATCAGCATCCACTGAGGAAACCACAGCAGATACGTCCGAAACATCAGAAACCTCTGTGCTTATGCCTCCTGAAATCAGACCGGGTATGGCAATGGGCGGACCGGGAGCAGCAGACGTTTCCGACGAGAATTCAGATGAAAACAGCGGATACCTTGACAGACAGCTGGCATTATCAGAGGATGAAGTTACATATCTGAAAACAAGCTATTATGCAGCAGACGGAACCTATGAAGCTGAGCTTGATATAACTGATAAGGCAGTAGCGTCGGAGATTTTTGCAGAGCTTAAAAGCCTTGAATTTTTGCCGAGAGATGAAGAACAGTCAGTGTATTTTGATGCAATGAGAGATGAAGCTTTGTATTTCGGATTTGAAAACGGTGATGAGCTTACCGTTATGTACATGATAAGCGAAGATGAAACAAAGCATATAGGTATAAATATTCACGGAGAAGACGAAAGAGGTAAGAAAAGCTATCTGCTTGATTACGATAAATATATGTGCGATTACACAGCACTCGTGAATAAATGCGATGAACTGCTTGCGCCGATAGCAAAAGAACAGTATACAGAAAAATATAATGTTGATTTGGATTCGGAAGAATCTGAATCGGGAGAGGCATTAGTCGTAGGCGAAAACTATGACGGCAGTTCGGGTTTAAAATCCTATCCTGCCAATATTCCGTCGGTTATTGAGTCGGTATTCTATCCCAACACCGATAAAACCTGCTACACTACATTTGAGTATGGTCTTGAAACCAACAAAAACGGACAATGGGTAACAGTTGAACCCATAGGCGAGCTTGAACAGTCCAATGGTTCAAGATTTTCTGATTTTGACAAAAAGCACTGCTTTGTTGACCTTGCCTGCTATCCTCTTTTACCTGCCGGAAAATACCGTATAACAAAGCCTTATAAGGTTGAGGGAGATGAAACGGTTTATACGGCATACTACCGTTTTGACCTTAAGGATATGCCTGAGGAAGAAGCTAACATAACAGGAACTATAACCTGCGAAAAATCGGTTTATCCTGTGGACTGCGGATATATCAAAGCTTTATATGATTATAACTATGGTGACAGCTTCTTCTCAACAAGCGAGGTTTATGATATTGAGCGAAATGAAAACGGCAAGTGGGTTTCTGTCAGAAGAGGTAAGGTAAAAACCAACTCTATCGGCAGCGGCCGTGTGCTGTCCTTCCTGGACGGCATTGAGGTGGACTCATCGCTTTTCGATTTATCCAGAGAGGGTGAATACCGCATACGTGTTTCGGTTGGCGAAATGGATGGTCTTGACTTTGTTGACCGTCACAGCACCCTTTATGCGTATTTCAGCCTTGAAATCCTGAAGCTTGAGGGCATTTCTGCAGAATGCACCGATAACGAGCTCAACGATATGGATGAAACACTGAGCTTTAAAGTGACAAATAAAGCTCTTGCTGATGTAACAGTTGTAAATGCTGTAGTAAAGGACAAAAACGGTGATGTTATCCTTGAGGATAAGCTAAGCACCCGTGTTTACAGCGGAGATGACAGAGAAATAAATATACCTTTGAAGAAGCCTCTTTCTGTGGGCGATTATACGGTTCAGTTCTCCGTTGAAGCGCAGGGCTATGCCGACACAAGCGTTACAGTCTCCATAAAGGTAGAAAAAGCAAGCGAAGAAGAGAAGAACAGCGGTGTTTTCATCACTTTTGATAAGGACAGCTATCCGTTGAAATCGGAGAAAATAGAGATTACTGTTGAAAATAAGCTGTACAGTAAAAATGATATTATGGTTTTTGTTGCGGGCTGTTATAAGGATGATGCACCCGCCTGCCTTGGTATGCCTCTGGATCATGACGAAGAGAAGCTTATTTTAAAGTACGGCGAAAAGAAAACCTTTACGCTTGTTAATTACGGCTCGTCTTATGAAGCTTTAAAAAAATATTACAGCATAATATTCAGCGATTCAGAAGACGAGGAGCTGAAAGAGTATCTTGACGGATATCTTAAAGAGATGTGGGCGGAAATTGAAAATATCCCCGAATCGGCTTTAGGCGTTCCGGGCGAATATACCGTTATGCTTATGTATTCTGAATATGAAAACGGCAATATGAATCCTGCTCAGTCCGATATCATCGAGGCAAAATTCAAAGTGGAATAAAATATAGTGTGTACAAATTGAAAATAATGCAGGAACTCCGGCATCTGAAAGGTGCCGGAGTAAAATTATAATGTGCAGAATCCGATAAAATCCGCCATACTTATAAAGCTTACCACCCCTGTTCCCGAAAGAACCGCAGGCACAACCAGCACCGCCGAGCATAAGCATATAGCTGTAATTGAGCTGCGGCAGTAACAGCTCACTGCCATAACGAAAATACCTACTAAAAATGCGGACAGCATACGCACGCACATCATAAGCAAAAGATACCCTCTTATGCTTATCTGAAATGGCACAAACCGTAAGAATTCAAGACTCTGCGCTGTGGCAGTTATATCATTGAAGCCTTCTGCTCCTATCTGAATAAACTGAGGCAGAAAAATGCCGACTGTTACCGCCATGCTTGTAATACCGATTATTGCAAGCTTTATGGCGGTAAGCTTTTTCCGCCCGCGATAGGAGGATTTAAGCTGGGAAGTCATATTGCTGTGGTTTTCGGCGGCATTTATCCCTGCAAAAACACCGATAATACACAGCATTATGTATAGCGCATTCTTGTTTGTCGTAATCCTGTCATCAAGCAAGAACAGTTCATACACCGCCGTTCTTATCATGTGGGTTTCGATACCGGTTTTTTCAGTGTAGGATAGTCCGCTTTCCGCCTGCGCTTTGATTTTATCCAGTGCGTAAAGCCTGTCCCCGAGGATTACAAGCTTATCATAAAGGGCAAGAACCTCATCGGTAAATATCTTTCCGCTTTCTTCGTAAAGGGTTATATATTCTTCATAAACCCTGTCGTATTCCCCCTGTAAATTGTTCCTGTCATCATTGATTTTGTCAGCCATTTCTGCGGTAATAACCCCTGCATATTTGCTGTAATAGGACAGCTCATATTTGTTGTAGGAAGGGATAAGATAGCGGTAGGACAGGGCGGAGCTTACAGCAATATAAACCACCGCCGCTAAAATAACCGCACCCTTCTGATTTAAAAATACTTTCTTTGTTTCCCATAGCCATAAGGGGAGAGCGGGTGCTTTTTCGCTTAAAGCCGAACTGATTTTTTCTGTGAATTTACCGTCTATGGAAAGGCTGTTTTTTTCACGCGAACAAAGAACGATACACAGAACAGCAAGCGTTATCATCAGCAATATTCCCACAAAAACCGCACAGGTAAAAAAGCTTACGGCATTTCCGAAAACGTTCAGATTACAGTATTCCTTAAAGAAAATATCTGTCCTCAGAAGTGCCGCAAGGTTGCAGAATTTCAGAGGTGAAAGACGGTCTGTGGGGAGAATGACTGCGTATAAAAGATACTCCGAAACGCCGAACACCGCAAATGCTGTAACGGCTATTGCAGGTTCGAGAACTGAGGGAAGAAGAAAAATCAGAAGCCCCGCTGTTACCGCAGAAAGAGCCTTTATAATTACCGACAACAAAAGATAATCCAGTATGCTTATCCTAAAAGGGCACAGCGCAAATTCAGGAACCGACTGAATGAAACGGGTAACCTCCATATCACCGCAGGTAAGCTGTGCGGTAATAAACAGCCCTGCGTGCACAAGAATGCTTGCAGTAAATGCAATAATAAAAACCGTCGCTGCACGCTGAACGGATAAGGCTCTGCGGCCGTTTTTCGTACTGCGCACAAGATAGGTAAGCCCCTTGCGTTTTTCCTCGATAAAGGACACCGATGTAAGAAGCGTAACACCGATTATGAGAAAATCCGCCGTTACATAATCGGAAATCAGCACGATACCCTTGTTGTTTCCGTAGACGGCCTGAACACCTGAAAGAGTGCTGTAATCCTCGGCGGTTTTTCGTATGTTTTCCGCCGAAAACCCACCCGAAAGTGCGGTAATCGTGCCGAAGCTTTCAGCGTTATCCTGTACCGATTTCAGAAAATCGGGATAGCCATCAATATATGCGGTAAGCTCATCGCCTGTGAGGGTAATCTGCTTTTCTGAAAAGCAGTCGTACATAAAAAACACGCATCCCAAAAATACCGCAATAAAGAGATACAGCCCTGTTCTTCGTGAGAGAAGCGCACGTCTTATTTCGCTCATGTCCGCCCCTCCGCATAGTAAAGATATACGTCTTCAAGGGTGATATTTCCGCTTGTGTTCTGAAATCCGCATGGCTTTTCGTCTGCCACAATACGCAGAACATACCCCTTTTCCGTCTGGTATATCTGCCCCTTGCCGTAGTCTTTTTTCAGGGTGTTTATTTCGTCATAGGTACCGCAGATTTCGTACACTTTTTCACGTATTCCGCTTATAAGCTGTGACGGAGTTCCCACCGCCGCAGGTTTACCCTTGCAGAGCATTATAACGCTGTGGGCGATTGACTCAATATCGCTTACAACATGGGTAGCGAGAATAACTGTACGTTCTCTGCCCATGTCAGCTATGTAATTTCGCAGCCTTATGCGTTCCTCCGGGTCAAGTCCGGCCGTCGGTTCGTCAAGTATCAGTATTTCGGGGCGGTCAAGCATTGCCACCGCAATAAGCACCCTCTGTCTCATGCCTCCCGAAAAGCTGCCCAGCCGTTTGTGCGCCGCTTTTTTTAGTCCCACAACATCTAAAAATTCCTCGGTCTGCGCCTTGATTTCTTTATGCTTCATGCCTTTGAGAGAGCCGATGTAGTGGAGAAATGCCCTTGCGGTAAAGTCCTCGTACATACCCTGTAACTGCGGTGTATAGCCCACATTTTTGCGAAATTTCGCACCAAGGGAAAGTATATCCGTGCCGTTATAGAGAACCTCGCCGTCTGTACGCTTTATGTTGTCGGTAATCAGGTTCATCAGCGTGGATTTACCAGCCCCGTTTGCGCCTAAAAGTCCGTAAACACCCTTGTCAAAAACGAAATTTATGTTATCCAGTACGGTGTTATCACCGTATTTTTTTGTAAGGTTTTTAAGCTCCAGCATTTTACCACTCCCATAAAAACGAAATCTTATCCGCAAGTGCAAAAAAGTCAAAGGGCTCATTCCACTCACCCGTGCCTGAAACAATATCCTCCACAGGACAGCTTAAAAACAAGCTGTTGTATCTGCCGTCGGGTGAAAGCCTCGGATCATCGAGGTCAACCATTGTCACCGCATAAAGAACGCCGTCACAGTATTTAAGCTCATAGCTGAAATATTCGTGTTTCGCACCCTCAGCAGTGTATGTGGGCACGATATCGTGCATATCTATTTCTTTTAATGCCTTGCCGTCCTTGGTCATGAACAATACTCTGTGTTCATTTTCTGAATATGCATCAAAGGCCGTAGACTGCGATGTATGGTTGCTGTCACGCAGAATAAGATAATCTCCGCCGTACATGATTTCAGCGTCGGTAAAATCAACACTGTTTATTTTAAGATCAGCCGAAAGGTCATTAATTTCGCCGTTTTCTATGTCGTATGTCCACAGCTTTGAAATAGTGTTCTTGCTGGGCGGTGTGGTGTAGTAGATTTTATCGTCTGCTATAATATAGCTTGTTATCTTACCAACAACGTCAATTTTTTCCGACTCACCTGTAACAAAATTATAGCGGTAAAGCTGTTTATTTTCGTACATAAAATCTGTTGTCACCGTGTAGTAGAGCCAGTCCCCGTAAGCGTAAAAACCGCCCACACCGTCATCAACTTTTTCAAGCTCAAAGCCAACCTCGGGGAGGGTTTTATACTCCCCTGTTTCAATGTTTATTATAGCGGTGTTAAAGCAGTAAGGGAGAGTATACCCCTCGGTGCTTGCGTCATCAAAGGGTATAACCGCCCATTTCCTGTGCACCAGCATTGAACGGTACGCCCAGCCCTGATCTCTGCCGAGGAAACCGTCCTGCTCGCATTTCAGCTTATAGAAATTGCAGATTTCCGTAAGCTCTGTACCGTCTGTTTTAGCACGGTAGAGGGAATTTTTCTGCATACCGTCGCTTTCGTCATACCTCTGTCCGCTGAAATAGATATATTCACCGCTGAGGCAGATATTTCCGCAGTAGGAAAGTCCTTTTCGTGTAGCGTTGCAGTATTCGTTTCCATCGTGGGCACATTCAGGCTTTGAGCAGAGGAAAACGGTCTTTTTTGTAGCTTTATCATAGTAACAAAGACTTAACCCGAAGGAGTCAACACAGCCGTAATAACCGCTTTCTGTTTCCATTATGGGATTATCAAAGCCCGAATTATTTCCGCCCGCATAGTCTTCATATTTATATTCACTTTTACAGCCTGAGAGCATTAAAACAGCAAGCAAAAGGCACAGTGTTTTTTTCATATTACTCCACCTCATTCTGTTCAAAGCTGTAAAGCTTTTTCCATTCCGTTTTTCCGTCAATAATATCCGAAACGGCGCAGTACTCAACACCGCCTGTTGTCTGGATATACACAGTTCTGTTCACAATATTCATCTGACAAGCGCCCTCACGTTCATAGGTAAAACCGCCTAATCTTTCGCCTTCAAGGGTGAAGATATGTAATTTCATTTCCCACTCGTTATAATCTCGGCCGAAAAATCCACGCTCGGCTACATAGAGATACTCTCCGTCATATCTGAGCTTCGCGAGGGTGTAAATGTCAAAATTCACGGTCTGTAAATTGCCCTCTGTATCGTAGATTTCTGTTAATTCACCAAGCTTTTGGGTGAACGTTTCCGACTTTTCGGTTGTACCTGTTTTCGGATCGTAAATATAAACATCGTTGGTCATCATTCCGTCTGTGTTTGCCACAAACCACAGCTTTCCGTCAACAGGAGTATATGAGTCGATTTCATAGTTGCTGATTTCGGAGATTTCAGGAATTTCCTTTTCCTCGTTTGTCTTGAAATTGTAGCTGTAAAAATGGTTTTCATGTGTATTACTGAAATAGGCGGTGTAGTAAAAACAGTCGCCGTCTGCGGTTATGTTTTCAACGCCCAGCGTCTCTGACATATCAAGTTCAGAAATAAGCTCATATTTTCCGCTCTGAATATCAATTACCGCTGCGCCCGTCTTACCCATCATTCCGCTTTCCGAGGTTGAAATAAAGTAAGGCACAAAGGCATAACCATGATGAATAACCATATTATTCATAGTACTCATCATAATAACGGGATTTTCCTCTGCGTTATTCACGTTCAGAAACGTGCAGATTTCCGTAAGCTCAGTGCCGTCAAGGGAGGCTTTAAGAAGCTTATACTCAGTGCGTTCTTCTTTTCTGTCAAGAACGGTTATGTAAATTCCGTCACCGTACATGGCTGTGTAGCAGGTTTTCAGTTTTCCTGCGGTAGCGGCGCAGAAGCTGTTTCCGTCGTGGGTACATTCAGGCTTTGCACAAAGGAATAAATCCTTTCCTGTAGCCTTGTCATAAAAGCGGAGCGAAAGCTCGTTAAATGCCATTGCCTCGTTATAGTAATACCCATCCTCAGTTTCCATTATCTGATTGAACATGCTTGTGCCTGTGTTGGTGGCAAGGCTGGGTTCTTGCGGGATATTGTTTTCACAGGAGCAAAGGGAGAGGATTACAACTGCAGATGTAAGTAATGTTAAAAATTTTTTCATATTTTTCTCCTTTTCGGGCGGATAATATCCGCCCCTACGATTCAAAATTCGTTATCTGCATTGTATCAAAGGGGAATAAAAAAATCAACCGCTTTTGCAGAAGCGGTCAATAATCATGCACAAGCGGTCAATTTATATTCTGTTTTTAGGATTTATAAGTATCTCTATAAGGAATTTTCCTATCTCATCAGTTATCTGCACAGCTCCCTCATAACGAGCGGCAATCTCCCTTACCCGTGCAATCCCATAACCGTGGGACAGGGGATCATGCTTTGTTGTAAGTATCCTGTCACCCCTCTTTTTAAGAGGCTTTCTGATAACATTTTCACAGGAAATATACAGCATATCGTGCTGATTACTCAGCTTTACCGTGACGGTATCCTTTTCGTTTACCGCTTCAATTGCGTTATCGATAATGTTGCCGAAAACGGTGCATAAATCATAGTCGGAAATGCCCCATTCCATAAGTGAACAGCTCACCTCAAAAATAAGGGAAACCTGTTTTTCCTGTGCCTGTTCGGTTTTCTTGAACAGCAGTGCGTCAAGAACCTCCGAGCCTGTTTTCACAGGCATAGCCGCAAGGTCTGTCTGCTCCGAAACCTCGTTTATGTATTTTCTTGCGCTGTCGATATTGCCAGATTCGATAAGCATATTCAGGGCTAAAAGGTGGTTCTGTATATCATGGCGGATTTTTCGTGATTCCTGATAACGGCGGTTGATTTCGTCGTAGTAGCGCTGCTCCGTTTCCTTGATTTCCGCAAGGTTACTCTGCCTTACACTACGCACCGATAAAATCAGCAGAACAGCTGTAATAATCAGGGCAAAAGCAATAAAAACAGGGAGCCTTGAAATGCTCATTCCGAAGATGTTCAGGTTAAGATAACGCATAAAGAACCGCTCAAAACTGAAACAGGAAAGAATGTTGATTTCTTTCAGAAGAACGGGAACATCTGCCACGGAAAAGAGTATTTCAGCACCGAAGAAGAGAGTAACAAAAACAGCGTAAATAACACGTTTTCTGCCCTTGGAAACAGCAAGTAAAAGCACTGCGGAAAGAATAACAACCGCTCCCAGCATCTTCATAAGAATAACCCCTGCTGTGAAAAGTCCTGTGCTGATGATGTAGGGACAGCTTTTAAAGCTTTCAAGGGATTGCAGAGAAATATCAAGTGGAGGAGTGCCTAAAACAAAGCCTGTAATTAAGAAGTTGCACAGGTACATAACCCCTGTGCCGAGTGCGGTAACAAAAGCGGAAACAGGCGCAGAAATCTTCTGCCTGAATAGTGGCAGTACCGCCATAATAAATGCAAGAAACACGGCTAAAAGGTCGGTTGTGCGGTAGCAGAGAAAGGCTAAAAAGCTGTCCTCGGAAGAAGGCGTGAGCGGAATATTCTGCAAGCCGTAGAAATCCTTTTTTGTCTTGATGATATTGCTCATAGCGGTGGCATTTTCGTTGTAAATAGAGATGTCGGACAGAAAGTCGGACTGCTCGGAAATGTCACGGACGTAAGCTTTGTAATTGTTCAGATATTCAAGATAAGCTGTCACCGAATTGTAGTCGTCAAGCTCATCATCTATCCTGTGGGTAAGCCTGTCCTGTGCTACGGGAAAGCGTGCGGTAATTTCCTTGTAAAGCGTTTCTGCCTTCTCCCTTCGTTCTTCGGGAGACAGGTCATTCAGACTGCGTATGGCGGTGTAGTTGTCGTTGATGATATAGTCGGCAACTTGCTTATAAAGGGTTAATTTTTCAGCCTCCGACGAAAGCGCTTCCATATCCTTTTCGTAATTACCCGAAAGGGAAGAAATAAGCCGTTCACGGTTACTTACGGAACGTATATCAGTGGAGTAGAAGCTGCCGTAAATATCACGGCTCTGGATAACTTCACCGTTTGTAAGGAAGCTGTGGAACAGCACAGCGTTTATAATGATGAGCATTACCGCCATAAAGACGGGGAGCATAAATTTCTTAATCTGTGCCATTACTTACCACCCACCTTTTTCATAACCGCAAGCATAACATTCTTTCGGTTGCGCCTGCTTAAGGGAACGGGGGTGTTGTCGCACAGCATAACGGTGTCTGTATTTATCCGCTTTATTTTTGAGATATTGACATAGATGGATTTGTGGACAGAGATAAAGTCGTCTGTGTCTAAACATTCTGCGAAGTGACTGATACTGCGTGTATCGGAAAAGCTGCCGTCAACAAGATATATTTCAGTACCTCTGCCAACCGACTGTGCCCACAGTATATTGTCGGTAAGTACGATTTCGGTATTGTCCTTACCCGTGAGAGCAATACTTTTCTTACAGTAAAGCTCCTTATAAAGTTTTTCCAGAACACGCGGGAGTTTTTCGGCAATATTTTTCTTAACCACAAAGCCGTATGCACCCACATCATATCCGTCAACCGCGCGGTTTTCCAGAC
>JAFUNV010000060.1 GCA_017472865.1 Ruminiclostridium sp. | reverse complement strand
TCAGCGCCCTGCACGATTCTGTGACCTACTGCAGCGATTTCGTCCATGCTCTTGATTACGGCAGCTTCGCCTGTTGTGAGAACCTCAACAACCTTTTCGAAAGCCTCTGTGTGAGTGGGGAAGGAGCAGTCGGTTTCGTAAACCTTGCCTGTGTGGGCAGTGTGCTTGATGTGACCGTCGATACCGATTCTTTCGCAGTTACCCTTAGCGAGAACCTTTTCATCTGTCATTTCGATGAGCTGGTACTTGAGGGAAGAACTGCCTGCGTTGATTACGAGAATGTTCATTTTCAAAATTCCTTTCAAAATTATAAATAATAGTACTTGTTAATTTTATACCAAAATGAGAGAAAAATCAAGGGGTTTGGGAAAATTTGTGGAAATAATGCAATAAAAATGTGTATGGGCGGAAATTTGCCATACAGTTTAGCTTTCATACTGACATATCTGCCTTCATTTTTACCCTCTTTTCACCATAAAACCGTTGATATTCCCAAAGTTTTCTGCTATAATATAATCAACTTATTTTTATACGGAGGTACCCATGAAAACCTGCGGAATTATTGCGGAATACAACCCCTTTCACAACGGGCATAAATTCCACATTGAAGAAACAAAGCGCCGCTTTGGCGCAACACATATAGTCTCCGTAATGAGCGGCAATTTCACTCAGCGGGGCGACGCGGCAATCTGTGACAAGTACAAGCGCGCGGAAATTGCTCTGAAAAACGGCGTTGACCTTGTAATTGAGTTGCCTGTGGCGTACGCCCTCGCCAGCGCGGAACAGTTCGCTATGGGTGCTGTGGCTCTGCTTCGTGATTTGGGCTGTGTGGATATGCTCAGCTTCGGTAGTGAGTGCGGCGATGTTGACCTGCTCCACGAAACGGCTGGTGCGGTTATGTTTGCTCAGCAGCATGACGACTTTTTCCGCTATATGCGTATGGGCCACCCTCTGCCCGTTGCGCTGCAGAAAACAATCGAAACCTACTACGATGATGAAATTATCGAAACCCTCACCGAGCCGAACAATACCCTTGCTGTTGAATATCTCAAAGCCATGAACGAGCTGGGCTGTGCCTTTGAGCCTGTCACAATCGGGCGGACAGGTGCAGGTCATGACAGCGATGAAAGCACGGAGGATATCGCTTCCGCTTCCAAAATACGGAAAATGCTCCTTTCGGGTGAGGATGCTTCCGCCTTTATGCCCGAGGGGCTTGATACTGAGCTTGCGGATATACGAAATCTTGAAACGGCAATTCTTGCGAAGCTAAGAACCATGAGCAAAAAGGAAATCGAGCGTGCGCCCAACGTGCTTATGGGGCTTGAAAACCGCATTTATAAGGCGGCTAAGGTTTCGACGAATCTTGCGGAGCTTTATATGCTGGTGAAAACAAAGCGGTACACAATGGCACGTATCCGCCGTATTATCCTCAGCTGCTTCCTTGGAATACGCAAGACGGATTTAAAGAAAAATCCCTCCTACGTTCGTATTCTCGGCATGAACGGAAGAGGCAGGGAAATCCTTGCGGCGGCGGACTGCAAGCTGCCTATGGACACCTCGCTGAAGGCGCTTTCGGGCGCAGGAGAGCGTCAGAAGCGGCAGGCATTTCTTGAGGAAACAGCGGGCAATCTGTACGCTCTGGCATTTGAAAAGAATAAGCCCTGCGGGCTTGAATATACCTCAAAACCGATAATTTTACCGTAAAACAGAAAGGAAAATAAAATGAGTATTAAATTTACAGAGGAAAGCTACAAGAATTTCGGAAAGTGTATCGTTATGGATAACGGCGTATGCACGGTTAAAATCACTGTTGATGTCGGTCCCAGAATTATTTACTATGCACTGAATGGCATGGAAAATATCCTGAAGGAGGACGTAAACCGCGATACTGTCCGTGACAGTGCCGAGCTTCATGACTTCTTCGGAACTGAAGAAAACTGGTATATTTACGGCGGTCACCGCTTGTGGACAAGCCCTGAGGCGTGGCCTGACAGCTACACTCCCGACAACAGCCCTGTGGATTATAAAATTGAGGGCAATACAATAACTCTCAACCCTGAACTCCGCACAAAGGTCGGAGAACAGCATATAATGACGGTTACTCTCAGCGAGGACAGCTCCGATGTCACAATCGGTCACAGAGTAGTGAATATCTCCGACCATGAGCTTACCCTTGCCCCCTGGTGCCTTACTGTAATGGATAAAGGTGGTGTGGAGATTATACCTCAGTGCAGAAAAAAGACAGGACTGCTTTCCAACCGCCGTCTTGTAATCTGGGAATATACCGATATCAATGATGAGCGCTGCTTTATGAGCAATGATTTTATTACTCTCTGCCAGACAGACAAGGCGCAGTCCTTCAAGCTGGGCATGAACAATGAGGACGGCTGGGGCGCATACCTTATAAAGGGACAGCTTTTCTGCAAGTGTTTCGATTTTGATGAAAATGCAGAATATCCCGATTACGGCTGTAATTATGAGACTTTCACCGACCCTTTTATCATGGAGGTGGAAACTCTCGGTGCGCTTAAAACTCTTGCGCCGTATGAAAGCACGACCCACGAGGAAAGATGGTCGCTGAAAAAGTGCAGCGACAGCTTTAACCCCCGTGATAATGAAGAGATAAGAAAGTTTGTTGAAGAGAATATTCTCGGATAATAATTTAAGGACGGCGTCAGCCGTCCTTTTCATTTAAGATATCTATAATCTCCTCCGGCTTTTCCACAAAGCACACGCCGTCATTCAGGAGAATAATAACTGCTTTCTCACCCTTTCTGATATCTGTTTCGTTTTCCGAAACGGCAGGCGCAGTGTATGTCCTGCCCTCGTATTCAAAGGAGATTACACCATAGCCGTCGCCTTCTATGGTTTCGGTGCATACTGCCTCGATTCCGCTTAAATCTGCGGTTTTCGGTATAGGCGGATTGCGGCGGATACGCTGCAGCAGACGCACGGCAGCGAAGTTTGCAAACATACCGCACATTACGGAAACAGGAAAAACCACAAGACCGTTGAGACCGAAGAGCTTCATGATTATGCCAGCAGCACCCAGCGCCATAAAGAAAAGTGCGGCAAGGGTCAGATTGTGGGGTATAAAATCCTCAATAGGGATAATTTTTCCCTTTATATTATGAATACGCTCCTCCATTCCGAAGGAGCGTATTTTCTCCATATAGCGGAGAATTAAATCAGCGGTAAAGGTAACCGTGGAAATTATGGTTACTATAACGTAGAAATTCATTCTTCCTTGTCTTCTTTTTTCAGTATTTCAAAGCGGATAGTGTCAATTCTGAAATCCTTCAGAGACTTCACGGTAATAATAAAATCATCGGTTCTGATAGAGTCGTTTTCTTCAGGGATTCTTCCGAACAATTCAAAGAGCCAACCACCGACGGTATTGCTGTCGGTGTTTATTCTGTAATCCATTGCTCTTGCTTCAAAGAAGCGGTTGAAATCATTCTGCGAAACCTCGCCGCAGGTTTCAAAAACATCTGCGGAAATAAATCTTACAGGTGCAGTAATTTCGTCGCTTTCGTCCCAGATTTCGCCTACAAGCTCTTCGATGATATCTTCAAGAGTAACGATACCCTCAGTACCGCCGTACTGGTCGACAACCACCGCAAGATGAATCTTGTTCTTCTGCATCTGCTTCAGGACGTCGGAAATCTTCATAAGGTTCGGGATATGAAGAGTATCCTGCATTATATCCCTTATTGTAAAGCTGTCGCCGCGGACAATTCTTTCAAAAAGGTCGTGCTGGGTGATAACGCCGACGATATGGTCGACGGTCTTTTCAAAGACAGGGAGACGGGAGTACTGCTCTTTTATGAAAAGCTCCTTTACCTTTTCTATATCGGAGTTTATTTCGATTGCTACAATGTTTACGCGGGGAGTGATAACCTGAGAAACAATGGTTTCGTCAAAAACAAGAGCGCTTCTGACAAGGCTGCCTTCCTGCTCTTCAAGAACGCCCTCGTCCTCGATTTCGTCAATTATACTGATAAGCTCCTGCTCGGTCATGCTTACTTCCTTTTCCTTGCTGCAGAAAAGCTTGTTAGCTGCCTTCTGGAGTAAGAGGAAAAAGGCGGAGAGAGGTGTGAAAACCGTCATAAGAAATGACATAATTCCGCTTATGGCACAGGCAAAGGTTTCAGCATTTGCCTTTGCGACGGTTTTTGGAATAATCTCACCAAAAATCAACACAACTATTGTAACCACAACGGTAGATACAAGAGAGCCCTTGTCGTTGTCATTCAGCAGAGCAATGAACATTACGGTTGCCAGCGAAGAGGTAAGGATATTTACAATGTTGTTGCCTATAAGTATTGTAGTCAGAGTCTTGTCATATTTGTAAATAATATCAAGAGCGCGCTCGGCTGATTTTTTTCCGTTTTCGGCCTTGCTTTTGAGACGGATTTTGTTCGCACTGGTGTAAGCGGTCTCCGAGGCGGAGAAAAATGCGGATAAGGCGATAAGTACAATGATAAAAATAAGCGTACCTATGTGTTCTTCCATGATGAATAAAATTTCCTTTCGTTAATGAAAATGTTATTTTATACCTTATTGATAAGTGTATAATAACATATTATCTCATATTTCTTCTCCGATGTCAAGGATTGGCGGGTGATTTAACTGAAAATTAGGCGAAAACACTTGACATTATTTTTAAAAGTGCTATAATGTATTTAGCACTCAAAGGAAGAGAGTGCTAAAACGCATATACTATATAAGAAAGGTCTTGATTTAATTGGCAAAAAAGCAGTTTAAAGCAGAGTCCAAGCGACTTCTGGACATGATGATCAACTCAATATACACTCATAAGGAGATTTTTCTCCGCGAGCTTATCTCCAACGCCAGCGACGCTATGGACAAGCTCTATTTCAAATCCATGCAGGAAAATCTCGGTATCACCCGTGAAAATCTTGAAATTTTCCTTGCTGTTGACAGAGAAAACCGTATTATTACCATTAAAGATAACGGTATAGGTATGAACAAGGACGAGCTTGAAAACAACCTTGGCGTAATCGCACAGTCCGGCTCCTTCAAGTTCAAGCAGGAAAACACCGATACGGACAAGGATGAGGTTGACGTAATCGGTCAGTTCGGTGTAGGCTTCTATTCCGCCTTTATGGTGGCTAAGAAGGTTGTCGTAGAAACCAAGAAGTACGGCGAAGAAACCGCTTACCGCTGGGAGTCCGAGGGTGTTGACGGCTATACCGTAAAGGAATGTGAAAAGGACGATTACGGCACGCTTATTACTCTTTACGTCAAGGACAACACTGAGGAAGAGGATTATGACGATTTTGTAATGGAATACAAAATCCGTGGCCTTGTAAAGAAATATTCCGATTATATCCGCTATCCTATCAAGATGAATGCTTCTCACTCTCACCTTAAGGAAGGCACTGAGGACGAATACGAAACCCACACAGCTATTGAAACCCTCAACAGCATGGTGCCCATCTGGAAGAAGAGCAAGACTGAGCTTACCGAGGAGCAGTACAACGAGTTCTACAAGGAAAAGTTCATGGATTTTGCAGACCCTGCTATCCGTATTCACTCCAAGACAGAGGGTACCGCAACATACAGCGCACTGCTCTTTATCCCTTCCCGTGCGCCTTTTGACTATTACTCAAAGGAATATGAAAAGGGACTCCAGCTTTATTCAAGCGGCGTGCTTATTACAGATAAATGCTCCGAGTTGCTCCCCGACTATTTCAGCTTTGTAAAGGGTCTTGTGGACAGCGAGGACTTATCGCTCAATATCTCCCGTGAAATGCTCCAGCACGACAGACAGTTAAAGCTTATCGCAAAGAGCATTGAGCGTACAATAAAGAACGAGCTTAAAAAGACTCTCACTAATGACCGTGAAAAGTATGAGGCATTCTGGAAGAATTTCGGCTTACAGATTAAATACGGCCTTTATAATAACTACGGTCTCAACAAGGATTTCCTTAAAGACCTCCTTTTATTCTACTCCTCTGCGGAAAAGAAGCTTGTAACTCTTGAAGAATATGTTACAAGAATGAAGGAAGGACAGGATATCATCTATTTTGCAAGCGGTGAAAGCGTAGCGAAGATTGACACTCTGCCCCAGACAGAAATGCTGAAGGAAAAGGGTTACGAAATTCTTTATCTCACTGATAATGTTGACGAGTTTGCACTTCAGATGCTTGTTGATTATGAAGGTAAGGAATTCAAATCTGTTCAGTCCAGCGACGTTGACTTTGAAACAGAAGAAGAAAAGGCACAGAAGAAGGAAACTCTCGAACAGAACCGCGACCTGCTTGATGAAATGAAGAAGGCGCTCGGTGATAAGGTTGCTGACGTTCGTCTTTCTTCCCGTCTCCGTTCGCACCCTGTATGCCTTACCAGCGATGGCGCGTTTTCCCTTGAAATGGAGAAAATTCTCGGAAGTATGCCCGACGCGGGTCAGAATAAGCCTAAAGCGGATAAGGTACTTGAAATCAACGCAAACCATGCTATTTTTGAAAAGCTCCGCTTCCTTTGCGACAACGATAAGGAAAAGCTTGCGGTTTATGCTGAAATTCTCTTCACCCAGGCTATGCTTATCGAGGGTATGAATATCGAAGACCCTGTTGATTACTGCAATAAGGTCTGCGAGCTTATGGCATAAGCGGCGGTTCAGATAATATGTTTATTTTCGGGTGGCTGACAGCCGCCCGGAAATAATTAAAAATTTTTCAAAAACCTATTGACAAACACAAAAATACATGCTATAATAATCAAGCTGTTCTAAAGACAGCAG
>JAFUNV010000059.1 GCA_017472865.1 Ruminiclostridium sp. | reverse complement strand
TGATGAAATCTCCGCCGCAGGCTGGGGTGAAACGCTTACCTTAGGCTATGAACCGCTTTTCGCAGTTATCACAAAGCTTATTTCCGCTCTTACGGACAGCTATGAAGTCATGTACGGCGTATATTCGGCGCTTATTTTAGCTCCCGTGGCTGTGGCAGTCTATAAATGGAGCGACAATGTGTGGATTTCCACCGCCGCTTACCTCTGCCTCACCTTCTTCTACGCTTCACTGAGCTTTATCCGTCAGAGCCTTGCGGTCTCCCTCCTTATCTTAGCTTTCGGCTTTATAAAGGAGAGAAAAATACTCCCCGTGCTTATTTTCGCCGTGGCGGCTATCGGCTTCCACTATACCGCCGCCGCTTTTATACCCCTGTACCTGCTTTCCCTCGTAAAGCCCACAAAGAAGTATATGATAATCTTCGGCTCGGTTTCCGTGGGCGCGCTTATCACTTGCCTTGTCATGAAGGCTGTGGGCGCTAACCCCCTGAACCTTGTGGCAGATATCGTAACCGCCGTTACAGGCAGGGACTACTCCAGCTATATCGGTACAACCTGGTTTGAAACAGGCTTTGATGTACGCTATCTTATTATGCCGCTGGCTGTGCTGGGGCTTGTCCTCGTCAGCTACTTCCTCGGCTGGAAGGAAAAGAAAGAAGCCGATACTCTCCTCCAGTTCATGTTCATGAGCGCGGCTATCTGGCTGTTTATCACCTACGCTTTCATTGTCGAGCGTTTCACAATGTATATCTTTATCTTCTCCCTGTTCGCAATCCCCTCGGTGCTTTCCTGGTTCGAGGAAAAGGCAGAGCTTGCCGCCGCACCGAAGGACGATTCGGGCAAGAAGCTCCCCGGCTACTCCAAAAAGAAATCTGAGGAGAAAAAGGACACCAGCTTCCTTGTGACAACAATCACCGTTTTCGGTATGTTCGTCTACAACTGTTGGTCAATCGGCATGAATTTCCACGGAATTTCGCCCTTTATGTCCAATATCCCCGCTGTTAATGACCTCGTTGACGGTTATGACGGACATGAAGAAAACCTTACAAATATGCGGGGCACAAACGACCTCTATACCTACCTTATCCAGCTGGGCAATACCGACTGCGGATATGTTATCGTGTCCACCTCCGACAGCTACAACGGTATTGTTCCCGCAATAAGACGTGCCGCAGACTATGCGGGAACAGGTATAAACCGACCCTCGGATATTGAAGCGGCTTCACCCGCTTTTATCGAATATAACGACCGTAACGGCGTGTACTACACGGGCGAAAATCCCTCCTACTCCGCCGAAAACGGCATCAGTATCGTAAATAACGGCACTGACGCGGTAGTTACCGATAAACTCGGCAATACCGCAAAAATCGCGGACGGAAAGCTTGCGTTCCTCCTTTTCAACGAGGAAGGCATCTTCTTTGACGGCACCGCGTTTGAAGTTGACAAAATAGGACGTGTTGCCGAAAAGGTTTCACCCAACGAATAAGACGTTATACCTGAAAAGGAACGAATAAGGCATTATACCTGAAAAGGAACAGATGATATGAAAAAAATAGCTGAAATTTTCAAAAAATTACTAAGGACCATAGGCGGCTTCTTCGGAAAGATAGGAAAGTTCTTAGCCTCAAAGCTTACCTTCCTGAATAAGCTTACCGCAAAGCTCCCGAAGAAAGAAAAACCCGAGGAAGAGGTCGAGTACTTCACCAGCGAGGCTGACGTAAACCGTGAGTCGAAGGCTTCCCAGAAATCAGGCAAGCGCACTCTCGGACTTGTTATCATGCTTGCAGGCTGTACGGTAGTATTCGTGCTTTCCGCAGTCATGTGCCTTATAAACTGCTTCCTCAGTTATAACCTCGCTGAGTCCTACATTATCGAGGAAATCGAGTCGGGTCTCAACACCTTCGGAATTGCCGTAAAGGAAAGGACCGATATCATTCACCTTGAAGTAGAGGCTGTCGCCGCCAGCAGCGATATCTACACGGGCAATATGCAGATGGGTACGAGAAAATCCCTCCTCGCCACAAAGGCAGAGGGCACAAGCTATACGGATTTCTCCATCGCCTACGACGACGGTACAACCTATAACGACACCGATATCTCCGACCGTGAATATTTCAAGGAAGCCAAGAACGGCACTACATATATTTCCAGCCCCGTAGTCCGCAAGACCGATAATTCAATCGTGTTCATGTGCGCGGCTAAGATTTCTAACCTCGCCTTCAGCGGTGCGGCTTACGGTGCGGTTGACGTTTCAGTATTCTCCGAGCTTCTCGGCACTATGCAGATAGGCGAAGAAAGCTCAGCGTTTATCCTTGACAAGAACGGTACAATCATTGCTCATGCAAACGACGCTTACGTACGCGACATGAAGACCTTCGACGCGCTCCTTGCGGAAGAAGGCAAGACGTTCAAGGGCGCTGCGGAAATCTCCGCAAAGATGGTAGCAGGCGAAACAGGCGTTGAGCAGATAAGCTATCTGGGCGAGGACTGCTACGTGGGCTATGTTCCCGTAGGAAATGTTGAGAACTGGTCCCTTGCAATAATTATCCCCTCCTCCGCAGCTATGACCGCGCTCAGCAGCTCCATCACCAGCAACATTATCGTTCTTGTGGTTCTCCTTATCCTCGGCGCATTCGTATTCTTCATCATTTCGGGCAGAATTTCCAAGCCTATCAACCTTATCAGCGAACGTCTCGGACTTCTTGCAGAAGGTGACTTATACTCCGCAATCCCCGACGTAAAATCCGAAATCACCGAAACCAAGATGCTTATGGAATCCCTTTCGGGCGTTACAAATAATTTAAGCTCAATCACCACGGATATCGACCGTGTTCTCGGCGGACTTGCAAAGAAGAATCTTACTATCCGCCCCGAAACCGAATATAAGGGCGACTTCCGTTCAATCAGAACCTCCCTTATCACAATTTCAAACAGCCTCTTCTCTATCGTGCGCTCCCTTGAAAAGGTATCGGGCGACGTAAGCAACGGCTCCAACCAGATTCTTTCAAGCTCCGAAAACCTTGCAAACAGCACTATCCAGCAGAGCTCAAGCCTCGATGTGCTGAATGAAAATATCGTTCAGATTTCCGAGCGTATCGAAGCCAACGTAGGCGTTACCACAAAGGCGCATCACCTCGTTGCCGATACGGTTGAGCGTGCTAACGCAAGCACCGAGAAGATGAGCCAGATGATAGACTCCATGGCTGAAATCAGCAAGACCAGCGAGCAGATTGATATTATTATCCAGACTATCGACGAAATTGCTTTCCAGACAAATATCCTCTCCCTCAACGCCGCAGTTGAAGCGGCAAAGGCAGGCGAAGCAGGCAAGGGCTTTGCGGTAGTAGCCGACGAGGTAAGAAACCTCGCCAATAAGTCTACCGAGGCAGCAAACAACACCGCAAAGCTTATTTCCGAATCCATCGCCGCAGTGCATAAGGGTGAAGAAATCGCGGACGAAACTGCCGTTGCCCTCAGCGAAATCGTGCGTAATATCGACCAGATCAATGACTTCATGGCTCAGATTGCCAACGCTTCCGACGAGCAGGCTCAGCGTATCACGGGCATAAACGAAAGTATGTCTGTGATGAACGACCTCACCCAGAGCACCAGCGCAACCTCTGAGGAATGTGCCGCTGCCAGCCACGAATTCAGCAGCCACTCAAATATCCTCAAATCCATCGTTGATGAATTCAGAATGTCATAAAAAAAGCACCCTTCGGGGTGCTTTTTTTAGTGAAGAGTGAAGAGTGAAGAGTTATGGTGCGCCTCAGGCGGACTCCACAATCATTCATCATTAATCATTCACCATTAATTAAAAAAGGGCGGTTCATCCGCCCTTTTTTCATGCCTTTTTCATTCCGAAAATCAGACGGAAAAACCAGGCAAAGACCTTGGGACTCTTCATTACAACAACTTTCATGATATGTACCCCCTAACATTTTCTGATGAGAATAATTCCCACGAGAATAAAAATTGCGGCAACCACAAAAAGCATGAACCGCCAGGATATACAGCAGAGGAAAATTACGCCCAGTATCAGCAGCACCGCCGCCACTGTGCACCGAAAACCGTTGTCGCGCCTTCTCATGTCGCCGCCTCCTTTGATTAGGCTGCACCGCATAATAATCATGCGGTATTGCCTTGCTTTGTATTACATTTTATTCCGTAGTAGAAAAAATGTTACGGAATGTCACCCGAATGTCATTGAATGTCACAGAGAAATCTGCTACCATGAAATTAAAGAAGGAATAAGCCCACCCTCAGCCCACAAGGTTTCCTTCTTTAATTTTAACGAAAGGACAGAAACTATGGGAGAAGAAAAAATCGCCGACAAGGCGGAAATCTTAAGCTACCTCACAAATGTCATGCGTGACGCGGGAGTAGACGAAAAAACACGCATGAAGGCTTCTGAACAGCTTGGAAAATACCTGGGGCTTGAGCAGAAGAAAAGCGAGCGCGAGGAAAGGGTTACGGTGAAAATCTGTGACGATATCGGAGCAAAATAACCTGCGCCTGTCACAGCTTATCGCCCCTGCCTTCTACGGCATACACTGCGATATTGCGGAACAGCTCCACACCCACTACGTCTTATGCGGCGGACGTGGAAGCTGTAAATCCTCCTTTGTAAGTATCGAAATCATTCTTGGGATAATGAACGACGAAAATGCCAACGGCGCTGTAATCCGCAAGGTGGGGCAATACCTGCGTGACAGCGTTTTTGAGCAGCTCCTGTGGGCTGTTGAAAAGCTTGGGGTAAGCGACCTCTGGGAAAGCAAGGTCACCACCCCCGAGCTTATCTATAAGCCTACGGGACAGCGTATTCTCTTCCGCGGAGCCGACAAGCCCCGCAAATTAAAATCAACAAAGGTTGCAAAGGGTTATATAAAATACGTCTGGTATGAAGAGACAGACGAATTTTCGGGACAGGAGGAAATAGACAGCATAAACCAGTCACTGCTTCGCGGCGGCGACAGCTTCTGCTGTTTTTACAGCTTCAATCCGCCTAAGGATAAAAACAACTGGGTAAACGTAATGTGCAGTGAGCCGAGAAAGGACAGGCTTGTTCACCGAAGCGACTACCGCACAGTGCCCGAAGAGTGGCTGGGACAGCAGTTCATAGCCGAAGCGGAATATCTTAAAATAAAAAATCCCCTCCGCTATGAAAACGAGTACCTCGGCGAAGCCACAGGCACAGGGGCAGAAATCTTCCCTAACGTAAGCATAAGAGAAATCACCGATGAGGAAATCGAAGGGGGCGGACGCTTCTGCCGCGGACTTGACTGGGGCTACGGCGCCGACCCTTTCGTGTATCTGTGCCTGATTTACGATAAGAACAGGCGTGAAATCCTTATCTACCACGAGTTTTACCGCTACGGCGCAAAATACGACGAGATAGCCGAGGAGATACGGGCGGAAAATCCCCACGGGGCAATGCTTATAGCGGAAAGCGCCGAGCCCCGCTCAAACGATGAGCTGAGAGCGAGGGGCATACGCTTAAAGCCTGCGAAAAAGGGCGCAGGCTCGGTAGAATACGGCATACGCTGGCTTCAGAACCTTAACGCAGTGGTTATCGACCCTGTGCGCTGTCCCAATGCCGCCAGGGAGTTCAGAAGCTACCGTTTTCCGCCCGACGGAAACGGCGGCTACCGCAGTGAATTTCCCGACCGCGACAATCACACAATCGACGCCGCCCGCTATGCCTTAGAGGACGAAGCAGGACGGAAAACGGCGGTGATTTCGGACAGAAGAAGACTGGGTATATTTTAAAAAGAAAGGAAATTAACATGAACAACATTTATCAGATTACGGAAAACACAGAAATTACGCCTGAGCTGGCTGTAAAATACATTCATAAGCACAGACAGCAGGGCGAGCGCCTTGACAGGCTCTACGACTACTACACAGGCAGCCACGCAATCCTCTCCCGCGAAAAGGAGAAGGGCGCGGCAAACAACCGCCTCGTCTGCAACCACGCAAAATACATCACCGACTGCACCACGGGCTATTTTATGGGCTCTCCCGTCCAGTATATCTGCGACGGCGACATCAGCGGGGTAAAAGAAATCCTCCGCCGCGCCGACAGCGAAACCGAGGATATAGACCTCGCCCGTCTCGGCTCGATTTACGGCGTTTCCTACGAAATGCTCTACTTCTCTTCGGGTGAAAACCCCGAAATAAAGCTGGCAAGCCTTGACCCCAGAAGCTGTTTTGTGGTGTATGACGACACCGTTGAGCAGAAGCCCCTTTTCGGCGTTTATTATATGCCCGTCTACGGCGACAACGACTTTGTAAAGGGCTATCACTGCTACCTCTGCGACAGGGATAATGTGACGGAGTTTTCCCTCACCTCCGCCCTTGCAATCACAGGCGAGCGCGTAAGCTATCCCCACTATTTCGGGGACGTACCGATTATAGAGTATTACAACAACGGCGACCGACAGGGTGATTTTGAGCAGGTTACCTCTCTTATCGACGCCTATAACACCCTCCAGTCCGACCGTATCAACGACAAGGAGCAGTTTGTGGACGCAATTCTTCTTATACGAGGTCAGGTGCTGGGCGACAGCGCCGAGGAGGAAAGCGAAACCTACAAGGCTATAAAGGAATACGGCGTAATGACCATGGACGACGGCGGCGACGCAAAGTGGCTCACCCGTCAGTTTGACGAAGCCTCAGTGGATATCCTCAGAAAAGCGCTGGAAAACGATATCCACAAATTCAGCGGCGTGCCCTGCATGAATGACGTCAGCTTTTCGGGCAATTCCTCCGGCGTTGCCATGAGATACAAGCTCTTAGCCTTTGAGCAGATGACAAAGATAAAGGAGCGCTACTTTGCCGAGGGTCTTAAGCTTAGACTGAAGATGATAGCCAACGCAATGCTAATGAAATCCGCGGTGAAGATTGACGCGGAGAATATCAGTATTCTCTTTACCCACTCTCTCCCCGAAAACGAAAGCGAGCTTGCGCAGACGGCAAATCTCCTCAGAGATATCGTGCCCAATGACAGACTTATAAAGCTTCTGCCCTTCGTGCCCGAGGCGTAAATATAAATTAACCCCGCAGTTTATCTGCGGGGTTGTTTTTATTTTATGCTGCAGGGAGATTTTCAACGGTAACGCTTGTCTGGATAAGCTTGGAAGCGTCCTTGGTGAGCATTACCATAATGTTTGTTGTACCTGCCTTCTTGCCTGTAACCACAAGAACACATTCTGTTCCGTTGGCTGTAGGTGTGCAGTAAGTATCAACGCTGACAATTGACTTGTCGGTAACGTGTACTGTGTAGTCGGCGGTGGAAGTGCCGTTTTCAATATTGAAGCGTAAAATCTTGGAAGAGCCTACGTAAATAGCGCTGTTGAAGTCATTGCCGCTTGCCCATGCGATAGACTGGGAATCGGTAAGGGATTCGTAAGCGTAAACTCTGAGAGAAGCCGCCTCGTCCTGCTCCTTGATAGTGCCTGTGAAGTTTCCGGGGATGCTGTTTCTGTCGTAGCAGGAATCAACGTAGGTGTAAGCAACTATTTCAGCCAAAGTTGTAATAGCCTTACCTTCCTTGACGTCGGGGTTAACCTTTGCGGTTACGATAAAGTCATAGTTCTTGCCTGCCTTGACATCGGGACAGGTTATCTGGTAAACCGCCATACCGAAGCTCTTGCTCATACCCTGATAGGAGTAGGAAGCGGAAGCGCCGTTGGTGAGCTTGATACCCTGGATAGAAACTGCGGGGTCAAGATATAACTGGAGAGTTGCGGACTTTAAATCCTGGGTCTTGGAGTTGTTTGTAACTCTGAGGGTGTAGCTGAGAGTATCGCCTGTGTAAACCTTCTGGTTGGCTACCATAGCGTTAGTCTTGCCGTCCTCAGCGCTTGTAACGGTAGAGGTTACGAAGCTGAGCTTTGTATCGCCGTAAACGTTGGTGAGAAGCGCTAAGTCAACATTCTTTGTTTCCTTGTCATAGATTGTGCTTGTCACAGCGTATGTCTCATTGAAGAAGTTGTGCGTAACAGCCGCATTGTAGCTGTTTACCGCTACGAGGAGGGTGCTTGCGTTGGAGAAAGCGCCTGCGTTCTTGATAGTAATTTCGGGGAACGCGGAGCATACAGCCTGGTTACCGTCTTTAACAACGTTCTTGAATGCACGGTACTTCTGACCGTTGAACTGGAATACAACCTTGTACTTGTTGCCGGGCTTTGCCTTCTTTAATTCATAGCTGCCTGCAACGCCGCCGATTGTAGCGGTGGTTGTCTGTTCCTCATAGCTGTTTGTGGAAGCGTTGAGCAGGAGAACCTTGATACCGTTGATACCCTGTTCCATGTTCTGCTTCTTGCCGTCTGCGGGGTTGATGGAGCTGTCGTCCCATACCTTACCGGAGATGGTGTAGTTGGAGGACTTTACCTTGTACTTGTATGTAATTACCTTGCTGTTTGCAAAGCCCTTGCATTCTGCGTAAATCTTTAAGGTTGTGTCCTCGGTAAGCTCGATGGGCTCGTTGTAGATTCTGCCGTCCTTTACGGGGTCGGAGCCGTCAGTTGTGTAGCAGATACGTGCGTCATCAGTGTCGCACTTGAGTGTAACCTTTACGGAATCCTTGTACTCTGTCTCGGTATCCTTATCAGCGTAGGGGTCCTTGCACTTGTCAACGGTTACGCTTCTTGTCTTTACCTTGCTGTAAGAGCCGTTCTTGTAAGCGACAGCCTTAACGGTTGTGTCGGAATCAACAATAAAGGTTTCAGTGTACTTCTTGTCGTTCTTGTCGGGTTCTGTGCCGTTGGTGGTGTAGTAGATAACTGCGTCCTTGGTGTCGCAGGTAATCTTGTAGCGCTTGCCGCCGTAAGCCTTGTAAACCACGATTTCGGGTTTTTCTACGAAGATGCCTGTATCCTCTTCAGAGGTTTCGCCGTCCTCGTTGTCCTCGTCGAGGTAGTCGCGCAGAAGCTGTAAGTCCTTCTTGCTGAGACCGCCGCTTCCGTCCATATCGCAGTTATCCTTGCAGATATAGCTGGTCTTGCCTGCGCGGTAGTTCTTGAAGCGTGCATAGTCGTTTTCGTTTACCTTACCGTCGCCGGTAGCGTCACCGAGAAGAGTCTTTACCTTTACGGTCTTGGTCATGATTGCGCTCTTGGAGCCGTCCTTTACGGCGATAGCGCGGATTTTTGTATCCTTCTTGATGGTGATAAGACCTGTGTACTTCTTATCATCAGTGGTGGGCTTGCTGCCGTCAGTAGTGTAGTAGATTGTAGCGCCCTTTGTGGAGCAGGAAAGCTTTATCTTTCTCTTTCCGGGCGTACCCTTTATGCTGTATGAGGGCTTTGCAACGGTTGCGTTGTATTCAACCGTAACAGAGTCCTGAACAAGTGATGTCTGTGCAAAAGCGTTTACGGGGAGAGCCGTTACGCCGATAGCTGCCGCAGTGAGGACTGCCGCCAGCTTTTTTCTGAATAAATTCATATTATCCTTTCCTTTCTTTTTTTAATTGATAGCAAGGCATAACTATGCCTTCTATTTAATAAACAGTTTTTAAGCCAGAAAAGTGACAGGTTTTTCTGAAAAAATTTTCAGAAATGCCGATTTTTGTATATCTGCACAAAAACGGGTGGATTATTCCACAAAATCCTGGTCAATATCAATATCATGACCGCAGTCCGCACCTATCATATCTCTGCCGCGCACGTAATACTTGTCGCGCTGAATCTTAACCGCCTCGTCGAGGATACGCTTTACCTCTCTGGGGTGGCGTACGGATATCAGGAGCTTTGCGGGGGTGTCGGTATCCTTTGACATGAGCGTGATTGTACCGCACTTTACCATACGCTGGAAGAGAGTGAAGCTTATCTGCTTGTCAAATACCCTGTAAAGCTCGATTTCGTCCTCTTTTATATTGAAAAGTCCGATTTTTGTGTAAAGCGACGTATCGGTGATAATATATCTGGTGAAGGATATAGGCAGACCGAGGATATTCTTCTTACCAGCCCAGAGCACGTTACCGTAGTCACGTCTGAGTTTTTCCATGTTCATAAACAGCACGACCTTTCTGTACATATCGTTGAAAAGAAACCTGTATTAATCCGAATAATACAGCTATTTTTATTATAACTCTGTTACATTAATATGTCAATAGGTTTTACGGTTTTTTAGTCTGTTTTTTCAACAATTCATCTTTTTCTGTTAAAGCATTAAAAAAACACTTGCAATTGGCAACGTTTTCATATATAGTAGTATGTATAGATAAACCAATGGGAAAGGTAAAAACCTATGTATAACTGCACAATAAAGATTACGACCTGTGAATGTGAGGAGTTTTCGGAAATTCTCTCCTCCTTCAATCCGCCCGAGGACTGCACCCTTGAGCCTGCCCCCGCACATGGCGGCGGCAGCCCCGACTCACTGTGCATTTACGGCAGCCCCTCTGTCTACTTTTCAAAAAGAGATAATATAAAGACCACATACTGTGCGGTAATCACCGACGGAAATTCCGTTCCGCCCGAGCTTTTTTCCGACGACGCGGAAATCTGGGTGGTGCCCGCCGACTGCCTCAGCCGCAGGGAGCTTCTGGAAAAACAGCTTTTATCACTGATACATAAAATAAAGACCGCTTTCGACTACCGCATAATGAAAATATGCCTTGATACCGCCGCCGACAGCAGCCCCGACCTTATCTGGTACAAGGACCTCAGAGGCGCGCACCTCATGGTAAATGACGCATTCTGCGCGGTGGTCAACAAAACCAAGGAACAGACCTACAAAAAAGGTCATTACTATATCTGGGATATCCCCAAGGAAGAATACGAGCAGGGCGACTATGTCTGCCTTGAATCGGAGGATGTGGTTATAAAGGCAGGAAAGACCTGCGACTTCGACGAAAAGGTAAAGACCTGCAAGGGTATGCGCCAGTTCCGCACCTCAAAATCACCCCTCTACGACGTGGACGGACGGCTTTTCGGCACCTGCGGCGTTGCAAGGGACGTTACCGACCTGCAGAAGGTGGACAGCGAGCTTCGCGTAATACTTGAAAGCGTGCCCTTCGGAATTACCGTCGAGGACAACGACGGTACCCTTATAAGCGCAAACGCCGAGCTGAAAAAGTACTTCCCCGATATTGCCGCTTATGAGGGCAGGGATTTTTCGGAGTGGAAGGAAATGGCAACGGGCGAAGCCAGAAAGGCAGGGGTCAACGAATTCTCCGTCCGCTACAACGGCCTGCCCCGTATACTGCGCTTCTCCACAGAGCTTATCCAGGATATTTTCGGCGAAACTATCGGCGTAGTAACCATATATCAGGACATGACCGCGGAACGTATCTTCCGCAAGCAGGCTATTGAACACGCCAACACCGATTTCCTTACAGGCCTCAACAACCGCCGCAGCCTTTTCACTTATCTCGATAAGCAGAAGAACTCGCCGCAGATGTCCATGATAACCGTGGATTTGGACAATTTCAAGAAGGTAAACGATACCTGCGGCCATAAAATGGGCGATACGGTGCTGGTTCAGACCTCGGGAATCCTCAAGACCTGCTTTGAAAACGATTTTATCGCCCGTCTGGGCGGCGATGAATTTCTTGTGGTCATAACCCGCAAGGTTACCGCAGAGGAGCTTTCCGCCGAGACCCAGAAGCTTATTGACACCTTTATCGGCGCTTTCGCAGGAAACAGCGCTCTTTCGGTAATGACCCTCAGCGCGGGTATCTCCACCGAGCTTCTCCCCGAAGGCAGCACCCATAATTTTGAATCACTCATGTACAGCAGCGACTGCGCCCTTTATGAATCCAAAAAAGCAGGCAAGTCGAGATTTACGGTATATAAGGAATAACCCCAACGGGCGGTCAGATGACCGCCCTGTTTTTTTGCTTGCTGCGGTGAGGGTGCAGTGCGCTCCCTTAAAAACATTTTAATCATAATAAATCAGCACCGCATTACGGTTTTGATAAATCCTTTTCCGCCATCGACGAACGGAACGCCGACGGCGTTCCCGAGGAGGCAGCGGAAAAGTGCCCTTTTTTTGGTTCGTTTTTTTGGGCAAGCAAAAAAATGAACAAAAACCCGCACCGACAAGGTGCAAAAATATAAAACAGATATGTTTATTTATTCACAGCCGCGCATTCAACGAATGTTCAAAAACAGTTGCAAATTAATACAAACCGTGGTATAATAAAATATGTATATATTTATTTAAGCAACACGAAAGGAACAATATGCAGGAATATTTCGATAAAGACTGCGCCCTATGCGGCGAAAAAATGAAGGACGGCGACGATATCGCTGTCTGCCCCCATTGCGGCACCCCCGTACACCGTGCCTGCTGGAAGGGCAGATGTCCCAACGAGGAAAGACACGCCGAGGGCTATGACTGGGACAAGGACAACAGCGGCAGTGAGGAAAAGGAAGAACGCAAAGAGCCCTCCGACCTCTGCTCCGTCTGCGGTATGCCCGTGGACGACCGCCCCGTTTACTGCCCCGACTGCGGCGAGCCTATGCACATGGCGTGCTTCTTAAAGGCGAGAGAATGCCCCAATAAGGCTAACCATGACGGCTCCTACTACGACGAGGAAAATCTCAGAAACGATGACGGTTCGCCGAAAATCTTCATAAACTCCTACGACTCCTTTGCCGACAGAGTTATAAAGCACCCCATAAAGGACAAGGACACGGGCGAGCCTCTGACCTGCTTCGGCGTGACCCAGACAGAGCTTGTGCATTTCCTCGGTAAGGAATACCTCTCCACACCCCGCTACATGGGTATCTTCATACGCATGGCAATGACGGGAAAAAAGGCGTTTTTCAACCTCTGGGCGGGCCTCCTCACCCCCTACTACCAGTATTATCAGAAGATGATAGGCCCTGCCACAATACTGCTTCTTGCAAATGTAATTCTGGGTATTCCCCAGCTTATGTTCCAGATGAAATACTACGCAAACGCCACCACAGGCAACGAGATGCTCCTTGACGCCCACCTTGCTGGAATTATCAATGTTCTTTCCTTTGTAATGCTGATAATCCAGATACTTCTGGCGTTCTTCGGAGATTATCTCTATATGCGCTGGACGGTGAACAAAATCCTCACCCTGCGCGAAAAGTACAAGGACCTGCCCGAGGCGGAATATTACGGAATCCTTGAGCGCAAGGGCAACCCCAAGTGGTATTACACACTGGTGGGGCTGGGCTTCACCCTTGCGGCATACTATGTGCTGTCGCTGTTTCTGATGTAAAAAATAAAACAATAAATCCGCGCCCAACGGGCGCACCACAATCATTCATCATTCATCAGCAGGTCGCTTGCGAACTGCAAATCATCTCATCAAAAAGGAGGGCTGTTCATGTTTGGCGGAAAAATTCAGGAAATATACGAAAAATACGGCTTGAAGTGCGTCTATCCGCCTGTTTTTCTCATATTCTTCCTGTTTAATTTCATATCCTCTTTCGGCATGAGCTACCCTGCCATGGACCCCAACGAGCTGTGCGTTATTGCGGTTTCCCAGTTCTTCACGGGTAAAAACTGGGCGGGCGTCATGGTCTCGGTGGATTACTACTACGGCTTCCTCCAGGGGCTTCTCTATACCCCTGTAATGCTGATTTTCAAAAACCCTGCGGCGCAGTACGTGGCTATTGCGGCGGTGAATGCGGCGCTTATAAGCCTTGTGCCGCTGCTTGCCATAAGTATTTCAAAGCGGCTGGGGGTAACAGTGTTCTGGAAAATGGCGGTCACCGCCTTTATCTCAGGCGGCTACTGCTGTTATTTCGCCCATTCAAAGTTTGCATGGAGCGAAACGGTGACTATCCTGCTCCCATGGGTGCTGCTGCGGGTAATGCTGGGGCTTGTGGACCTTAAAAACAAGCCTAAGCTCCACTTCTTCTCCTGCCTTACGGGTATACTCTGCGCGCTGGGCTACGCCGCCCACGTAAGGCTTGTGTACCTGCCCCTGGTTGTTCTCACCATAATAATTTTCGAGCGCCTTACCTACGGCAAAAAGACGGTGTTCGTGCCCGATTTCCTTATTTCCTACGCTGTCTCCATGGCAGGCGTGCTCTGGGTGACATACATACTCCAGCGTGACCTGTGGTGCTGTACCGATCCCTCTCAGCTCAACAACACCCTTTCCAATATGTTTGCGGCAGTTGCAAAGGGCACTGAGGACGGTGCTTCACGCATGGTCCAGACCCTCTTCGGTCAGCTCTACTATTTCATCACCTCAACATGGGGCTTCGGCTCGCTGGCGTTCTGCCTTTTCGGCGCAGTTGCGGCACGTTGCATACAGCGCAAGCGTGCAAAAGAGCCGCAGACCTATTCCCACGGCATAATGACCCTCGGCTTTTTCTCCTTCTTCACGGCAATTTTCACCATTGTCGCAGGTACGATATACCGCTACCCTGCCGAGGGCTTCTACAACTATCAGGATAACGTAATCTTCGGCCGCTTCCTTGACAGCGTTATCCCCTTTGCACTTGTCTTTGTAATGGCGGTGCTGTTCACCACCTCCATAAAGCTGAATAAAATCTTCGGTGCGGCGGCAATCTGCTCGGTTATCTACCTCGTTTTCTTCACGGTTACCGCCCCTGTCATTCTGGAAAGCGAAGCTACGCGTATTGCTCCCATACTGGGGCTTTACCCTCTCAGAATAGGTGCGGCGGGCGCAGAGCTGCTTAACTTCAACTCCCTTCTGCTTACCTCGTCGGCGGTCTACTGCGTGCTGGCGGTGTTCGTGGTAGTCATAAGCTGCTCAAAAAAGCACAGAAGCGCAATTCTTTCGGTAATTATCTCAGGGCTTACGGTTTACAGCCTTATATTCATTTCGGGAACATATCTCCCCATGTGCCGTGAGGAATCGGTGGCTAAAAACATGGCGGTTGCTGATATTTCCGAAAGCGTCTATAACCAGAGCAGTGCTCCGCCCCTTACGCTCTTCAATCTGAGCCGTCATGACGCACTTATGCTCCGCTATCTCAACGCTCAGGTGAACGTGCGTATTACATACGATATCGAAACAATCCCCGAAAACTGCTTCGTTGCCGTAAAAAGCAGCGAGGACGTTTCCGCCCTTGTAAACAGCCGCACACCATTCCTGCTGGTGGACGAGAACGATAAGCTGAAGCTTTATGCCTACGGCGAGCGTGCGGTTGCGTATATGCGTTCGCAGAATGTGGACGAGAATGCCGCCGAGGAGGCCGATAAGCCCCTTATCACCACCTCGGAGACAACTCCCCCCGAAACCACCACAACTTCCGTTACAACAACGGCGGAGCGCACCTCCTTCACCACCGAGCGCACGCCTGTAATCTCCACCTATATTCCGCCCGAGGTAGTCACCGCCCACCAGGACGAGCTTCCCGAGGAGGACGCATGGGCGGTTATTGAGTAAAAAACGACGGTTTTTACTCAAATGACAGATGACAAATGACAATTGTTGTGTCAGCTTCGCCGACGGATTTTAAAATTAATTATTACGTTTGTTGCAGGGGCGGATATTATCCGCCCGTGACAAAAACAACTTTTCAGATGTCACAAATTCAACGAAAGGACCTGCACAGATGCCTGTACTGAAAAAAAAGAGAAAGACCCTTGCTCCTGCACAGACCCTTGCACTGGGCTTTCTGATAATAATACTTATCGGAGCCTTTCTGCTGTGTCTGCCCTTTTCCTCCAAAAGCCGCAGCTTTACGGATTTTGTCGACTGCATATTCACCGCCGCTTCAGCTACCTGTGTAACGGGCATAAGCGTAGTTGATACCTATACCCACTGGAGCATTTTCGGGCAGGCGGTAATAATGGCGCTTATTCAGGTGGGCGGTCTGGGCTTCATTACCCTTGTAACCTTCTTCAACCTTGCTATGGGCAAGAAACTGGGCTTTCTTCAGGCTTCAAATGCCGTGGGCGACCTCACCATGACGGGGCTTTCTTCCACAAAGCGCATCTTCACCCGTGTCGTGCTGCTGTCCTTTGTTGTGGAAACGCTGGGCGCTTGTCTGCTTATGGTGCGCCTTGTGCCGGGCTACGGCGGCTACGGTGTGTTCATGTCCTTTTTTACTGCGGTTTCCGCCTTCTGCAATGCAGGCTTCGACCTGTTCGGAATAGAGGGCGCAGGCGTGGGAATGTCAATCTTCGCCGACGACCCTTATGTGCTGCTGGTTACTGCCGCCATAATAATAATGGGCGGTCTGGGCTTTGTGGTATGGGAGGAGCTTTTAGCCTTCCGCCGCACAAAAACTCTTTCGCTTCATTCAAAAATTGTCCTTGTAATGACAGGACTGCTCATAGCCGCAGGTACCGTTATCTATATCATAGTCGAAGCCACCGAGCCTGAAATATTCGGCGGATACTCCTTCGGACAAAGGATATATACCTCCTTCTTTGCCTCGGTTTCTGCACGTACGGCAGGCTTTTCGGCGGCGCCTCTGCCTACCGCAAACGGCTTTTCAAAAATGATTACAATTCTGCTTATGTTTGTCGGTGCGGCACCCGGCTCTACGGGCGGCGGCATAAAGGTCACCACTATCGCTATCGTGTTTATGACCGCATGGTCGGTAATAAAGGGCAGGGACGATATCCGCATACTGAAGCATTCCATTCATAAGCAGACGGTATACAAGACGATGACTGTACTCTGCCTTGCGCTTGTATTTATGGTGGCGGGCTTCTTCTGCGTATACATGCTGAATACCGAAACGGATTCGCTGGATACGCTCTTTGAGGTGGTTTCGGCGTTCTCCACCACGGGCTTTTCCTCAGGTCTGTCCGAAAGCTCGGGCCATGCCACAAAGCTTATACTCTCTTTTATAATGTATGTGGGACGTATCGGTCCGATTTCGCTTATGCTCAGCCTTACGGGTAGAAAAACCGCCAATAAGAACGAGATTCTCCCCAAGGGAGAGATAATGGTGGGATAAGCAGAAGCTATGTTCTGCGCCTTCGGCGCAGAATGTCAGGGGCTGCGCCCCCGACACCCCCACGGCGGCTTCGCCGCCAGCTTCCGTGCCTGCGGCACGGAACTGCGCGCC
>JAFUNV010000058.1 GCA_017472865.1 Ruminiclostridium sp. | reverse complement strand
TCGTTGGTTTCGGTACATTCGAAGTTCGTGAACGTAAGGCTCGCGAAGGTATCAACCCCCAGACAAAGAAGAAGATTTCTATCGCAGCTACTAAGGTTCCCGCTTTTAAGGCAGGCAGAGCTTTAAAGGACGCTGTAGCTAAGTAATTTTACTTTTATCTGCAAATACGCGGGTTGCGGTTAATTCTGCAATCCGCTTTTTATTTAGAAAAAGGAGGAACAAGTATGCGTCTTGATAAATATCTCAAGGTTTCCCGCCTTATAAAAAGGCGTACAATAGCCAACGAGGCCTGTGACGCCGAAAAGGTCACAGTCAACGGCAAGGTAGCCAGAGCTTCCTATGACGTAAAGGTAAACGACATTATTGAAATAAATATCGGCAAGTCACCCTTGAAGGTAAAGGTACTGAAGGTAGTTGAGGTCGTCGGCAAGGACGGAGCTTCTGAGCTGTACGAGGTAGTGTAAAGGTTCTAAACTGCATTATCCGTGAATATGTATGATTATATAAACTTGTACATATTCAGGAGCAGATATGAATAAACACACTTTAATTATTGAACAGCGCAGCAGAATGCGTATCTCAGCTGTAAAAAATACCGAGCGTTTCAGTGATACAGAGGTGCTTGTATACACGGAATGCGGCGACCTGCTTATAAAGGGCAGTAATCTTACCGTAGAGTGCTGCTCGTCGCCTTGCGGTGAAGCGGAAATATGCGGTCATATAGATTCGGCAGTATATATTTCGGAGAACTGCCATATTCCCGAAAACTTCCTGTCCCGTTTGTTTAAGTAGGTGAGCCTATGTTTCTTACGGACACTGAATTTTTATGGCTTCTGGGAGAATTTCTGGTTACCGGTGTTATAACTGCGGTTTTTCTCGATATTATAAGGATTCTGCGTATTATAGCAGGGGCAGGAAAAACGGCGGTGTTCATTTCGGATATGCTGATGACTATCATATTCGCAGTTGTTGTAATGTTCACAGCAATCGAAAACGGGTACGGAAAGCTAAGAATTTATTATTTCGCCGCGGCAGCTCTCGGTTTGCTGCTGTATTTCTTCACAATCGGTATGATTACGCGCTTTATAGCTTCATTTGCGGGGAAATTTTTAAGGCGTGCAGTAAAATATGTATCAGGTCTTATCTGTAAACCTGTTTTTGCTCTTTTTGGCTCTATCAAACAAAAAAATGTGTACTTTTTTGTACAATTGCGCCAAAAAATATCGAAACGTGCAGAAAATTTGCAATTTGGGTTGAAAAAACATCCACCCATGATGTATAATAATAAAATAGGAAAATTATATCTGAAGGGTGGTGAAGAAAGAAATGTCATTAAAGCAAAAGTCCGAAAAAAAGCATAGACGTTCTTTCTTCTTTGGTTTTGTAACCGCCGCCGCTCTGATATATGCGGTGGTAACTCTTATTTCCACACAGGTTTCCATTGCACAGAAAACTACGGAATATGAGGAGCTTTCAGCTAAGCTTGTTCAGGTTAAAACGGAAAATGAACAGCTCAAGCGTTACTCCAGTACCGAATATCGTCTTGATTATATCGAAGAAATTGCACGTGAGGAACTGGACTACTCCTACGCTGATGAAAAAATCTATTATTTCGTACCCAGTAACTGAATAAAGACAAAGGGAGCTGCTGCTCCCTTTTAAATTGCCGCAAGGAAAGGAAAAATAACAATGATGAAGAAAAAGGACAGGGAAAGGCTTTCGGGCGTCTTCAGAGTCGGCGCTCTCGTAATAGCTGTAATTATGATAATCGGCTTTGTTTTTGAAGCTCTGGCAGGCTTTATCGGTGCCTGATTTTTACATATTAACCCATAAATTTACAAAATCCCTTGATTTTTACAGTAATAAGTTGTATAATTATATGGTAGAAAAATTATGGCATGGAGGTTTAAAACAATGTCCAACAAAATTTTAATCGAAACATCTGCACGTCACGTGCACGTAAGCGCAGAAGCTCTTGAAGTATTATTCGGCAAGGGCGCAGAACTTACAAAGAAGAAGGACCTTTCCCAGCCCGGTCAGTATGCTTGCGAGGAAAGAGTTACTATCGTAGGACCCAAGAAGGAGCTTGCAAATGTTTCTATCTTAGGACCTGTACGTCCCGCAACTCAGGTTGAGCTTTCCGCAACAGACGCTCGTTCTATCGGTGTTCCCGTAGCTATCAGAGAATCCGGTGATATCGCTGGTACACCCGGCTGCAAGATTATCGGACCTGCAGGCGAAATTGAAATCAGCGAAGGCGTTATCGTTGCTCAGCGTCATATCCACATGATTCCCGAAACCGCTGAAAAGCTCGGTCTCAAGAACAAGGATATCGTATGGGTAAAAGCTGAAACAAACGGAAGAACTGCTGTTCTCGGTGATGTTGTAGTAAGAGTAAGCGAAAACTTTGCTGACGCTATGCATATCGACACCGACGAATGTAACGCAATCAGCGCTGCTCCCGGTATGTTCGGCGAAATCATCAAGGAAATGTAATAATTCCATATAAAACACTGACCCTCGCAGTTTTTACTGCGGGGGTCGTTTTGCTATTCTCGTTGTAATTAAATCTGAAAGCTGGGACAGGATAATTGCCGCAAACATTATAACACAGCCGATAATTTCCCGTCCCGAAAGTATTTCGTGAAGCACTACTGCGCCAGAAAGCACTCCGAATACTGATTCCATGCACATAAGAAGCGAAGCCACAGTGGCTTCGGTATATTTCTGACCTACAATCTGGAAGGTGTAGGCAAGCCCGCAGCTCATGATACCTGAATAGAGAATAGGAAGAATTGCGTTTCCGATAGCGGAAATCTGAGGGTTTTCAAAGATGAACATAAGTATGCAGGAGATTGTTCCCGAAACAGCAAACTGTACACAAGACAGTTTTATGCCATCGACGTCGGGAGCGAATTTTTCCACAAGAAGGATATGTACAGCGTAAATTACAGAACAGATCAAGGATAGAATATCACCTTTATTTACAGCGCTCATATCGTCGGGATTCATGCACAGAAAGTAAAGTCCCACAAAACCGAAAGCAACACATATCCATGTAATAAGCGGAGTTTTCTTTCTGAAAATAAGACCTATAAGAGGTACAAAAAGCATATAGAATGCTGTTATAAATGCAATTTTCCCTGAGGTTGAATAATTGAAGGCGAATTGCTGGAAGTTACTTGCCGCACAAAGTACGATGCCAAGAACAGCTCCATAGACAACTGTTTTCTTGTTAAGTCTTTTGCGTTCAGCAAGTTGTCCGTCTGTCATTTTCTTAGCGGTAAGCCTGTCGCGTATCATAATAAAGGGCAGGAGTACGCAGGCACCCATTAGTGTTCGTATACCGTTGAAGGTAAAGGCTTCCACCGATTCCATTCCTACGCTCTGGGCCACAAATGAGGTGCCCCAGATAAAGGCAGTGAGAAGCAGCATCAGCACGCCTCTGAGCTGTGTTTTTTGTGTCATATATTTTCCTTTCACGATTGATAAAGATCGATAAAATAAAAAGCTTCCTGCAAAAACAAGAAGCTTTTTACCTGGCGCGGATTGAGAGATTTGAACTCTCGCGCCGGTTTCCCGACCTACTCCCTTAGCAGGGGAGCCCCTTCACCACTTGGGTAAATCCGCAGATATTTAATTTTGGCGGAGAGGGTGGGATTCGAACCCACGGTCCCTTGCGGGATCACTGGTTTTCAAGACCAGCTCCTTAAACCACTCGGACACCTCTCCGTATCCGGTGCCATTCAAACTGCTTATATATATTACCATAAATTTTAGCAAAAGTCAAGACTTTTTTTAAAAAAACTGAAATTAAATTTCCGCAAGTCCGATTATGTCCCATAAAATACTTGAATCAGGGTATTTAATGTGGTATAATTATGTAAAATCAGCGTTTCGGTTATCATAATCAGAAGGCTTGTTTCATAGTATGTACAAAAAGGCAATGTGAAAGGCTGGTAAGATTATGGAAATAAAGAGAAATCTGAAGGAAAAAATCCCGTTTATTACAGTTATGGCGTGTTGTTGTGCAGTGCTTGCAATTTCGGGTGTTGCAAAGAAAACTGAAACCTCAGAAAGCGCAATGGCAACGGCAGGTGAGAAACAGGTTGTAATAATTGATCCCGGACACGGCGGTCCTGACGGTGGCGGTGTAGGCGTCAATGGCGCAATTGAAAAGGATATTAACCTTGATATTTCAAAGTATCTCGGCACTCTTCTGAATATGAGCGGTTACGAGGTTGTTTACACCCGTACGGAGGATATTTCGATTTATGACGACGGCATAACGGGGCTCAGAAATCAGAAGATTTCCGATATGGAAAACAGACTTGAAATTGTGGAGCAGTACCCTGACAGCATTTTTCTTTCGATTCATCAAAATCAGTATACTGACAGTGCGTATTTCGGCGGGCAGATGTTCTATACCACCAACAACAGCGGGAATTTCCGCCTTGCCACTATAATGCAGGAGAAATTTGCCGAGCTTCAGCAGGGTAATGACCGTGAAGTTAAGCTTATTGATAACGGGCTGTATCTTTTTAAAAATACAAAGCAACCTGCGCTTCTTATAGAATGTGGCTTTTTATCAAACCCTGCCGATGCTGAAAAACTCAGTAATCCCGAATATCAGAAAAAGGTCGCTTTTACTATTTACAGAGGGCTGGCGGAATACCTGAAGGAAGTTAAAAATAAGGAGAATACAGAAAACTATGGCGAAACAGAAAGTTTCCTTTATATGCAATGAATGCGGTCATATTTACCCAAAATGGGTGGGAAGATGCACCGAGTGCGGTGAATGGAACACGGTAACGGAACAGGAAGAACTGCCGCGCGCAAAGGTTAAAAGCGGAAGAACACTGAAACCAAAGAATCTGAACGATATCACCGTTACTGACGATTTCCGCTATAAAACCGGTTCTTCTGAGCTTGACAGAGTTCTCGGCGGCGGACTTGTGGGAGGGTCATTGGTGCTGCTCAGCGGCGACCCCGGTATCGGAAAATCCACACTTCTGCTTCAGATATGCAAGTATCTTGATGAAAAATGCAAGGTTCTTTATGTTTCGGGAGAGGAAAGTGAACGTCAGATAAAGCTCCGCGCAGACCGTCTAGGAGTAGTGGGAGAAAATCTCTATCTGCTGTCGGATAATGACTGCGAAGCGGTGAACGCGGCAATTGTTGAGGAAAAGCCCGATGTTGTAATTATCGACTCAATCCAGACAATGCAGATAACCGAGCTTTCCTCCGCCCAGGGCAGTATCACGCAGGTGCGCGAATGCACCTCGCTTTTCCTGAGAACCGCAAAGACTATGGGTATACCGTTTTTTATCGTCGGTCATGTCAATAAGGACGGAGGCATTGCAGGACCTAAGGTGCTGGAGCATATAGTGGACACGGTTCTTTATTTTGAGGGTGATAAGCAGCTTTCCTATCGTCTGCTCCGTGCGGTGAAGAACCGTTTCGGTTCAACCAATGAAATGGGCGTATTCCGCATGTGCGGAAACGGATTGGAGGAGGTTCCGAACCCTTCCGAAATGCTTCTTTCGGGGCGTCCCGAGAACGTCAGCGGTATCAGCGTGCTCTGCACAATGGAGGGTACAAGACCGCTTCTTTCCGAGGTTCAGGCACTTGTTACAAAAACAGGCTTCGGAACTCCCCGCCGTGCTTCGACGGGCTTTGATTATAACCGTCTCTGCCTTATTCTTGCGGTTCTGGAAAAGCGCACGGGGTATATTTTCGGACAGTTTGATGTTTACATAAACGTAACGGGCGGACTGAGACTTGACGAACCTGCGGCAGATGCGGCGGTAGCTCTTGCGCTTTACTCAGGACTTTGCGACAGGGTAATTCCCGAGGGATTAGCAGTGTTCGGTGAAATCGGTCTCGGCGGTGAAATCAGAGGCTCTGCTCATGCTGGCGAGCGCATAAGAGAGTGCAGAAGAATGGGATTTGATACCTGCATTGTTCCTAAAAGTGCGCTTTCGGGGCTGAGAAAAGAGGACTGCGAGGGTATACGTGTAATCGGCGCAGCCAATCTTACTCAGCTTTTCAAGGCTGCGGAGAAGTGTATAAGTGATAAAAAGCAATAATAGTTAAACGGGCGGCAAGTGCCGCCCGTTTGCTTTATACTTCTTGAATTATTAAATCAACCTCATCATCTGACGGTGCTTCAAAAATCCCGTCAACCTTTTTCATCAGCCCTTCGTCTACATAATAAGCGCTGATTTTCCCTTGGGAAATAAGACTGTTTCTTTTCTCAATACGCTTTTTCCATTCCTCATTGCTGATATTGATATAATGAAACTCGTTTTCAATATTTTTTGAGCGGTAAAACTCCCGCGCAAAGTCCCGTTCTGCCTTTGTCCAGAAGCCCCAGTCGAGAATTACATCAATACCTGTTTCTATAATTTCCACCGATTTATCGAAGAGGTATCTTTCTGCCTTTTCGACGTATTCATCATGTTTTTCGCCGACGTCGTGTTCAAAAAGGGCAAGAGTGATTTCATCCACTGAAAGAACAACTGCTTTGTTTTTTATACGGAGTTGTTCTGTATATGTGCTTTTTCCGCTGCATATTCTACCGCAGGTCATAATTACCTTCGCCATGCTAATTCATATCCTCGTCTTTCTTTTTCATAAAATGTACGATAAACGGTATGCACACAAGTCCTGTGAATATATCCGCAACAGGCTGTGAAATCTGAATGCCTGTAAGCCCCCAGAGGGTGGTTGTAATAAGAAGCGTGGGGATAAGCATAAGCCCCGAACGCATTAATGACAGGAAGGAAGAAACAGCAGCCTTGCGTATGCTCTGATACAGCATATTTACGGGAATAGAAAGCGGCAGGAACAATACACCTATGCTTGTGCAGCGGAGAGCAAATTCTCCGATATCACAGACCTCCTCGCTTTTCTGGAAAAGGTGGACAATCTGACGGGGGAAGATAAGTCCCGGAATTGACATTATACCTACCAGAATGAAGCCGACAACCATTGTGAAAATAAGTCCTTTTTTTACACGGTCATAACGTTTTGCCTGGTAATTGAAGGAAGCTACGGGCTGGTAACCCTGTCCGATGCCCAGACCTACGCACATTACAAGCATTGAGTACCGTCCTACAACACTCATAGCGGCAATAGCTGCGTCGCCGAAGGGTTTTGTCAGATTATTCAGAAGACCATTGGAAATTGAAGTCAGACCCTGACGGATAAGGGCGGGGAAGCCGACCCTTGAAATTGTCGCAAGTACCTTTATCTGACGGGAAATGTGCTTGACACTGATGATACCCTGTGCTGTTCTGCGGTGGAAAAAAAGAAGAAGGAAAAAGCTGATAAGCTGAGACAGGGCGGTGGAAAGACCTGCGCCGAAAACGCCCATTTCCAGCACCTTTATAAGCAGATAATCGCCGAAGATATTTATAATGCCGCCTGTTACAAGTCCAATCATGGCGTAAAATGATTTGCCTTCGTAACGGAGGTTGTTGTTGAGGATAAAAGAGCAGACCATAAACGGCGCGGCTGTAAGAACCCAGAAGCCGTATTGCCTTGCATAGGGGAGGATTGTTTCGGTGCTGCCCAGAAGCCGCATGAATGGATTAAGAAAAACAAGCCCGAAAATCATAAGCATTGTTCCGGCACCAAGACCAACAAAAAATGCTGTGGAAACATACTCGGAAGCTTCGTCCCTGTTCTTGTCTGCGAGCGCCTTTGAAACCATAGTTCCTGAGCCTTGACCCAACATGAAGGCTACCGCCTGTATAATAGCCTGAAGCGTAAAAAGGATACCTGTTGCCGCCTGCTGGCTTTCGCCCAGCTCACCCACAAAATAGGTATCCGCCATATTGTAGATACTGGTAACCAGCATTGAGATTGTTGTGGGGATACCAAGGGTTATTATGAGTTTTGAAACGGGTGTTTCGGTCATTTTTTTATAATATGCGTCTGTACTTGTCATTTTTTAACCTCTGTTTTTATAACTGTAATGATAATTTTAGCACTATTTAAAGGTTTAGTCAATAGCATATTCCGACAGAAAGCTGCATAAAAAGAAAAAATATGAAATATTTTTCAAAAAATGCTTGACAAAGTGAATCCTTTGTGCTATAATAATTAAGCAATCAACGCTGGTGTAGCTCAGTTGGTAGAGCAGCTGATTTGTAATCAGCAGGTCGGGGGTTCGAGTCCGTCCACCAGCTCCATTTTATTTTTTTAATTTAATATTCGGAAGCGTTCCCGAGTGGCCAAAGGGGGCAGACTGTAAATCTGTTGCGTTTCGCTTCGGTGGTCCGAATCCACCCGCTTCCACCAACAAATGAAAAACAACTACGTTCTTGATGTGGTTGTTTTTTATTTTGTTGTTATGGCAGAGAGGCGGATTCGGACAAGAATCGTCACCCGCTTCCACCAACAAAAACTCCTGTTGCATTGCAACAGGAGTCAGTGTGTCGAAAAAGTCCAGCGAGAGCTGGGCTTTTTTTGCAATTTGTGGTATAATATAAAAGGGTGATAAAAATGTTGAAGAAGGAAAAAGAAGAAAGATATCAGGCGGAAATAAT
>JAFUNV010000057.1 GCA_017472865.1 Ruminiclostridium sp. | reverse complement strand
TACATCCCTTTCTCTCTGTCTGTAATTCAGGCCACAATTGTATCACACGTGTAATAAAAAGTCAATTGAATAAGCGCAATATTCTATAACCTTTTTCAAGCTTTGAGAATAAAGTATAAAGGAGAAAAACTTGAAAGGTGAAAAACTATGAGTGAAATATTACAGGCCGCCCTGATTCCTTTTATCGGGACAGCGGCGGGTTCCGCCTGCGTTTTTTTCATGGGCGGAGGACTTAACGAAACAGTAAGAAAAGTGCTTTCCGCCTTTGCGGCGGGAATAATGACAGCGGCTTCGGTCTGGAGTCTTATAATACCTGCAATTGACCGTTCGGCGGGTATGGGAAAGCTTGCGTTCATGCCCGCGGCGGCAGGCTTTATCACAGGAATAGGAATATTTATAATTATTGACAGGATTATTGTGCGGATAAAGCAGAGTAAAACGACGGGCGCAGAAGAAAAAACGTCAATGCTGGTGCTGGCGGTGGTTATCCACAACATACCTGAGGGCATGGCGGCAGGTGCGGTGTATGCGGCGGTTCTGGCCGGGACTGAGGATATTACGCTTTCTGCGGCGCTTGCTCTTGTGACAGGAATATCCATTCAGAACTTTCCTGAGGGGGCTATTATATCCCTTCCTCTGCGTTCTAAGGGTGAGAAAAAGAGCAGAGCCTTTCTGTGCGGAATTCTGTCGGGTGTTGCTGAGTCAATCGGTGCAGTGGTTACCATAGCGGCGGCAGGGCTGGTAGTTCCTGTGCTTCCTTTTCTGCTGAGCTTTGCAGCAGGTGCGATGATATATGTTGTTATAAAAGAGCTGGTTCCTGAGTTTTCCGAGGGAAAGGGTCATGACCTGTGTATGCTGGTGTTTGCTGTGGGTTTCGCAGTTATGATGGCGTTGGATACTGCCTTGGGATAAAAGATGTCACAGTTTGTCACAGGCGTGACATTGAATGTCATTCATATCAGTGATATGATTTAGGCATGAAAGGAAGTGACGCCTATGAGGGTAAACTGACAGCACGGAAAATAAACAATGGGAAAGGAAATTAAAAATGGAGATTTACGAAATTATTGCACTTTGTATGCTGGGTCTTACCATCATACTTTTTATCATCAGCCTTATTACAGATAAGGAAAACCGTGTTTATTCATGGCTTCTCGGTGCGGTTGCTATGGCGGAAAAGCAGATAGGTTCGGGCAAGGGTCAGCAGAAACTTCAGACAGTTTACAGCAAGTTTATTCAGAGATATCCGGTATTTTCTGTATTCATAAGCTTCGAAACCTTTTCGCGCTGGGTGGATATCGCTCTGGACACCATAAGAACTACCCTTGACAAGCTTCTTGAGGAGGAGATGGACTATGGAGAGGATTAAGGTTATTGATATATCCTATGTTCAGCAGGATGTGGATTTTGAAAAGGTAAAGGCACAGGGTGTAAAGGCAGTCATAATAAGAACAGGGTATCTAGGGAAAACCGACACGATGTTTCACAGCCACATGAAGGGAGCAATTGCGGCGGGTCTGGATATCGGCGTTTATACTTATATGATTGCCGATAATACCGCTGAGGCTGTTCTTGAAGCGCAGCAGACTATCAGTCGTCTTGAGGAATACAAGGGATATGTCACCTATCCCGTATTCTGTGATATGGAGCACAGTAAATATTACAACAACTCTGTGTATAACCGTGCTTTGCGCACCGATATGATTGAAGCCTTCTGTAATACCATAAGCGGGGCAGGCTATTATACAGGCGTTTATATCAATCCTTCCTGGCTGGAGGAGTGGACTGAGAAAAGCGGAATTGTGGGAATTTATGATATATGGCTCGCTGCCTGGACTGACAGCCCCGATAAGCCTACCCGTTATGATTACGGTCAGACCATGTGGCAGTGGGGTACGGAAACACTGGACGGTATAAAGGGCAGTGTAGACGGAGATATCTGTTATGTGGATTACCCCGAAATAATCAGGGCGGCAGGAAAGAATTTCCTCACAAGCAAGTGTGTTCTTACGGCACGTAAAGAGTTCGCTTCAGATGAAGCGGAATGTGTAGCGAAGGGACTGGAGGCGCTGGGCTTTACAGTAACACGGGAATGTAGGGCAACACCGCATAATTAACGGCTTACGCCTTTGCCGCATGCTTGCTTGTGCCTTTTCCGCCATACTTCACAAAAATACTCGTTAATACATACAGTATTGACTGCGTTTTTTGTATCGTCTGACGAAAAATTCAGCTTCGCAATCATACGACAATAATTATGCGGTGCAGCCGTAAGTGATTTTCTTCTTGGGCAAAGTGACGGTTTTACATGGCAATATGCACAAAGCGTAAAAAATATTGTTCAGGGTATTGCATATTTTTGCGAAATATGCTACAATGTAAACGATTAAATGCGCTATGCGCAGAATAAAAAGGAGGATTATCCCATGATAAATATGCCCACTGTTAAAATCGGTATCGTTGCGGTATCCCGTGACTGTTTCCCCGAATCCCTCTCCGTAAACAGAAGAAAGGCTCTTGTAAAGGCTTATACTGAAAAGTTCGGCGACGCTGAAATTTACGAATGTCCTGTATGTATTGTAGAAAGCGAAATCCACATGGTTCAGGCTCTTGAGGATATCAAGGCTGCAGGCTGTAACGCTCTTTGCGTATATCTCGGCAACTTTGGTCCCGAAATTGCTGAAACATTACTGGCTAAGCACTTCGATGGTCCTGTTATGTTTGTTGCCGCTGCTGAAGAAGACAGCGAAACAAGCCTTATCCAAGGCAGAGGCGACGCATACTGCGGTATGCTCAATGCCAGCTACAACTTAAAGCTCAGAAACGTAAAGGCTTACATACCTGAATATCCTGTCGGCACTGCTGATGAGGTTGCTGATATGATCAAGGAATTCGTTCCTGTTGCAAAGGCTCTCATCGGTCTTTCCGATCTTAAGATTATCAGCTTCGGTCCCCGTCCCCTTAACTTCCTCGCTTGTAACGCTCCTATCAAGCAGCTTTACAATTTAGGCGTTGAAATTGAAGAGAACTCTGAACTTGACCTTTTTGAAGCATTCAAGAAGCATGAAGGCGACCCCAGAATCCCTGATGTTGTCAAGGATATGGAAGCAGAACTCGGTGCAGGTAACTTAAAGCCTGAAGTTCTTCCTAAGCTCGCTCAGTACGAACTTACACTTCTCGACTGGATTGAAGAGCACAGAGGTTACAGAAAGTATGTTGCAATTGCAGGTAAGTGCTGGCCCGCATTCCAGACACAGTTCGGTTTTGTACCCTGCTATGTTAACAGCCGTCTTACAGGCCGCGGTATTCCTGTATCCTGCGAAGTTGATATTTACGGTGCGTTAAGTGAATTTATCGGTACATGCGTATCTGATGACGCAGTTACACTTCTTGATATCAACAATACTGTTCCTGCTGATATGTATAAGGCATCTATCGAAGGTAAATTCCCCTACACAGCAAAGGATATCTTTATGGGCTTCCACTGCGGAAATACATTCTCCAAGAAGCTCAGTGCCTGCTCGATGAAGTATCAGATGATTATGGCGCGTAATCTTCCTGAAGAAGTAACACAGGGTACTCTTGAGGGCGATATTGCTCCCGGAGATATCACATTCTTCCGTTTACAGTCCACAGCAGACTGCCAGCTGAGAGCTTATATTGCACAGGGTGAGGTTCTTCCTGTTGCGACAAAGTCCTTCGGTTCTATCGGTATATTTGCAATTCCTGAAATGGGACGTTTCTATCGTCATGTTCTTATTGAAGGTAACTATCCTCACCACGGTGCTGTTGCTTTCGGACATCACGGAAAGGCACTCTATAATGTATTCCGTTACCTTGGTGTTGAGGATATCGGTTTCAACCAGCCCAAGGGTATGATGTACAAGACTGAAAATCCTTTCTGCTGATAATAGACAAGCAAGCCGTCACGGTTAATCCGTGACGGCTTTTTATGTTATTGAGTTATTTCATACCCGAAAATGCGGTACATATTTTTTCCTGCACTGCCCATAAATTTAAAGCGGAGTTTATCAAGGCCTTTAAGTTTGCTTACATATTTGTGCTGGATTATATCGTTGTTCATTATACATTTCACATTGTCGGTTTCAAGTATTTCAGGTTCGTCCATTGCAAAGTCGATTTTTGCGTTTACATTATTGATGGGATTCTTATACTTTGACATTTTCGCCGCAAAGGGTGAATATGCATCAAAAACAAAAGTGGTTTTTCTGAATTTCTTTCTGAAGCATTCAATAAGGTTTTTAATATCATTTTCGGAAAGGTACATACTTAATCCTTCTGCTAAAACAAGCACATTTTCATCGCTGTAATCAACGCTGTCGAGCCAGTTGTAATCTGTGACGGAGGAGGAAAGCATTGTGTAATACTCGTTTTCTTCATAATACTTTCTTCTAAGCTCTATAACGTCGGGAAAATCAAGGTCGTACCACTTTTTCGGCTTGTTTTTTACGCGGTTAATCCTGCTGTCAAGTCCGCAGCCCAGATGAATTATAATGCTTTCGGAATTTTCAGCAAACTGTTCCGCCTGCTCATCATACTGCTTTGCCCGCATAGCCATATAGATTGCAAGCTTTCGTGAGGTATCAACGGTTTTGAGATTTTCAACTTCGGTTTTTACTATTCTTTCTGCGGTGATATCTTCAAAAATACCTTCACGGCTCATGAGTGCCTTTCCGTAGAGTGGGATAAAAAGGGTTTTGCTCTCATTTGTCATTGTTTTTTTCTCCATTTAAAAATGCATCAACCACTTCAAGCCATTTCTGCGGCTTATAGATTGCAGCTTCACAATGCCCTGTTTTTCTGAAGCATATTACTCTTGCTTCGGGGTAATTGCTTTTGAGATAAGCACCGCAGCGCATCTGGAACCACTCTGTTCCTTTCGTTCCGTGCAGGTACAGTATTCTTGTTTCATCGTGGGGGATTCCGACACACAGTTCATTCTTGCAGACGGAGCTTATCATATTTCTGATACTGGCTTCGCTCATGTTATCGGCAATTTTAAGGAAAGAATCAAGGTGTTTTTCGGGCAGAAAGTATCTGCTGAAATTTTTCAGGGTTTTCTTATGGCGCTTTTTGGATTTTCTTATGATTGAGATATAGTTGTTGGTCATTATTCCGGCTGCGAGTTTGCCCATAGGCATAATCGGTGCGCTGTCCATTACGAGATTATGTATTTTAACAATTCCGTTCCGCCACATTATGCTTGCGATTGCTCCGCCCATGGATACACCGCAGACTGCAAAAACCTCACCGCCGTAGTTATCAAGGCAATATTTTTCAATCTGCTGCGCTTCATGTTCTATTGACATAAATTCGCTTGCCTTATCCTCCTCGTGGGCATCAAGGGCAACGACGGTCAGATGGTATTTCCGCCTTAAGAATTTAATCTGCTTCTCCCACATCTGCCAGGGGGTTAGAACGCCGTGGATAAGGATAATTCTAGGTGCGTCGGACTTGCTGTAAACGTGGAAATTCATGCTGTCACTCCTTAAATGATAATACCTTCAAAGTGGTCCATTTCATGCTGGATAATCTGTGCCTCGAAATCCTTGAAGGTCTGCTTTTTCTTTTTCCATTTCTTGTCATAATATTCCACGGTTATTGCTTTATAACGGGTGACAGGCCGCGTTCCTTCCAGAGAAAGACAGCCTTCGTCGGTTTCGTATGAGAGCTTTGATTTATCGGTAATGACGGGATTAATCATTATGACATGTTCTTTGCCGATAAGGGCAACAAGGACAGTTTTGCTGACGCCTATCATATTCGCAGCCATGCCCACACAGCGGTCGGAGTTTGCTTTTATGGTATCAAGCAGGTCAGTTACAATCTGCCTGTCGTCTTTTGTGGCAGGGGTGGATTTCTGACCAAGAAAAAACATATCAGTTACAATTTCTCTTACCATTTTTATACCTCCATTACTTTATCTCCGCTGTGAATTGCGGTAAGCTTGTCACCCATTACT
>JAFUNV010000056.1 GCA_017472865.1 Ruminiclostridium sp. | reverse complement strand
TAACAGTAATTCCTACCGTATCGTTGTCAGGCGCACGGCACTCGGTAACAATTCCGCTTACCTTGTATTTACCGCCTATAAGGCTTCTTCCGCTGTCTATATACACGGCTCTGTATAATCCCATAACCAGAAAAGCCGCACCAAAAAAAGCAAGGATTATCCTGAAGAAAACACTGCTTTTTCCAAGGGATAAGCCAAATATGACACTGATAACACCGAAAAACACAAAACATGGTATGCTGTCTAAAAAAGAAGCACAAATAAGCCCGAAAAGGTATACAAAACCTATCAAACCGTATTTGTGCTTTGCTTTTACTTTCATTATCTCTTAATCAGCACATCTGCTCTGAAAGCTTCTTGCCGCCGATAAGATGGAAATGAAGATGATGAACAGTCTGTCCGCCGTCATCACCGATGTTGGTGATAACGCGGTAGCCGTTTCCTAAGCTGAATTCCTGTGCAAGCTGCTTTGCAACCAGCATGATTTCCGCAGTTACGCCCACGGTATCTTCTGTGATTTCAGCTAAGCATTCAATGTGGAATTTAGGAATAATAAGAATGTGTACGGGAGCCTGAGGATTGATGTCCTTGAAAGCTACAACCGTTTCACTTTCATAAACCTTCTGAGAGGGAATGTCCCCTGAAATAATTTTACAGAATAAGCAGTCCATAATAAACTCCTTTTTGTCTTACTTAAGCATTTCCTTTGCGATGCCGCCAAGAGCCGCAAGCGCTTCATCAATCTTTGTAATATCAGCAATACCTGCCATAGCGCTGTCGGGCTTTCCGCCGCCCTTACCGCCTGCGATTGCCGCAATCTGCTTTACAATCTGACCTGCGTTTGCGCCCTTTTCAATTGCTTCCTTGCTGCAGATACAGAGGAAATTGCCCTTACCGTCTGCGTGACCTGCAAGAACTGCAATAAAGCTGTCATTCTTGCTCTTTAAGTCGTCGCCCGCCTTACGTAAGCCGTCGCCTACTGTGCCGGCGAGAACTGCGGAGAATACCTTGATACCGTTAATTTCCTCAGCACCGCCTGTTACATCAGCCATAGCAGCTGCGGAAATCTGTCTTTCAAGCTTATCAATTGACTTCTTAGCGTCTGAAAGCTCATTCTGGAGAGCTTCACAGCGCTGAACAAGCATATTGGGGTTAGCAATCTTAAGCACATCGGCAGCAGCCTTAACTGTATTGTTTGCTTCTGCGAGGGCTTCAAGTACACCTGCACCTGTAACTGCTTCGATACGTCTTACACCGGAAGCAACGGAGGTTTCGGAGATAATCTTGAATAAACCTGCCTTGGAGGTGTTGTCCAGGTGAGTACCGCCGCAGAATTCTGTGGAACAGCCGTCTGTTACGCTTACTACACGTACAACATCGCCGTACTTTTCGCCGAAGAGAGCCATAGCGCCCTTCTTCTTTGCTTCTTCAATGGGGAGTTCCTCGGTAACTACGGGAACAGCCGCTAAAATTTCCTTATTTACAATAGCTTCAATCTGTGCAAGCTCATCAGCTGTAACTGCGCTGAAATGAGAGAAGTCGAAACGGCATCTCTGAGGATCAACATAAGAACCAGCCTGGTGAACATGGTCGCCGAGAACGGTACGTAAAGCCGCCTGTAAAAGGTGAGCACAGGTGTGGTTTCTCGCGGTTGCCATTCTCTTGTCCTTGTCAACCTGAGCTGTAACCTTATCGCCTGTCATGAATGTACCGCAGTCAACTGTGCAGTAGCATACGAACTGACCGCCGCCAATCTTCTTTGTATCAAGGACACGGAGAACATTGTCGCCGTTTGTGATTGTACCTGTGTCGCCTACCTGACCGCCGCTTTCAGCGTAGAAAGGTGTTGTTTCGATAACAACAGCAACATCATCGCCCTCGGAAACGCTGTCAGCAACTGCGCCGTCCTTAAGCATAGCAAGAATTTTTGTATCTGCTGTAAGCTCATTATAGCCTACAAATGTGGTTGTGAGACCGCTGAGTGCGTCAGCCGCAGCGTCATCCCAGCCGCCCTTGAACGCCTGGTTTGCTCTTGCGGTAAGCTTCTGTTCTTTCATAAGCTCCATAAAGCGTTCTTCGTCAAGAGTAAGTCCCTTTTCTTCAAGGATTTCCTTTGTAAGGTCAAGAGGGAAGCCGTAGGTATCGTGAAGCTTAAATGCGTCGTCACCGCTGAGCACACCCTTTTCGCCAAGCTTTTCAATAAGCACGGAAAGCATCTGAGAGCCCTTTTCAACTGTGCGGTTGAAGCTTTCTTCTTCGGTTGCGATAACCTTGATGATATATTCACGCTTTTCCTCAAGTTCGGGATAAGCGTTCTTGTTTTCGAGGATAACC
>JAFUNV010000055.1 GCA_017472865.1 Ruminiclostridium sp. | reverse complement strand
GAAAGATTACAGTCTTCCTGATAAAAAATCTTTGCCATTTTTAGTTTCTCCTTTTCTTTTCATTGTTATATTGTCAAAGAAGTGCTTCCTCTCTGGATGGCAATCGTACCTGTTCGCACGACTTCTTTAATTCCGTAGGGACGGAGCAATTCTTCAAAAGTACGTATTTTTCCTTCATAATCCGAAAGTTCAAGAGTCATGGTGCTTACAGATATATCGGAAATTTTTGCTTCAGAGATTTCAGCTATGGAAATAAGCTCTGCTCTCTGTGCAGGTGTGCAGCAGACCTTTATCAGAACGAGCTCGCGTGAAAGAAGCTCATTCTGGCTTACTGTACGCACCTTTATTACATCAATAAGCTTGTTGAGCTGTTTTAAAATCTGCTCAAGGGTGTATTCACTTCCTTCTGCAACAATTGTAACACGAGAAATACGCTCATCCTCGGTAACACCTACCGCAAGACTATCGATATTATAAGCGCGCCGTGCGAACAGACCTGCAATGCGGGCAAGTACACCTGCCTGATTCTCAACAAGAATAGAAATTGTATGCTTCATACTTTACCCTTTTCATCAAAGAATTGTTTTTTCTGTATCCTTAACCATTACCTGAAGCAAGAACGGCTTATCAGAAGCAATCATATCACGTATTGCAGTTTCAGCGTCCTCAATATCGGTAACAGTGTGCGAATCAATACCATAAGCTTCAGCAATTTTATCGTATCTGGGACTTCCTGAAAGGTCAACAGCAATAAGGCGATTGTCATAATGCTTTTCCTGTACCTCGCGCACCATGCCGAGATAATTATTAACCATTACGATAATCTTAACATTAATTCCGTGCTGAACCGCAGTCGCCAGCTCCATCATCTGCATCTGGAAGCTGCCATCACCACAGATTGCAATAACCTCTGAAGCGGGACTCGAAAGCTTAGCACCGACAGCGGCCGGAAGTGAATAACCCATTGTTCCCATACCGCCCGAGGTAAGAAATCTTCCTTTTTTAAGGAAAATGTTGTTGGCAGTCCATATCTGGTTCTGACCCACATCTGCAACAATTACAGTATCATCAGGAATGTGCTTATTGAGAAGCTTTATAAACTCCTTGGGATTTACAACTCCATCAGGTGTGTCAATATTCTTTTCTTCACTGTCACGGATAGCAGCGAGCTCTTCAACCCATTCGGTATGCTTCTGCTCAGAACTGCATTCAATAAGCTGATTAAGAATTATTTTAAGGTCTCCGACCATAGGTGTAGAAGCAGCAATATTCTTGCCGATTTCAGCGGGGTCGATATCAATATGTATAACAGGCACACCATTAAGCTGCTGAATTGCTGTAACAGCACGGTCGCCTACTCTTGCACCAAGTAAAATGAATAAATCACAGTGAGAAACAGCATAATTAGCCGCACGTACACCATGCATACCTATCATTCCGAAATAAAGGCGGTGGGACATATCCATGTTGCTGAGGCCCATCATTGTATTTATAACGGGAATATCACACATCTCACTGAAGCGCTTCAGCTCTTCACGGGCGTCAGCGGCAAAAATTCCGCCGCCTGCACAGATAAGCGGGCGCTTTGCATTGATTATCGCTTCCGTTGTACGTTTTACCTGAAGCTTATTTCCCTCTGTTCTGGGACGATAGGAACGGATATCAACTTTATCAGGATAAGAAAAATCGCACTCCATTTTCTGTACGTCCATAGGAACATCTATAAGAACAGGACCTTGTCTGCCTGTTCCTGCAATATAAAATGCCTTTTTAAAAACCGAAGAAATCTCAGCAGGATTTTTTACAAGAAAGCTGTGCTTTACAAACGGCTCAGCCGAACCTGTAATATCTGCTTCCTGGAATACATCACGGCCAATCTGGTCAGAATTAACCTGCCCTGTTATAACAATCAACGGGATACTATCCATATAAGCAGTAGCAATTGCTGTTATAATATTTGTAGCACCGGGACCTGAGGTTGCAATACAAACCGCGGGGCTGCCAGACATACGGGCGTAACCGCTGGCACTGTGACCGCCGTTGACTTCATGCCGGACAAGTATATGCTGTATATCTGAATCCAGCAGTTCATCATAAAAAGGACAGATAGCTGCACCGGGATATCCGAAAACGTGCTTTACTTTTTCTGCTTCAAGGCATTTAACCATGGCCTTTGCAACTGTCATTATATTTTCAGCCAACAACGTCACCTCCATTCAAATATAAAATTATTATACCACATTTCACTTAAAACGTCAATACCTCAACACTTTAGTGTATAAATATCATTCCTGTTCGCCCCACCACATGTGATTTGCAGCAGTTTCAGCATCATTCATGATATGTCTGTAATCATTCTCATATTCTACGTTAATAACTCCGTTTTCATCTACAAAAACACAGTTAATAGCTGTATTGTCGCACCATTTCACCTCATCGATTCTGCTGAGAGGTATATTCTTTATATAGCACATAAGAATACGTATAGCGCAACCATGAGAAAAAATACCTATGGCTTTACCTTTGTTCTCATTTGTAATCTCAATGAACGATTTTACAATTCTATCATATACAGCACATACACTTTCGCCATCAGGAGCGGCAAACTCAGCGAAATTGTCATTCCAGACAGAATATTCCGTGGGAAAAAGCTCACCAAGCTTACTCCAGGGCTTTCCTTCCATAACTCCGCCGTTTATTTCTGCCAGACCTTCATCACAGATAATCGGCAGACCGCTGTATTTGACAGCAGCTTCAGCAGTACGATATGCACGTTTAAGCGGTGAAGAATACACAACATCAAGGTGAATATCCTTAAATCGTTCAGAAAGCTTTTCAAGCTGCTTTATTCCCTTTTCACTCACATCAAAATCGGAACTTCCCTGAAAAATACCCTGAACATTTCCCTCAGCCTCGCAGTGACGAACAAGATAAACAGTTGTTACCACGGCTTTACAGAGCCGCAGATTTCAGAAAGATTTTCGATATTATTTTCAATCATGTACTTCTCAATGCCGTCGATAACCTTTAAAGGTGAATAGGGGTCAGTGAAAATAGCTGTACCCATCTGCACTGCCTTGGCACCTGCCATCATCATTTCAATTGCATCTTCAGCAGTAGAAATACCGCCCATACCTACGACGTCAATGTTTACAGCACTTGCAACCTGCCACACCATACGCACAGCCACGGGGAAAATTGCAGGTCCCGAGAAACCACCCACGTTATTGTGAAGAATAGGGCGTTTTGTACGTATATCAATTCTCATGCCGAGGAGTGTATTTATAAGCGAAAGACAATCTGCACCTTCTGCTTCAACAGCCTTTGCGATTTCTACAACATTTGTTACATTAGGGGTGAGCTTAACCATAACAGGCTTCTTTGTAGCAGCTCTTACAGCCTTTGTTACAGT
>JAFUNV010000054.1 GCA_017472865.1 Ruminiclostridium sp. | reverse complement strand
TCATCCTTAGTCTCACGCAGAATCATATCATTCATACCCATTATGACATTGATAGGGGTTCTTATTTCGTGAGACATACTTGCGAAAAACAGTGATTTTGATTCATTTGCGGCAATAGCGGCCTGTTTTTCCTTTTCGGCTTCCAGCATATCCTTTATTGAATCGTAAAGAGAGTCAATAGCGGTTGAAATCTGACCGATTTCGCTTTTGGTATTGATGTATTTATCCAGCTTATGGTCTTTATCAAGATTCATTTCTTTAAGCTGACTGATAGAAGCGGCGGCATATTTTAAAGGCTTTGTGCTGAGTCTTATAATCAACCAGGATAATACACCGATAATCAGGTTTGACAATATGCAGATTCCAAGGAGAATCTTCATATTGGTATTTACATCGGCATAAATATTCTTTTCACTGTTGCAGGAGACCAGTACCCATCCGTATTCGGGAATGCTTCGGTAAACGGCTATGGATTCACCTTCAGCTTCATCAACATATTCCTTTGTTCCTTCAGTCTTGTGTTCATTTCTGATTGTGTTGGATATAATTGAAAGAAATAAATCATCTTTAATTTCTGTTGCCATAAGCTCGTCATCCTGAGCAAAGATATACATTTTTGAAATGGAATTAAGCATATAGTTTGAAGCTTTTTCATTTTCGACGTAAACGAGCAGCTTTTCAAGACTATCGGCGAAGGGTCCGCCGCCGACATAACCGACGATTGTTTCTCCGTCATAATCAAAAACGGGACAATAAAGCGAAAGAATTAATTTATGCGATGCGGGTGATACAATAATCCCCGCATTATACAGACCATTCTCTTCGGTCATAGCATTCTGAAGAGCTTTAAGCGGTTCTCCTTCTCTGGTAACCATTCCGACATAATCGGTGTTTGAATGGGCGATGACATGAGTATTCCATTCCCCGATGTAAAGTCCTTCCCAGTTGTCCAGTGTCGAATAATATTCTTCGGTAGCCTTTTGCGCAGCCTGTCTCTTTTCTTCATTATCGGGGTTTTTTAAGAAATCAATTACCTCAGGGGATTTGCTGAATGCAGTGAGCAGATATTCCTGGTGATAAACATATTCCTCGATAATTTTTGTCTCAGCCTTTAATGTGCTGTGTAAATTTTCCAGCTCAGAACGTTTCATTGATGTGGTGAGGCTTGAGTTTGCAATTATATACAGCAATGAAATACAAAGAGTGTTTATTAATAAAACGGCCGCTGTGATAATCGTACGCAATTTCAAATTTTTCATCTTGTGTGATTATATGCGTTAAAATGCATATTTCCCCTTAAATTATTGTTGGAATGCCATCTGAATAATTTTCCAATTTTATTCATTATAACATAACTCATAGGTTTAAGTCAACGAAAAATACGCATTAAAGCTGAATTAATACGTTTACCCGTAGAAAGAATAACAATAATCTTAAAATAATGATAGAATTTACACTAAAAATACATCAATGTCAGTTCAGCTCATTGCTGAGGAGTGTGGATATATAAACACTGCACATTTCATGCGGCGGTTTAAGAAACGTAATAATATGAGTGAAGGAGAGTACAGAAAGGCTGAAAAAATGAGCACCACACTCAGAATAAGTGCGGTGCTCGAATTGTAAGTAAGTTAAACGTCAGTGTTAATTTCGTTATTGCAGTTCATCTATATTCTTGTATACTGCTCTTGTTATCTCGCCACAGATTTTGTAAATGCCGCGTTTATCCCGCGATTGCTTTGCACCTGAGGTCATAACAACAACAGTGTTTCTGGTAACAGGGTCGTAGGAAGCAAAAGAAACAATTCCATAGGCGTTTCCTGTGTGATAATAAAGCCCTTCTGTACCGTACAGTTTTTTGTAATAGCGAAGAGCAAGGCACTGTTTGAACTTTCCGCCATGCTCCTTTGCTGTAAAGTATTTCTTTTCAAGAACCTCAACCGATTTTTCGGAAAGTATACGATTATCTCCGAAAACACCATCGTTAGCCAGCATGGAGAATACTTTTGCTATATCCGATGACGAGCCTGTAAGTCCGCCTATATAATTTCCGGGGTGGTCGCCTATATTTCCTGTGAAAACCATCTTTTTTGCTGTTTCGGGTAGCAATTCCACACTATGGTCATAATCATAATGAGTAATAAGATTGTTTGTATTCTTGATGTTTCCGGGGAAATAAGAGAGGTCACCGTCCAGTAAACTGAAAAGATTTTCATTTGCGTATTCTTCAAGCGGAAATCCCGAAGCTAATTCAAGAGTAGTGGCTGCTACCGAAGACGCGAAATTGTTATATTCAAATGAGGAAGATTTTCCCGGAGTTTTTTTCTTGTTAAAGCTGCCTGACGATTCAAGCTGCTTTGCTGTTTCTTCTACACTGCTCTTGGAATTGAGATTATAAAGGGTAGAGGTATGAGTAAGAAGAGTTTTGGTGGATATCTTTGTTGGAATATCAATCTTCCAGTATTTTTTGATATTCTTATCTAAATCTATTAACCCTTGCTCCTCCATTTTTACAGCACAGATTGCCGTGGCAACTTTGCTGAGCGAAGCGGAGCGCATCTTGCTGTTTACGGTCATTTCCCGACTTCCGTAATCTGCCCAGCCGTATGCGAAATCAAAGGCTTTTCCGTCGCTTCCTCTTATTACAGAAACCTGAACACCGATAGCATTGTACTCTTCCGCAGATTCGGAAATCTGTTCGTAGATATTTCCGTATGCGGTTCCGTCTGAAACGAATTTCTCGGTTTCTTCTATTTCGGGAAGAGCGGATTTTTTCATGTATCTTCTGGAATAATTGCTGGTAATCCAGCCTTCTTTGCCGTTTTTAAATCTTACCTTATACCAGGGGATATAGTTTTTATCCAGCTTTTCATCTATGTATGTGAGCTTTCCTGTGCCTTTTATGGTACCGATTTTATCATACTCGGTGCCCGGTCCTTTTCTCAGACTTACGCCATCGAAGGCTACATATATGTAACAGTTTTCAGAGTTTAACGCTTCTGCGCTGATTTTAGGAGCTGTGCCCAGAGCCAGAACACCTGAAAGGAATAATGCTGCAATCGTTTTTACTGCTTTATTTTTCATAATATACCTCCTTTTGTGTTATTATAACACGGATAGAAGCGTATGTCAATTAAAGCAGAATGCTGTACTATTCAGCAGTTCTCACGGGTAATGTAATAATTCGAGTTTTGATTCCGTTTTTCTCAGACAGCTCATTTAACTTATTACTTGATTTTCGTTGAAATATGTGTTAGAATGTTGTAACTGTAAAAATGGGAGTGAATGATACATTAAGGGAATATCTGAGTTACGGAAGTGTTATAGTTCCGCTTTTGAAAGTGAAGAAAATTGTTAAGCCCGAACGGATTCAGTGGGGAGATAAGAATCAGTATTTTCTGCATTACAAATCACCGTCTCCCAAAAATGACACGCTTGTTATTTATATTCATGGCGGTGGCTGGAACAGTGGTTCTCCATTACAGTTCCATTTTATAGGACAAAAAATTGCGCTTGAAGGGTACGATTGTGTTATGCCCGGTTATCGCAAATCACCCAAATATCATTATGAAGATATTGTTTATGATATTTTTAACGGATACAGTGAGATTGAGAGATACATTGATGAGAATAAGCTGTCATATTCTAAAATTGTAATTATAGGTTCATCAGCAGGTGCACATCTCGGAACAATTCTTTGCACTGATTATGAAATGCAGAAAAAACACGGTATTGATGGCAACAAATTCAGCGGACTTATAAGTCTCGCAGGACCTCTTTGTTTTGATGAGCCGCGGACATTTGAACTCAGTAAGCTTGCGGGAGATATGTTTGGCAGCAAGGATTTATCTGAGTGGAAAAGAGGAGAACCAATACTAAAATTAAGTCGCGGAAATAATACAAAAATGTTGATAGTGCAAAGTAAGCATGATGGAATTATAGGATTTGAGCAAGCTGAAAAGTTTGTGAATTGTGCGGTTGAACTTGGAATATCAGCAGAGCTTTATGAGGTAACAGAGAAACACAATACACATTCGCTTTACAGCGCGGGTATATTCCTGCGTAAGGAAAATCAGTCGCCATTATTGGGCAAGGTAATTAACTGGATTGAAAATATGTAATTAACAAATAATGGGATATGTAAGTGTTATTTATATATGTATTAGCATTGAATTTTATCTTCCGAGCTTTTAAAAATAAAAGTATAAACTCCATAATCGGTAAATAATAGGTTTAAAGAAACGTACAGTGTTTCGACAAAAAACTACCGTGAAAGGATATTGATACATGAAAGTAACGGGAATTGTCAGAAGAATTGACGACCTCGGCAGAGTAGTTATACCTAAAGAAATCTGAAGAACCATGAGAATCAGGGAAAGCGCCCCTCGCATACAACATTGATACAGTCTGAAGCATTTACTTTGTCGTTATCAGAGATGGAAGGGAAGGGCGATGAACATACATATGTTCTTTTAAAATAATATATACCGCTCTTGTTCAGTGATAAGTGCCGTATTTTAAAAAAAGGAATCTGCCGTCCGTAACAGACAGCAGATTCCTTTTTTATGAGGAAACTTTATTATGAATAAATATCAGGTAATTCATCAAGGGTTATAGCCTTTTCATCGTTATAAACATTGTTCAGTACCTTTACGCTGATTCCTGTGATATGGTCGGTATGCCATATCATAAACCATGACCACATTGCGCCGTCACGTTCAAACATGGGAATACGGGGTACTTTTCCGCATTCGTGGAAGGTCATAGGCTTGCCGGTTTCCATAGCAGAAAGCTTGTTCCATGCGGTAACGTGTGTGGAATTATCATAAGTATCAGAGCCGATAATATCACAGTATTCATCGCCGGGATACCAGCCGTTCTTAACCTCGCCGCAGTAGCCAAGCACCCAGATAAGATTTGTAAGTTCGAATTCGTTTGTATAGCGGTCGTACATCATCTGCCAGAGTTTAATAAAGTTCTCGCCGCCGCCTTTGCCCCACCAGAACCAACCGCCGTCAAATTCGTGGAAAGGACGCCACAGTACGGGCACGCCTGCGTCACGGAGCTTCTGCAATGCCACAGCCGCCTTGTCCCAGCTTTCAATCATTTCGTTGTATTCGTCTGTGCCTTCGGTAAGCAGCTTGTCAAAATCAGGGGTATCATCCTTTGATTCCTGATATCCGCTGCTGATAACGCCTGTATGCCAGCATATTGTGACAATGCCGCCCTTTTCGTGCCATTCTATTGAACGTTCAACAACGCCGTCAAAGTCGTTGTTCATAAAGTCAAGACCGCGCATTGCAGGATATTTTCCTGTTTTTTCAAAAATATAATCCATTTCATAATCGGGTGAGCCCATCCATGTTGATTCCTGCTGAGCTGTGATAATAGCAGTTCCATATACGTCGTTTATATAGTCATAAAGCTTTTTGGCATTTATATCCGCATTGGGATTTGAAAGCTGATAACGGCTTTCAGAGCTTTCCGCTTCTGGTTCAGTTGTAGCAGTTGTGGTAATTTCCGCAATTGTTGTCTGAACAGAAGTTGTTGTTTCCGCATCAATTTCAGGCTTGCCGTTGCAGGCAGTAATCGATGTAAGCATTACAAGAAATGCACAAATAAATGATATTGTTCTTTTCATATTATCTCCTTATCCGAACATCTTGGGCAAACCGTTATACATAACGTGCATTACCGTGTTCTTGTCGTGTCCTCCGCCTTCATAAAGGCAGTGATAGAAATTTCCGTCTGCAAAATTATCACAGAAAATGAAAGTATTATCCAGTTTTTTCATCGCTTCTACCTGCGGTTCAAGATTTGCCTTTGCCATGTCGCTGCCGCCGCAGCCTGTATAAATGTAGAAATCTTCTGCTGTGTATCCGCTGTTCTTTACAGCCTCGGCAAGATGCTCCGCTGTTTCGTCAGGGCGATAACCGCCTGCTGTTCCGCCGAGTGCCCAGCAATCACCGCTTACAGGCAGGTAATACGCAATAGAATCAAGTCTGTTTTCAAAGGTTGCCCAGGTTGTTACAGCCCCCATTGAGAAACCTCCGAAGGCTCTGTGAAGTCTTGATGCTTTTATACCTTCGGGTGTAACATCCTCAGCGTAAGTGTGATACTTTGACTCAAACGCAGGAATAAGGTCATTTATAAGCTCGTGATGGAAATTAAGACAATTCTGTGTATCGTCAGAACGATAATCAGTATAATAGGAAACAAAGCACAGAATCATAGGCTCCATTTCGCCATCGGCTATCATCTGGTCGAAAAGATATGCAAACTGGCTTTTCTGCCCCTCACCTTTAAGAAACCAATTTGGCGAATCACTTCCGCCGTGCATGAAATACATAACGTTATAGCGTGTTTCGGTATCATTTTCATCATAGCCTGCGGGAAGATATACAAGCGCATATTTTTCATATACGGTATCGCCGCCGCCCACGTTATCCTTGGTTTCGTATGTGAATTTTACTACTGAGCCTCGTTCTATTTCCTTCTCTTCAAGGAACGAACGGTCAAGCTCTTTATAGGCATTATCGGGATATATTCTTTCTGGTATTATCGGGATTTCCTCCTCTGTTGTGGTTATTTCGGTTACAGGTGCTGTTGTTGTCTGAGCTGTGCTGATTTCTGTGCTCTTAGGAGTATTTTCTGTGTTGCTACAGCCTGACAGCACAAGCATTGCCGCCAATAAGAATGAAGATATTTTCTTTTTCATGGTTATTACCTCCTGTTTTTCACATTATACATCATAAACCCTTCCAATACAATTGCTTATTGTATCGAAAATATGATATATCGTATCATTTTTTTCTGCAACCAGGGAAAAACAGGTTAAAACAATTACCTATTGTATCAATGGCTGTTGACATATTGCGCTTAGGATGTTATCATATTAATGAGGTGATTTATATGTCTGTGGGACGCATAGCGGTAATTATGCCCGCTGTATATGATGAGCTCGACCGCGAATTTTTGTCAGGAATACATAATGCGGCAAGGGGGATAGGATATGACACTCTTGTGTTTACAGGAGTATCGGCTGAAAATGATAAAGCCTACACCAAGGGCGAGGACAATATCTACGAGCTTGTTTTTTCCGCTGATATAGACGGCGTAATTATTGCTGCAAATCGTTTCAGAGACATGAATCTGAAAAACGGGATTTTCAGACGGCTTGACGCCATGGGAATTCCTGCTGTTGCGATTGAAGAAGGCAGAGGAAATATAAACGGTATATTTCCCGATCAGAGCGGAAGTATCGCAAAAATAACAGAGCATCTGATTTCTGTTCACGGATACAGGGATATTATCTGCCTTACAGGACCGCAGGGAAACAGAGAAGCTGAAAACCGTGCGGATGGTTATACATACATTATGAAAAAGCACAGGCTTGACAGCAGCGTCATATACGGTGATTTCTGGAGAAACAGCGCAGCTGAGCTTGCGAAAAACATAGCGGAAGGAAAACGTCCTCTCCCCGAGGCGGTTGTCTGCACCAGTGACATTATGGCGGTTGTGTTGTGCGAAAAGCTTATGGAATACGGAATAAAAGTCCCTGACGAAATTGCGGTTACAGGCTATGACGGAAGTATCTATACAATGCTTACAAGACCGTCTGTAACAACCGTATGCGGCGGCGAAAGAAGCCTCGGTATGCTAGCTGTAAAAGCACTTGCGGAGAAAATGGGCATTACCTGTGATATTGACTGCAATAAACAGCATATCAGATACTGCGGCAGCTGCGGCTGCAATAATAATAAAGCGGAGAAGGAATATCTCCTCAGATATACTGAAAAAATAGTACACAGACAGCTTGAACGCAAGAGCTTTATGTATTCCAACTATATTGCAAAAATGTCCGACTGTGAATCCGTGCCGAAATTTGCGGCGGTGCTGGATAGTCTGCGATATATGCTTCCCGAATGCAGAGCGATAAATGTCTGCGTATGCGAAGACTGGCGTGTAGAAAATCCCGAATACCGGAAAAGCGGATTTTCAGAAAATATGCAGCTTATTTATTCCGAAGAACAACCGGGACAGCTTGATTTCCCCCTGCATAAGCTTCTGCCTTGTCTTAATCTGCCTCATGAGCCGCAGTTCTGGGTGTTCAGCTCGGTTCATTATTCCGACAGGATAATAGGATACATAGCTACATTATATGATGAGGCGGAAAATTTCGCTGCCGATGAGCATTACACAGGCTGGTGTGATGCGGTAGCAAACGGACTTGATATAGTTATCAAAAAAAGCAACACCGAATACATCTGGCAGAAGCTTGAAGAAAAGAATATGTCTGATATCTATACGGGACTTCAGAGCAGAAGAGGATTTGTTTCAAAGATAATAACAGGCGATAGTATAATGCTGTTTTCATTCCCGAAAAGGTATCTGAATACCCCTTATTTTGTACCGATTGTATCGGCAGTTCTGCGTTCTGATGACTGCACAAATACGGCGATTTATCTTGGCGAAACAGTTTTCGGCGTATCCTTGAAAAAACATAGCGTTGATGACTTTGCTGAGAGCCTGTGCCGTTCAATTTCAGAGCTCGGAATATATGTTGCTGTAAGCGAGATAGATGCCGTGATTGATGAAATAGCTCCTGATACTGATATTGACGGACATATCACAGAAATGTATTTTTCGCTTGCCGAAAAAAGCAATCCGAGAGGCACGGAAGCCTATTCTGAGATTTTTTCAAATCTCAGAAAGGAAATGAAATATTCTCCTCAGAGTAATTGGAGCATATCCGAAGCAGCCTTAAGAACAGGACTTAGCGGCAGCCATTTTCAGCGGCTCTATAAAAAACATTTCGGTGTATCCTTTACCGAGGATCTGATAACATTCCGCATGGACAGAGCAACTTATTTACTCAGAAATACATCAATGTCTGTTCAGAGAATAGCGGAAGAGTGCGGATACACAAATTCTGCTCATTTTATGCGTCAGTTCAGAGAACGTGAAGGTATGAGTGCAGGAAAATACAGAAAGGCGGAAAATAATGAGTAAGCTTATCATGACAATAAATGTCACCACTTATGAAGCGCAGGTGCTTGATGGGCAGGCTTCGAGGGTGGTGATGATACCCTTCAGCGCAATCGCATCAGGTGAATACTTTGCAGGAAAGACAGTAGCAAAGGGTGTAGATACGCAGATAACTACAAAGAACGGCTTTTACCTTTCTGCAAGATATATGCTTGAAGGAACAGATTTCAGTGGTAAAAAATGCAGATTGTTTATTGAGAACAACGGCACATCGTTGGAAAACTGTAAGCCAGAAATCCATACAGACAGCGACGAACTGGCTTTTCTCGAAAACGCAGAGCTTACAGCAAATGCGGAGTGCATGGAAAACGGCGCTTTAGTAAAAATTTACAATTAATAAACGAAAAGGAAAATTTAACTGCATGATTGTTATTTGCTCTGCTAGTTGGGCGGTGTGTTATTTATATCAGAGATCCTTCATAATATAAAGTTTTGTCATAGTAAAACTTGTTTTATACAATTTAAAAATAAAAGTATAACCCCCCATAAGCGGTAAATAATAGATTTAAAGAAACGCACAGCGTTTTGACAAAAAATTGCCGTGAAAGGAATCTAATATATGAAAGCAACGGGAATTGTCAGAAGAATTGACGACCTCGGCAGAGTAGTTATACCTAAAGAAATCTGAAGAATCATGAGAATCAGGGAAAGCGATCCCTAACAGTCTGAAGCGCTTACTTTGTCGCTGGTGGGGATAGCGGTTAAGAGTTATAACAATAAGTGAATACATAAACCAAGCTCTCCATATAGCAAAGCGGAGGCTTGTTTACTATATAATTATTTTTCTTCTAAATGAGGTATAGGCGGAGCGATTTTCTGAATAGCAGGCGGATACATTTTCGTAAACGGCTGTGAGTCTATGTATGAAACAAGACAGAGTGTAAGCGTAAATATAATCGACATTGCCAGTCCGTGTAAAATAACGTGAAACCAAATAATTTATTTCTCCTTCAAATACAATCTGAAATCACAGCATTCTCCACCCATACCGAGAGTCTGCGTTCTGCCCCAGACAAGTTTCGGGTTAAGATTTCCATATGTAATATCATCAGACTTGCAGAAAAACTGTGTGATTTCTGGGCAACCGTATTTCTTACAGATTTCATAGTACGGACAAACCGTCATATCCCTTGCGAATTTCGGTGCGTCTTCAACTGGCCTGCTTTCAAAACCTGCTTCGGGACCGAACAGCTTATCCAGCATTTTATCGCATATATCAGGCATTTTCCTGTAAAGGCCAAGCTTCATAACTGACTGCACCGCAGGAACCATTTTTTCAATCCTTGTAAGCGCCCATCTGTCAAAAAAGGCAACCGACTTTTCCTTGTTGCCGGTTATTCTTAAAAGTGCCTCATAAAAAGCGATACTCGGTAAAATCTGTCTTAAATGCTTATAAAGCGCTTGTGATGCGTTTGAATTTTCTTCAAACAGCTCAGCAGTTCTGATATAGACCTTTTCAAGTTCGTTTTCATACCCTTCGGTTTTAAATCCCAATTCAAGCGCAGAGGGAACGGGCTTTTTTCTGATGATTTTTACAGCTTCTTTTTTAGTCATAAATTCTTCCTTTCCATAAAAACAAAAACGGGCACAGCCGTTAAGCTATGCCCTTTAATGTCATATATACAGACTTCATGCATAGCTCTACTACTACACATGAGTCTCGCAATTTAAAACAAGCCAGACCGTAAGGTCAGTATGTTGACTTGTTACTTTAAGAAAGCTTGCTACTCCCTCATAAGATTATATTTATAATACACCTTATGTTTGAAATTGTCAAGAGTTTTCTGTCATATAAACTCACTTTTCATCACATAAGCGCTTTTTCAATTCCGGCAATTTCTTCTTGGGAAAAATCAGGGTTATCAATGCATTTTACATTTTCTATAATCTGCTGCGACTTGCTTGCGCCGATTATTACTGTTGTGACAGCTTTATTTGCAAGTACCCATGAAAGTGCCATTTGGGACAGTGTCTGATTTCTTTTAGCGGCAATGTCATTGAGTTTGTTGAGTCTTGCAACCATTTTTTCATCGAGCTGATTTCCTATCCATGTTTCTCCCTTGCCAACTCTTGAATCAGCAGGAATTCCGTTCAGATACTTGTTTGTAAGGAATCCCTGATATAACGGCGAAAATACAGCAAGACCAATTCCGTTTTCCTTTGAATATTCGTCCAGCTTATCATCTTCAATCCATCGGTTAAGCATTGAATAAGAGGGTTGATTTACAATAAAAGGAGTCCTTAATTCTTTAAATATCTGCTGGATTTCCACGGTTTTTTCTCTTCCGTAGTTTGAGATGCCCACATAAAGTGCCTTGCCTTGTTTTACAATATTATCAAGTGCAAGAGCAGTTTCTTCAAGAGGAGTATTCGGATCGTAGATATGATGATAATAAATATCCACATAATCAAGATTCATTCGTTTCAGACTCTGATCAAGTGAGGCGGTGAGATACTTGCGGGAGCCGTTTCTGTCGCCGTATGGACCTGCCCACATTTCGTAGCCTGCCTTTGTGGAAATACACAGCTCATCACGGTAATTTCTCATACTCCTGTCAAGGATTCGGCCGAAATTTTCCTCTGCGCTGCCGTTATAAGGATTTCCATAATTATTTGCAAGATCAAAACAGGTTATTCCCAGATCAAAAGCAGTGTGTACCATTTCTTCCATATTGGCAAAGCTGTGTTTGTAGCCGAAATTCTGCCACAGACCCAGCGAAAGAGCAGAAAGTTTTAATCCGCTGTTGCCGCAACGGTTATAAATCATATTATCATAGCGTTTATCATTTGGTGTGTACATATTTTTATCCTCCTTTAACGTTGATAAAAGTATACCATGTTGACGCTTAAATGTAAATAGCATATACTAAGTATAATTTTATGAATGTTTTCACTTCTGACGGACGTGAAGAAGAGCTTGCAGAAAAATATTGCGTTCCGATTCTGAAGCATGAAATTTCTATAATATAAATCAAAATATTAATCTCGTATATTTTTTTCAGGCGCAAAGTGATATAATAACATCAACAATTACGTTCAATAATAAGAGTGAAAATAAAGGGTATTGCATATACTATTTTGGTATAATGCAGCCCTTATTCCGTGATTTTCATTTGGACGATGATAACGAGTATGTTGTTGAAGTAATAAACACCTGGGAAACGACAATAACCGAAATCGGTACATTTAAAGGCAAGTTCCGTGTTCCGCTTTCGAGTAAGCAGTATATGGCGGTGCGTATAAAGAAAAAATAGTACAATCACATTATTAGAAGTAAAGATGAAATGCAGTTATGTAGTAGTAAGACATAATCTGACAAATAATGACAACATCAAAGTGGAACCCCTCACAATCTGAAGCGCTTACTTTGTCGCTTGCTTGGATAGCGGGAAAGAGTGATAACAAGTGAATACATAAGAACGACTATCCGCTTAACAAGTTGGATAGCCGTTTTATTTTATATGTTTTTCTTCCATGCTTGAAAAATTATCCTCGACTGATTGACAAATTCAAAGCAAAGGTGTACAATGTAAAAGATTAGTTTTTGCTAACTTTTTGTGCGGAGGTGCATAAAATGACATTCAATCCGGAAAACTATAAAACTGAACAGATTGAAAGTGGCAGCTTAAAAATCACTTTTCGTGCGTATAGAAATATTCCGTACGTCAGGAATCCTGTTTCGCCCGAATTACAGATGTTGAATATCTTTATTCCACAGACTTATATTGACGGCGGAACGATAAATGGCTATAACAATAAGACCGCACCTATATTTTTTCCAAACGGCATAGGCGGATATATGGAGACAAAGCCTTGTTCTCCTTGTGTTCGTGATGACGGCTCGTTCAATACTGAGGCTATGGCACTTGCACATGGTTATGTGGTGATTTCAGCAGGTGCAAGGGGTCGTACCACAGCAGATGGAGAAAAGTATATAGGAAAAGCCCCCGCTTGTATTGTTGATTTAAAAGCGGCAGTTCGTTTTATCAGAAGTATCTCGGATAAGATATGCGGTGATGTGAATAAGATTATCTCTAACGGCACAAGTGCAGGTGGAGCAATGTCTGCACTCCTTGCATCGTCAGGTGACTCACCCTTGTATCTGCCGTATCTTGAACAGCTTGGTGCCGAAACTACAAGCGACAGAATTTTTGCTGCGTCCTGCTATTGTCCTATTACAAATCTTGAAAATTCTGATTCCGCCTATGAATGGCAGTACGGCCATCTTTCCGAACAGCACTGGCATAAATGGGAACAGGATGGTGACAGCTGGAAGGTCACTCCCGTGCACACTATACTCAATGACGAACAGATGAAACTTTCAGCAAAGCTTAAAGAGCAGTTTCCCAAATATCTTAACAGTGTTGCACCAAACGGACTCACTCTTGATGAAAGCGGAAATGGCAGTTTTAAGGATTACATAGAAAAGCTTATAATAAATTCTGCTGAAAGCGCATATTCAGAGGGTGAAGTCATTCCCGAAGAAAGCGGGATTGACCTTTCGGCAGGTACGATTGATTTTGAAAAATACTGTGGTTTTATCACACGAATGAAAGCTCCTTGTGCTTTTGATAATCCCGATATGTACACACCCGAAAACCAGCTTTTCGGTGATGAAATTACAGATAAAAAGCATTTCACAAGGTTTGGTACAGATGCTGATAGAAACGATAATCCAACAGCACCTTCTGATGTTGTACGCCTTATGAATGTGATGAATTTTATAACAAATGAAGGCTGTGCAAGGCACTGGAGAATCCGCCACGGTGCGGCTGACAGAGATACCTCATTTGCAATATCAGCAATGCTTGCCCAGTGCCTTGCTGCAGAGGGAAAGAACGTTGACTACTGTCTGCCTTGGGGTATTCCTCATAGCGGTGATTATGACCTTGAGGAGCTTTTCAATTGGATTGATTCAATATCAAGGTGATTATTTATTCAGTCTGGCGGACTGCACACGTAGAAATATATATAAATGTAAAGAGCAGTAAGGAGCGTATATGACCAGATATTATAAATCCGAAAAAGTAAAAATAAAATCCACAGGCAGGGATATTGAATTGTTGATTTTCCGTCCTGTTAAAAATGTCAAGCCAAAGGAAAAAACACCCGGAATACTCTGGATTCACGGCGGCGGATATGTAACAGGAATGGCGGGGATGATATATATGTCACGCGCTATTCATCTGGTAAAGAAATACGGTGCTGTTGTTGTAACTCCAGAATACAGACTGTCAAAGGAGGCACCGTATCCTGCGGCACTTGAGGATTGCTACGCCGCTTTGAAGTATCTGAAAGAACACACCGAAGAGCTTAATGTAAACGGCAGTCAGCTTATGGTAGGCGGCGAGAGTGCGGGCGGAGGACTTACAGCGGCACTTTGTATGTATGCGCGTGATAAGGGTGAGATAAATATTGCATATCAGATGCCCTTATATCCTATGATTGACAATCTTGATACCGAATCTTCAAAGGATAATCATGCACCTGTCTGGAATACAAAGCTTAATCACATGGGTTGGAAAGCCTATCTTGCTGAGCTGTATGAGCAGAGAGAAAATGTACCGTCTTACGCAGCAGCGGCAAGACAGACGGACTACAGCAATCTTCCTCCTGCATATACATTTGTTGGTGATATAGAGCCATTTTATTGCGAAACTCTTACATATATCGACAATTTGCAAAAGGCTGGCATAGAGGCAAGTGTAGACATCTATCCCAACTGCTTTCACGCATTCGATATGCTTTTGCCGTTCAAAAAAATAAGCAAGCAGGCAGCACAGAAATTTGAAGAAAAGTATCTTTACGCCTGTGAGCATTATTTTACAGAACAGATGTGATGAAAACGGATATTTTATATTAAGGTAAAAACTGACAAAATATGACAAACTCAAGGTGTGCCCATCACATATAACATTGATACAGTCGGAAGCGTTGGCTTTGTCGCTGGCTGAAATGGAAGGAAAATTAAATACATAATAATTGTATCCTTGTTTATTACTATATTCACTTACGATAAAATGACAAAAAGCATTATTCCGATATTTTATAAAATATTATTCCGATATTATTGATATTGTTCCAATAAAGTGGTATAATATAATAAATTGGAGGGATAGCCTATGTTTATGACAGTAAAACAAGCCTCTGAAAAATGGGGCATTTCTGATAGACGAATACGAGTGCTTTGTTCTGAAGGAAAAATTTCCGGCGCATACCAGGAAGGACGCGGTTGGAAAATTCCTGCGGATGCAAAGAAACCTGCCGATGGGCGTTATAAATCCAAGGAAAGCATTTTGCTGCAAATCGATCGTAAAAGAGCAGAGCTGGACAGTATGAGACCTTTAACAGCAGGAGAGGTGGCGAGACTTAATGAGGAATTTATCGTAGAATATACGTATAACTCTAACGCCATAGAAGGAAATACACTTACTCTGCGAGAAACAGATTTGGTACTCCGAGGCCTTACTATTGACCAGAAACCGTTAAAGGATCATATGGAGGCTATTGGTCACAAAGAGGCATTTGACTATGTGAGTGAACTTGTAAAGGATAATATTCCTATAAGCGAAAGTGTCATAAAGCAGATTCATTATCTTGTTCTTGCAGATAAGAAAGAAGACCGTGGCGTATACCGCAGAGTACCTGTTCGTATTATGGGAGCACAGCATGAGCCTGTGCAGCCGTATCTTATTGAACCTAAGATGGAACAGCTATTACATGATTTTGTTGAAAGCACAGAGCATATTGTAACAAAGCTGGCTCGTTTCCACATTGAATTTGAGGGCATACATCCTTTTATTGATGGTAACGGCAGAACCGGAAGACTGCTTGTGAATCTTGAGTTAATGAAAGCGGGATATCCGCCTATTGATATTAAGTTTACAGATAGAATAGCATATTATAATGCGTTTGATGAATATCATGTAAAACATAATCTTTCAGCAATGGAAAACCTGTTTGCAGGGTATATCAACGCAAGACTTGATATGTATCTGGATATGCTGATGGAATAATTCGTGTATCCGTTACATTAAATTGATTACTAAAGAATACGGAGAGGAAATGAATCCTCTCCGTTTTCTTTATAATTAGATATTGCAAATTCTCACCGGTTCCGAAAAATAAACTGTGTAAATGGAATTAACCCAAAAAACAAACCAATAATAACAATGCAGCCAAAGAGGGCAACGCTGAGGAGCGACCCGACGCATGCTGCAAGATATACGGTGAAATCAGCGGTATAGAATATCGCTGATTTTTTCATTTTTCACCGGTATCTTCCAAGCGGATAAACCTCGGGAGTTT
>JAFUNV010000053.1 GCA_017472865.1 Ruminiclostridium sp. | reverse complement strand
GAAAGGAAAAGGGCGAGCCGAGGTAGTCATCTGCAGGGGCGAGACGGCGGAAGGAGAAAAGAGATTGCAGATGAAGCTGCTTGCATTTAGCTGCGTCGGTTTGGAGGAGCGAAAGCCAGCCAAACGACAGCTTGATGGGTGGTGGATGGAAAATTGAGATGCACCCTTAGCTCAGTTGGTAGAGCAACTGACTCTTAATCAGTGGGTCCTGGGTTCGAGTCCCTGAAGGTGTACCAAATATACTAAAAAGAATAGGCCCTGCCTATTCTTTTTATGTATTACGGCTCGTTGGTCAAGCGGTTAAGACTCCGGCCTCTCACGCCGGCGACGGGGGTTCGATTCCCCCACGAGTCACCAACCGTTTAGGATAACAAGCGCCAATAGCTCAGTTGGTTAGAGCAACCGGCTCATAACCGGTCGGTCCGGGGTTCGAGTCCCTGTTGGCGCACCAAAATTAAATAGGGGTGTGGTTCAATGGCAGAATAGGGGTCTCCAAAACCTTTGACGTGGGTTCGATTCCTACCACCCCTGCCAAATCAAAACTTCGGTGCAATAGTGCCGGAGTTTTTGTTTTATAAGGAGAAACAATGCTCATATCTGACATTATAAGAAATTGCACCTTTGAACTGGTAAATCAAAAAATCCTGCTTCACTACGGCGAAAAGGAGATTGAAGATTATAGAAAATTATTTCTCCTTCTTAAAGAAAAATCCGCACTGCCTCAAACCAAGGGTGACCTGACGATTTTTATAGAAACTTCCATTGAAACCGACGACGACAGCATATATGTCTCAGATTTTGACGAAAACGACCCGACGTTACATTTCGATGTGTGCGGACACAGGGAGGGCGAGGATATAGTTTATTCCATAACCTCATCAGGCTACGATGAATTTCTGACCTATGCGGTTGATGAGGAAACGCTTGCAAAATTCTCGAGCGAAAATATACTTGCCCATTGTCTTTATGAAATTACTACCTATGGCTTTGAAAAATGAGAAAAAAAGTGACTTTTTAAAAAAATCCCCTTGCGTAACCTATTGCTCATGACCCTGCGTAATAATGTATAGTAGGGTTAAAGGAGGTTGATACTATGTCGAAATACACAACAGGAGAAATTGCTAAGCTTTGCGGTGTGACTGTACGCACAGTTCAGTATTATGATACCAGAGGTATTCTTATACCCAGTGAGCTTACTGATGGCGGCAGACGTCTTTATTCAGAAGAGGATTTGCAGAAAATGAAAATCATCTGTTTTCTCCGTAGTCTTGACTTTTCCATTGACAATATTTCCACGCTTTTCAACGAGGAGAACCCCCATAAGGTCATTTCGCTGCTTATTGAGCAGCAGTCCGAAGCCTTGTCGCAGGAGATAAAGGAGCGTCAGGAAAAGCTGTCAGCACTGACAGAACTGAAAACCCAGCTTAAAAATTTTGAACATTTCTCTGTTAATTCAATAGGCGACATAGTGAATATTATGGAAAACAAGAAAAAACTGAAAAAGATCAGAACGGTTATGCTTGCTGTTGCAATTCCGCTGGAGATAATTGAAGCAAGTGCTTTCATTTTAGGTTTAGTTAATGGGATATGGCTGCCTTTTATAACAGTACTTCCGATTGTTTTTGGTCTTGCCTTACTACTTTCTAAATGGTATTACGACAATATTGCCTATATCTGTCCCGAATGCCACAAGGTTTTCAGACGTCCGTTCAAAGAAATATTCTTTGCTGCTCACACTCCCAACACCAGGAAACTCACCTGCCCTCACTGCGGTAAAAAGAGCTTCTGCGTAGAAACATATAATGAGGGGGTTGAAGTCAGTGCTTAAAAAATTCAGAAACCCGTTTATTTTTGCTCTCGTATTATTGCCTATAGGATTAATCGGAGGCTTTTTCACCAGTATTTACATGGCGGAAACCTACGACCCTGTAATGCTCTCTGAAATGCTGGCCCAGGCGGGTATTGCTGATATAACTACTCTGCATATTATAACTGCTGTTCAGACGGCAGGACAGATACTGCTGATGGGATTTTTCGGATATATTCTGGCTGAAAAAACAGGTCTGTTAAAAAGCTTTAAAATAAGCAAGTCGGGTTTAATTCCTACAATTGTTCTGACCGTTCTGGGCTGTATTATCTTTGTCGGTCTGGAGTACGGCGTTTACAGCAATTTAATCTCCGAGATAGCCGCAATGTATGAGCAGAAGCCCACGCTCGCTTATATGATTTCCTGTCTTACCTACGGTGGAGTTCTTGAAGAAATCATGATGAGATGGTTTCTGATGTCATTGCTTACTTTTATAATATGGAAGCTGTTTTTCAAAAACAAGCAAAACGTTCCGAATGGCGTGCTTATCGGCGTAAATATTGTGGTTGCACTTTTGTTTGCGGCAGGTCATCTTCCAACCACCGCCGCAACAATGGGAATTACACCCCTTATACTTGTACGCTGCTTTACTCTTAACAGCCTGGCAGGTCTTATCTGCGGCCATCTCTACATAAAGCACGGGATTCAGTATGCCATGCTGTCCCATGCAGGATTCCACATACTCTGGAAGATTTTCTGGATATTATTTATTTAAAAATAAAGAAAAATATTATTTCTTGTAACGTTCTTCCTTAAACGTTGTCTAACGTACAGAAGGGAAGTGAGAAAGTGAAGAAAAGAGAGCAGCCTGTTTCCGATGAAATCCTCTGTGGTGAATACAAATCGGTTTTTCGCTATGTAATGTCACTGTGCAGAAACGAGACCGAGGCGGAGGATATCACACAAGAGGCATTTCTGCGCGCCATAAGGCATAGTGACAGCTTTATGCAGGGCAGCAGCCTTTACACATGGCTATGTACCATAGCCCGCAATATATGGCTGAACAAGTGCCGCACCGCGAACCGTGAAATATCCTCCGAAATCCCTGAGGAAATAACGACCGATAATGCCCCGTCGCTTGAACAGCTTGTAGCGGAAAAGGACATAGCATTTTATATTCACAGGGCGCTTCACAATCTCACAGAACCCTATAAGGAGGTATTCTCCCTGAGAGTTTTCGGCGAACTTCATTTTGCCGAAATTGCAAAGCTGTTCGGAAAAACTGAAAGCTGGGCGAGGGTTACCTTTTATCGTGCGAAAAAAATGATTATCGAAACGCTGAGAAAGGAAGAGCTGATATGAAAATAAACTGCGAAATTATAAAGGATTTATTGCCCCTCTATCATGATGAGGCGGTAAGCGAAAAAACCGCAGAGGCGGTAAAGGAGCACCTTGAGGAATGTGCTGAATGCAGAGAGGAGTACGAAAGTATAAGCGCTTCTCTTCCTTTAAAGGCTGAAGCAAAGACCACAGGAGAAAAGTTCGCCCGTTTTATGAAAAAACACAGAATAAAGCAGGCAATACTTGTTGTTTTCCTGATTGCTGCGCTTATACTGGGCGGTTGGTTCTCTTTTAACGTGCCTGTTATGGACGTGCCCTTCGAACATTTCGGCGAGGTTAAGGCTTACCGCTACGAGGACGAGCACGGGCATAAAAAATTCTGCGTCATTTACAGCTCGCCCGAGTATAGCTTTTCATCTACTTTAAAATATGCAAATATCAAGCACGCAAAAGTGCCCATGAATCAGTTCATGACGGCAGGTGTGCAGACAGAAGGCGGTGTTCTTAAAGCTTTCGAGCGTACACCTCTTATCCGCGGCTTTAAAAAGGACGCAGTACATGAAACGATATGGACCTTTGAAGCGGAAAACCCCTACGGAGATTACAGCAAGCTGATATTCGGCGGCGAAACGGTATGGACGCTTGAAGAAAACGCCGACGACCCCGTGCCCGAGTATGTTTATTATTATGATAAACTTGAAAAGACTCTCTGGCAAAGCAGCAAGGGCTATACCTGGATAATGGACTATGAGCAGAACATTATAGGCGGCGCAACAGAAGGCGGCGAGGTGCTTTACTGGAATTTTGAGGGCGAGAGGATTGACATTGAGGATAGATTTGACTAAAGAAAAATTAAAAAATCTCTTGACAATTCAAAAAAAGCGTGATATAATTACACTCATGGTTAGCAAATATGTTGAAATGCTATGATAGGAAATAAGACCTTATCACTGTTTTCAGAGAGCTGTCGTGTGGTGCGAGACAGTAAAGCGATTTGGTTATAACTCATCCTTGAGCAGAACAGCCGAAAGCTTTTGCAAGTAGATTGTTTCGGGTTCTCCCGTTACAGAGAATCACATTGTTTGATGTGAGTGAGTGGGTAATTTTACCAACAAGAGTGGTACCGTGGAGTTTATGCTTCATCTCTTTTATTCAGAGATGAAGCATTTTTTATTTATGCAGTTCAACTTATTTGATATAGGAATAAAGAATTTTAAAAATGGAGGTAGCATTATATGAAAATCAGTTTTTCCACATTAGCATGTCCTGATTTTTCATGGTCTGATATCTATTCAATGGCGAAGGACTTAGGTTTCAACGGCATTGAGGTAAGAGGTATCGGCGAAGAAACAAACGCAGTAAAGGCAAAGCCTTTCACAGCAGAAAAGGTAGACGCAACAGTAGCAAAGCTCCAGCAGTTAGGGCTTGAAATTCCCTGTCTATCCACAGGCTGCTGCCTTAAATTCTCCGAACAGCATGATGAAATCGTTGAAGAAATCACAGCTCATGCTGACCTCGCAAACAAGCTAGGCACTCCTTATATCCGTATTCTAGCAGACCTTACACCCGAGCCCGAGGGCGAAGTGGACGACAACGCCGTAGGCGCAATGTTAAAGGAAATTGCGGCTATTGCCGAAGCCAAGAACGTAATGCTTCTGGTTGAAACCAACGGCGTATATTCCGACACTGCACGTCTTAAAAAGCTTCTCGACAGCGTAAACAGCCCTGCTGTCGGCGCTCTCTGGGATATGCACCACCCCTACCGTTATATGGGTGAATCGGGTCAGACAACAGTTGAAAATCTCGGCGATTATATTAAGTTTATTCATGTAAAGGATTCTGCTATCGAGAACGGCAAGCTTGTATATAAGCTCATGGGCGAGGGAGATATGCCTCTTCATGAAATGCTTTCCGCGCTCCAGAGAATCGGCTATGACGGATATATCTCTCTTGAATGGGTAAAGAGATGGTCACGCGATTTATACGCGGCTGGTATCGTGTTCCCTCAGTTTGCACGTTACATGAAGCCCTATCTCCACGCAAAGAAGAGCAAGCTTCAGATAGACAACCGCGGTACAGGCTACTATCCCTGGCCCAAGGAAACAATCATAAATGAAACTTTCCCTGACGTTCTGGACAGAATCTGTGAAGAATTCCCCAACCAGTACGCTTTCAGATACACAGAGCTTGATTATACAAGAACTTACCCCGAATTCCGTGAGGACGTTCTCCGCTTTGCTCGTGCGCTCGTAGCTATGGGTGTAAAAAAGGACGACCACGTTGCTATCTGGGCAACCAATGTGCCTGCATGGTACATTACTTTCTGGGCTTGTACCTATATCGGCGCAGTTCTTGTTACTGTAAATACAGCTTATAAAATCCACGAAGCGGAATATCTTTTACACCAGTCCGACACACATACCCTTGTTATGGTTGACGGCTTCAAGGATTCAAACTATGTGGGAATCATGAAGGAGCTTTGTCCCGAGCTTGCAACCTGTAAGCCCGGTGAACTGAACTCTGAAAGACTTCCTTTCTTAAGAAATATTATCACAACTGATTCCAAGCAGGACGGCTGCTTCACATGGGACGAAGCTATGGCTCTTGCAGACAGCGTATCTATTGCTAAGGTCGAGGAAATGCGTTCCAAGATTGATAAGGACGACGTTGTCAATATGCAGTATACCTCGGGTACAACAGGCTTCCCCAAGGGCGTTATGCTCACTCATTACAATGTTGTAAACAACGGTAAGGCTATCGGCGACTGTATGGACCTTTCCACACACGACCGCATGATGATTCAGGTGCCTATGTTCCACTGCTTCGGCATGGTTCTCGCCATGACAGCAAGTATCACTCACGGCGTTACAATGAGCCCTATTCCCGCATTCTCTCCCAGAAAGGGTCTCGCATGCATCAACAAGGAAAAGATTACCTGCTTCCACGGCGTTCCTACAATGTTTAGTGCTATGCTGGGACATGAGGATTTCGACAAGACTGATTTCTCAAACATGAGAACAGGCATCATGGCAGGCTCTCCCTGCCCCATTCAGACAATGCGTGAGGTTATCGAGAAAATGCACATGCCCGAAATCTGCATAACCTACGGACAAACCGAGGCATCTCCTGCAACTACAATGAGTAAAACAACCGACTCAAT
>JAFUNV010000052.1 GCA_017472865.1 Ruminiclostridium sp. | reverse complement strand
TTGGCACTAATTCATCCATGCAGATTATTTCCGCCTGATATCTTTCTTCTTTTTCCTTCTTCAACATTTTTATCACCCTTTTATATTATACCACAAATTGCAAAAAAAGCCCAGCTCTCGCTGGACTTTTTCGACACACTGGACGGGCGGTCACATGACCGCCCGTTGTTTTTATCTTACATAAAATTCTGTATAGCCCATTTTTTCGGCGGTTTCCTTCATATCCTCGATTTCCGCGGGAGTGAAATCCGCCTTTTCTATCATCGGAACAAGAGTAAGACCTGTCCGTGTTGCCGCCTGACCCATGACCGATTCAAGAAGATTACCTGCATCGGCAGGGTATCCGCTTTCCGTCGGAAAAGGCGCACGGCTTATGCGCACAAGCACTGTGCTTTCCGAAAGTGCCGCCTTGTTTTTAAGAACCTCGGCGGTTTTTGTAAAGGGGGTTATAACGATATCCTCAGCGTTTACCTGCACCGAAGCGCCCTCAGGCACAACGTCCGCAAGAAGCTTGTATCTGCCGCTATCGAAATATCTGCTTTCTATATATCTGCGGTCGTAATCCTGAAAATCAGGGAAAACTATATCCGCCAGCACGATTTGCTCAAAGCCTGCGTTTTTAAGCTCATCATAAACCGCCTTATTATAGGCAATCGTTGCTTTGCTTGCAGGGTCAGCCCACCGCACAGGGTTTTCATAGGTGTAATCCAACCAGGAAACATTCTCCTCGTCTGTAACCTTGTAGCTCATGTCGGGATTTGCCGCACAGCCTGCGTTATCTGCAAGGACCGAAAGCACAGCTATGGGTGTAAGCCCTTTTTCGCTGAGTGCATTGCTGATTTCCTCGGCGGTAAGCGTGCCATTGATGACTTCGGTATCCTGTACTTCTTCAAGCCCCGAAAGATACCGCAGATTTCCTGCACTGTCCTTCAGGTGAATCATAGCCGCCGTGTAGCCCTCGGCCGCAGATTTTGCCGCAAATGCCGATAATGATGCGGAATTTGCAAGAGCAGAGGACGGCACGGTGATTGTGTAGCCCTTGCCTGCCGTCTGAGGCGGCGCAGTGGTAACAATTTCCGTAGTCGATTCGGCAGTATCCGTAACAGCAGGGGATTCCGTTGTCTCTGACACGGCAGAAGTGCTCTCCTGCGGAGGCGTCCACACAGGTTCGTTGCTGTCGCTTGCTCCGAAATACTCTTCTATATACCGCAGCAGCGGATTTGCCAGACAGTAGCCCAGAAAAACTATGCCCAACAGAACAATTACAAGCAGCACTGTGCCGAGAATTTTCTGTGCTTTTGTCTTACGCTTAGGATAAAGATTTATTTTACTGCGTTTTATTTTCCGACCGTAATTCTTTCTTTTCTTCATTAACCTCTCCGTTTGTAAGTATTATACCGCCGAGGTAGTGTAGCCTGTAAAGGCATAAAGCGCCAGTGAAAGTATTCCCACGTAGACTATCATAATAGGAAAGCCTCTGAAGGCTGCGGGAATAAGAGGCGAGTGCAGGCGGGGTACGGCAATATACAGAAGATACGCCGCAATAAGAAAACCGACGCCCGTGCCGAAGCCGTAGCCGATATAGCTGAAAATGTCCGAGCCATGGAGATTGGACAAAAACAGCGCGCCGATTACCGAACAGTTGAACACCGAAAGATGGACATACTGCTTCAGCGCACGGAAAATCTTCGGGAAAAACCGCCAGATAACCACCAGCGTTAATATATATATTACACTGACTATTGCAACATATAAAATCGGCACAAAAATGTAATAATATTCGTTGGTTTCAAAAAGTCTGTCGAAATTCCAGACAATTGCCGCTGAAATTGTGGTTACATAGGTAATTGCGGCAAAAAAGCCCAGCAAGTGCTCCTTTTTTCTTGAAGCGTAAAGCAGCACGTTTATGCCAAGCGCTCTCTCAAAAATGGAATTCTGCACGAAAATTGCAATAAGAGAGGCGGAAATTATATTCATGAAAGCTTCCATTATTCCGTTTCCTCCCCGTTGTTTTCCGTTTCCTCGCTGTAATCCCAGTTTTCGGTATCGCCGCTTTCGTCGGTCTTTTCGTCGTCAGGGATAAGCTCCGCGCCCTCTGCAACAATAGCCGCAAACTCGTCCACCAGACTGCTGTTGTCATTAAAGCTCATTTCAAGGATATCCTCAGGCTCAGGCTTTTTACGGCGCTTTTTAGGAGCTTTATAAATCTTCATTTTTTCAGGCTCGGAATGCTTTTTGCCTGTAAGGAATTCGCCCATATCCTCCGCATATTCGGCCAGGGTGTCCTCTTCCTCCTCGGTTTCGGCTCTTAAGAGCTTTTCCTTGCGGTAATTATATATGCCGCGGAAAATACCTGCACAGATTCCGACGAAAAGGAATCCGCCGAAGGTGGTTTCAAGAGCAGGGATTGTAAAAGGCATATAGATATATGCGCCGCCGATAGTGCTGTTGGCGAGAAGCTCGCGCACTGCCCCCACAAATATGCAGGCTATGTCAAAGCCGCCGATAAATGCACCGCAGTCGATTACCATATCTGCAAAATCCTCGCCGTAGAAACGGGTTTCGGTTTTGGAAAGGATAAGGGAGTTCGTCACCAGCACAGGCAGATAAACGCCAGCAGAAAGGATTATATCCCTGCCGAAAACCGCATTTGTAAGAATTATAACAGGTATGTAAATCACCGACGCCGCAAGGGAATAGATTATTACGCGTAGGGTGTATGCAATTTTTCTGGGGACAGCCCGACAGATAAGTATTGTAAAGAACGAAACCAGTGAAAAGACCATGCACACCGCAAGGCTTTTCATGAGCGTTGTGGCGCAGGCTATTACGGGTGCAATAACCAGACCGCTCATAAATACGATATTCTGTTTATAGAAGCCGTCCTTGAAGCTTATTTTGTTGTTTTCCATTTATTTTTGTCCTTGCTTGTTGTGTTTTTCCTGAGACTTGCTTGCAGGCTGTTTAATGGGGTGAGCAGTCTTTTTCATTGCAGAGGCAGTCTTTTCTGCCTTGTCCGGGGTTTTCTGCATTTTCCGCATCTGAGCCATGTAATTTGCTCTTTCCTGCTCTTTTTCCTTCTTCCGTCGTATCAGTTCTTCCTTTTTCAGCCTGATTTTGAAATTATCCACCTGGCGCGACAGGAAACCTGTTTTTTTGCGTCTTATTTTTGTAACCTTGCCGTCAATAGGAGGCATATTATAGTTTGTGGGAGGTACAATAATTTCCATAGTGTCCGTAAGACGACGGGTGGATTTTCCGCCTGCCGCATTTTCACGGAGACGTTCAAAACGTCCCATGTTGCGGAACATATACGAAGTACCGCGTCTTATTCCGCGGAGTGCCGCCGCACACAAAACGTCAAGATGAACCGACACTGCATTTGCAATAAGGAGAATGAATATAAAAGAGCCTTCAACCTTTCCGAAATGACGGAAAAGACAGCCGATAATTCCTATAAGGAGTCCGTAGACGATACGTGCGGGAACAGTTCTCGGAACAGTCTGCGGGTCGCTGGCGAGGAAAATGAATCCGAAAAGCAGATAACCGCCCATGAGTTCAAGCTTTATGGTGTCGCCGATGCTTGTATAGACGGGGAAAATTGCCGTAAGCGCAAAGTACGAGCCAAGACCGAACACCGTTACAAAGCCCGACATCGACCGTCTGGCCAAAAGGCATACACCGCTTACCAGAAGCACGAGAAAATGCGTAGTGCCGAGAGGTCCCACATAGTTGCCGATAAGCATATCCGTAAAGAATACCGAGGGAGCTGTGCCTATCTTTAAAAGATAGCTCTCAATTCCCTGCACAAGCCCCGTAGCTGTGCCGAAAACCTCGGGCTGTACTCCTACCTGAGGGTAAAGGAGCATTTCCTGAGGGAAGCATATAATAAGAAAGGCAATTGCTGCGCAGGTGGGGTTGAATATGTAGTTATCCTTACCGCCGAAGATGTGCTTTATGCCCATGGCGAGAAGTCCGCCGCCGAAAACTATTCCGTAGCTTACGGAAGCAGGCATCATAAGCGCAAGACAAAGTCCTGAAGCTATTGTGGATAAATCCCTGGGGTTGTAGGTCTTCCCCGACATACGGCAGAAAACCGCGTCGGTCAGCATACAGGTAAGCACTGAGGTGAGGCATATCACAAGCGCTCTCAGTCCGCTCTGCCATACTCCGAGCCCTGCTAAGGCTATAAGAAATATAAGCTGGTCGGCGTATATGGATTTCAGCTTACGCTGCTTCTTCTCGGGCGTATAGGTTTTTAAATCGCTGTCAAAGCGTTCCATAGCCCGTGTTGTTTTTTCTGACATAGTTTATTTCCTTTGAACTTTATATATTAATTTCACGTTAATGAAAGGTTTTACCATGAAATATGATTCGCTGAGCCGCAATACCGTTAAAATCACCCTTTCCGAAGCGGATATGGAAGAGTATTCCCTCCGCGCGGAAAGTATCGCCCTGCGCACCCCAGAAATAAAGAGAACGCTGGCAGAATTGCTGGGAAAAATGCGGCTTTTTCCCGAATACAGACCCGACCGCCTTTTTCTTGAGGCTTTCCCGAAAAAGGAAGGGGGGTGTGTGCTTTATGTTTCAACCCTTGGCGGTGAAATACAGGAAAACGAGGAAGCGCCGCTTCTGTGCAGGACAGAAAACCTCTCCGTTACAGTACAATTATGCTTCGGGCTAAAGAATATCATGAAAAATCCTGCCGCCTCTGTTTACCGTTATAAGAACGGCTATGCAGTGACGGTCACTCCGTCTGCTGAAGATTACGGCAGAATAAGGAGCTTTCTTTCGGAATACGGCGAGGTCAGCCGCAGCAGTGCGGAAATCTGCACCCTTTCCGAATATGGCGAGCCTGTATGCAAAGGTAACGCCTGCGAGGTGCTTTCAAGGCTTTATTAGCGCATGGAATCGGCGGCAGCCTTCATATTCTCCGCTCTGAAGAGAAATGTGCCTGCGACAAGAACATTTGCGCCTGCTTCCTTTACAAGCTTTGCAGTTTCAGTGTTGATTCCGCCGTCCACCTGAATATCTATATCCCTTCCCTGCTTTTCAGCAGCTTCTCTGACAGCGCGGATTTTTTCAAGGGTTTCGGGGATAAAGCCCTGTCCTCCATAACCCGGCTCGACGGTCATTACAAGTATCATATCCGCCTTTTCGATAAAAGGCAGTACCGTTTCAACAGGGGTATTGGGTTTTACAGCAACGCCTGCCTTTACGCCGAGACTATGTATTTCATCAATGAGCGCGTCTGCATCACAGTCGCTTTCAATATGAAAAGTAATGATGTCCGAGCCTGCTTCGGCAAAAAGCTTCACCTGCTTCTGAGGGTGCATTACCATAAGGTGGGTGTCCAGTTTTGCTGAAGTGTGGGGAGCAAAGGACTTCTGCACGGCACTTCCATAGGTGATATTGTCCACAAACTCACCGTCCATTACGTCCACATGAACATATTCTATACCGTTATCCGAAATTTTCTTAACCTCGCCTGCGAGACAAGAAAGGTCGGAATTAAGGATTGAGGCTGAAATTTTAACTGAAGGCATAAATTTTATCCTTTCTCTGCGGCAAACCGCATAATAATACATGATAATGATACCGCAAAAACAAGTGTTCGTCAAGCGTTTTCGGGGCGTTTTTGACTTTTTGCCGTAAAAATGGTTAATTTTCAACAGTTATCAGGCAGTAAAAAAGGAATATCTTTGGCGCAGAAATTTGTTCATCAGAAAAATACTGGAAATAACGAAAAAGTATTTGACATTTAGCCCCCGATATGAGAAAATATAGGTACAGGATATTCCGCAATAATACAGATACGGCAGATACAAGAGAAATTTGCACACTCTGCCGCAAAAAGAAAGGACTGGTCTTAAATGAAATATCTGAAAAGGCTCGCCGTAACGGTGCTTTGCCTTTGCATTTTCGGCGTGCTGTTCTCTGTTACCGCCTTCGCCGAAAGACAGGTTATAGTGTGGGACGGAAAAAGCGAAATCGAAGCAGGCAATACATACGTGGTAACCGACACGGTAAAGCTGAAAAAGTCTGTCGAAATTCCCGAGGGCACAAAGCTCAGCGTAAAGGACGGCGGTATGCTTAAGGTCTATTCAAAGGGCGAGATTATTGTACGCGGCGAGCTTGCCATAGCTCAGGGCGGCACAATCTTCAACTCGGGTACCATCAATATCAAAAAAGATGCCGAATACAACATTTACGGGCTTTTCCAGTCCTCTGTAAGCGGCACGCTTAAAGTAAGCGGCGACATGACTGTTTACCGTCAGGGTAAAGCGGAAATCTCCTCCACCGTCAAGCTTTACAGCGACAGCTACATATATAATAAAGGCGAAACCTATTTCTACAAGAGCAGTGACACTACCCTCAGCAGCCTTATCAAAGGCGAAAAGGGCAGCCAGCTCCACCTTCAGGGTATATTCAACATAACCGTAAGCGGCAAAATCGACATGAGCGGTCACCTTACAGTAGGCTCACGCTCCAAGGTGCGCTGCAGCGGTACTATTATACTGGACGAAAAATCAAGCTATACCCGCTTCAAGGTAATCACTGTCACCCGCAACGGTAAATTCCTGGACCACCGTCCCGAGGACGAATACGAGGATATGACAGTAAATATCCTGGTGGATGAGCCTAAGGTGAAAAGGAAAGGTATCGACGTTTCCTACGCACAGGGTGATATAGACTGGAAAAAGGTTGCGGATTCAGGCGTTGAGTTTGCAATTATCCGCGCCGGCAGAGGCAGAGCAGGCTCCTCCAACACCATGAAGGAGGACGATTACTTCCGTCAGAACATAAAGGGTGCGCAGAAATACGGTATTGACGTAGGCGTTTATTTTTACAGCTACGCGACCTCCGTTTCCGAAGCCAAGGAAGAGGCCCGCTTCCTTCTTGATATAATAGACGGCTACAAAATCCAGTACCCTGTAATTCTCGATATGGAAGAGGAATTTCAGGCAGGTCTCAGCACCAAGAAGCTCACAAACATGATTGAGGCTTTCTTTGAGGTGCTGATGGAAGCAAAGTATTTCCCTATGTTCTATTCTTATAAGAGCTGGCTTGAAGAAAATCTGGATATGACTATTCTTGACAAGTATGCTATCTGGCTGGCACAGGTAGGCGACGAAGTAACGTACGAGGGCGGATATTATATCTGGCAGTACAGCTTCAAGGGCAAGGTAAACGGTATCGAAGGAGACGTTGACCTTGATTACAGCTACCGCGATTTCGCCGCAATTCTCGAAAAATACGGACTTAATAATCTTTGATAAACAACTCGCGCCCGCCATATAAAATTTTTAATCCCGCAGTTTTCACTGCGGGATTTGTTTTAATATCTCGTGAAATCAGGCAGCTCGTCCAGCGTTATATAAAGCTCATTGTTATAAGCATAGTCAAGCTCTTCCTTTGTGCAATGCTCATAGGAAATGCTGCCGTCACTGTTTATGATATAATCACCCTTCCACAGCGCAAACCACAGCCAGAATGCATTGTCGCGCTTTATGTAATCAGGGTTGGGGATTTTGCCGCACTCTGTAAGAGCGCAGGCTTTGGTTCTTATGGTATAGCGCATGGCGTCAAGCATTCTGGTATTACCCGAAATATCATAATCGCTGTACATGTCCATACCAACTATATCTACATAATCGTCACCGGGATAGAATGCCGCGCTTTCACCGTCCCAAATCCATATAAGATTATTGAGCTGGTGATATTCCGTAAAGCGTCTGAACATAAGCTTGTAGAGCCAGAGATAGCTTTCCGCGTCAGTTCCCCACCAGTACCAGCCGTTGCCTGCCTCGGGAAGAGGTCGGAACAGCACAGGTACATCCTGCGCCGCCAGCAGCTTCAGCTTGCTTGCAACTGCGTCCATGTCGCGTATAATATCGTAGCAGTCTGAGCTGATTTTGCCTGTCTGCTCGTACATCGCAAGGGTCTCTGCGTCGGAATTTGCAATATCGCTGTCCGTTACTGCGTCGGTAATATCAAACTCGGTGATTTCGGTGAATATATGAGGGTCGCTTTCCGTAGGAGCGTACCAGTACCAGCTGTAACTTACCAGTCCGCCGTTTTTCCACCATTCCGCCGCAGTATTAAGCTCATTTTCATTGTTCTTGTCACTGCCGTCATAATATTCGGTGAAGATTCCTAAATCGCCGCATCTCAGAGCGCTGTATCTGCCCGTATCCATGTAAATTGCATTGATTTCGGTGTTTGTGCCCGCAGAGCAGAACTGCCCTGTAATCACCTTGTTGCCGTAAACGTCCGCAAGATATTTCTTTATTGATTTTGTGATATCCGTGGCATTTTTGTTGATACAGCCGTTGGAAATTGCATAGGCGAGCTCGGGTACTGTTGAAGTGCTGTCAAGAGAGATATCGTCTATATACGCCGTTCCTGAAAGAACTTTCATTGTAATTTCGTTTTCGCCCTTGCTGAGATAAACTCCGTCAAGGTAGAAATAATCGAACATTACGCTTTCATCAACATAAACTGCACCCCATTCACTGCCGCCGCTGAGGTATTCATTGCCGCTGTCGTCGGTTTTCTCCTCGGCGTCAGTGAGAATTGCTACCTTTAAACCTGTGGAGCAGATACGTAAGCCTACTTTATAATGCTGAGAAGAAGGGACAGTTACGGTAATTGTGGCGTAATCACCCTTTCCAAGGCATATAAAACCTGTGCCGTTGTAGCCGCCAAGTCCGTCAGTGTAGGAATAAGCGTCAGTGTTGAACTCCAGCTGGTAGGTTTCGCTGTACTCCGTAGGAGCTACAACAAAATCACTGGGCTCATACTTGTCCTTGCTTTTTATCTCATCAGGGACAATAAGAACAGTCTCCTGCTCCGCGTCCTTTGTAGCCTCTGTTGTGGTGGTAACAACAGGCTCGGGATATTCTATTTCTGTTCCGCAGGAACAGAGAACCGCCGCCGCAAGGAAGAAAGCGGCGGTTCTTTTTATTTTACTCATCATCATAATCAGACTCTTCTGGGCTGAAGGCGGATAACCGCTCTGTCACCCGGGTTGAGAACTGAGCTGAAGTTTGCGGGTGCGCCGTTTATTTCAAGCACAAGCTCAGTATTGGGAGTTGTGGGGTCGATATCTATAAAGTTGAGTAAGTCAAGCAGCATGTGGTGACCCTGAGTTAAAGTCACAGGCATTCCGTTTAAATCAACCTTGAATTCCTGAAGCGGCTGAACAGGCACGACAGGCTTTTCCTCGGTAAAGGAAAGAGGCATCTGCGGCGGCTGGGTTCTCTGCACGAAATTAGCATGAATGGGGTTCACAGGCTCTTCCCTTACAGGAGGCTGTGAGCTGTAAAAGGGTCTTTCGGGGGCTACGTGCTGAGCGGGGGCGAAGGTCCTTTCCTGAACAACGTTCTGCACGGGTGCGGGAGCTTCGGGAATAGCTTTTTCTTCTTCCTGCTGTTCAAATACGGAGAAGTCAGGAGTTCCCTCAGAGTGTTCAACAGGGAGAGTTTCAGTAATAACAGGCTCAGGCTCGGGCTTTTCTTCAGCCTTTTCCTCGGGCTGAGGCTCAGGCTTTGCCTCGGGAGCGGAGGTCGTTCCGTCAAAGTAGGAAATCATATCCCCGTCGGAAAGAACATAGCTTTCATTTGCTGCCTGTCCATTTATGAGGTATTCTAAGCCGTCCAGCTCGATATCAAGGCTCTGTAAAAGGTCACCGAGGGTGATGATTCCGCTGGTTTCGATATTGTCAAGGGGCTGGATTTCATAATCCTTTTCCTGAGGTGTGCCGTTTACTATTGCGCGCAGACCGATAGCGTGCTTTGCACCGCCGAATTCGACAGTACCCGAAGCGCATCTGCCGTAGTTTATAACGTCAGCAAGAGTGCACTTTGCGTTTTCGCCGCTGGAAGCAGGCACAAAGCGTATTCTGTCGCCCTGAGAAATTGTGGAAATAACGGAAGCGGGCTTGTCGTTGACATAGACTTCGGAAGCGGTAAATCCGCCGCCTTTTATAACCGTTCTCTTTCCGTTCATTGTGTATGTAAGGTTTCTGCCGCTTCTGCCCATGATATCCGCACTCTTATAGCCTGCAAGGTTGAGAGCTTCAAACACTGTGAGCTGCTTTGTATCGAAGGCGCGGACCTTCTTGTCATTTACGGTGATTACCGAGAAATCATAACCCTGTTCAAGAGCGGTGGTTACTGCAATGCCCACGGGAGTTACGAACTCTGCGCCGAGCTTTGCGCCGTTTTCATCTACGTTCTTGAGGAAATCTCCGCCGCCTATGGCAACTCTTGCTTCGTCAATACCAAGCTTCTTTGCCACAAGTGCAGGCAGACCCTCGATAAGGCTTCCTCCGCCCACAAGGAAAACAGCAGCGGGAGAGCCGTTGTTTACTTCTATGATTGCGTTGCAGATAGTTTCAGCAAGAGTGTCCACAGCGGGCGTAAGCTTCTGGTAAATTTCACTTGCCTTCAATTTATGAGGAATACCGAGAATATCGCGGAATTCAAGCTCCTCATCGCCTGTGGAGCAGCTCTGCTTCAGCTCCTCTGCGGTGTTGAAGTCAACAAGGTAGGTTCTGATTATTTCCTCGGTAATTTCATCTCCCGCGGTGGTAGCCATGGCGTAGGCATAAACCGCACCGTCCTTTGCCACGGCAATATCCGAGGTACCTGCGCCGATATCTACAAGTGCAATATTGATAAGGCGGATTTCGGGGGGAATAATAACGTTCATTGCCGCAATAGGCTCCAATGTAAGGCTTGCAACCTCTAAGCCGTTCATGTCCATAACCGCATAAAGACCCTCTACGACAATACTGGGTAAGAATGCGGCAATAAGGTTCACCTGCGCGCTTTCGCCCTTGTGCCCTTCAAGGCTTATCATCTTATAATCATCCAGCTTATAGCTTACCACGGAGTGACCCACGCAATAGAACGCAGTACCCTTGGGTACGTCTGCGTCAAGCTGGGACTGAGCCTTCTGTATTGCCTCAATTTCCATGGATTTAACCATGTCCTCGGTGATATATTCTTTTTCGGTAATGTCAAAGTCCATGCTGACCTGAATTGTTTTCAGCGCACGACCCGCAGCAGCAATAGATACGCGGTTAAGGCGAAGATTGTTTCTTTCTTCAAGGGTATTCTTGACCTGAGCCACGATTTTTGCAACCTGCTTGATATCCTCGACCTGACCGTCTACCATAGCGCGCTTGTTATGGGGTACGCTTATGTAATCCTTAAGGTAGAATTTTTCATCAATGTATTCGCCGATAATTCCCACAACGGTTCTTGTGCCTATGTCAAGGGCAAAGATATATCCGTCCTGAGAAGTAAGGGCTGTCTTTTCTGCATCTGCCATTGTAAAATTCCTTTCACATTAAGAACGGGGCTTATGCTCCGCCTTTATCAGTTTGTCGAAGGTCTGCTTCCTGAGCATAGCACAGACCTCCTCCGAAATATTGCTGAAAACCTTTTTATACGCACAGGGTAGCTCGCAGGAACAACTGTAGCCGTCGCCTACACAGCGGCTGAAACGGTATGTACCCTCCATAAGCTCTACAATATCGTAAAGGGAGATTTCCGCCGCGCTCCGTGCGATTTCATATCCGCCGCCTGCGCCCTTGTAGCTTTTTACAAGTCCGCCTGATACAAGCTTGCGCAGAATCTTCAGTGCAAAGCGCTGTGAAACGCCTGTACGCTCGGAAATAGTGCCTGCGTCAAGTCTGCCGCCCGCCTTTATAAGACGGTCAACTATGCGGATAGCGTAGTCGGTTTCTAGGGTTATGTGCATTTACTCTTTTCCTTTCAATTAATCAAGAAAATCCTTTAACTTCTTGCTTCTTGAGGGGTGACGGAGCTTTCTCAGTGCCTTTGCTTCAATCTGACGGATACGCTCACGGGTAACGTTGAACTCCTTACCCACTTCTTCAAGTGTACGCTGTCTGCCGTCCTCTAAGCCGAAACGCAGGCGGAGCACCTTGCCCTCGCGCTCGGTAAGGGTGTTCAATACCTCGTCAAGCTGTTCCTTCAAAAGGGTGAGAGAAGCCGCCTCAGCAGGTGCGGGAGCCTCTTCGTCAGGGATAAAGTCGCCTAAGTGGCTGTCCTCCTCCTCGCCGATAGGTGTTTCCAAAGAAACGGGGTCCTGAGAAATTCTGATGATTTCGCGTACGCGGTCAAGAGGAAGGTGTAATTCCTCTGCAATCTCCTCGGGAGAAGCCTCTCTGCCGTTCTTGTGGAGGAGAGTGGAGCTGACCTTCTTTACCTTTGTGATTGTTTCAACCATGTGCACAGGAATACGGATAGTACGTGCCTGGTCTGCGATAGCTCTTGTAATAGCCTGTCTGATCCACCATGTAGCATAGGTGGAGAACTTGTAGCCCTTTGTATAGTCGAACTTTTCAACTGCCTTGATAAGACCTAAGTTACCCTCCTGGATAAGGTCAAGGAACTGCATGCCTCTGCCCACGTATCTTTTTGCGATACTTACAACAAGTCGGAGGTTTGCTTCGGAAAGGCGCTTCTTTGCATAAGGGTCGCCCGAGGACATACGCTGTGCCAGCTCGATTTCCTCTTCGGGAGAAAGCAGCGGAACACGTCCGATTTCCTTAAGATAGATTTTTACAGGGTCATCGATAGCGATACTGTCGGTGGAAAGGGCGAGGTCGAGGTCATCGTCTCCTGCAAATTCAAGGGCGGTGTCAAGGTCCTCATCAACGGTGAAGTCGTCCACAATATCAATGTTGAACGCTTCAAAATCATCATAGAGCTTGTCTATCTGGTCGGCGTCAAACTCACAGGTTTCAAGCGCGTCTGTGATTTCCTTGGTGGTGAGCTTGCCGCTTGCCTTACCGTGTTCGAGAAGCTCGGTTAAAATTGTCTTGTTATCTGCCATTACGGGTACGTCCTTTCCTTTATGTGAGTTTTTCTTACTTGTTTCCATTTTTTTCCGCTCTCTTTCTTTTGAGTTCTTCTATCTGCGCCAGCATTTCCTCGTCAGTCATCTCCGTCACAGACTTTCTGTTTGATTTTTCTTTATGTTTCAGTAAAACGTTTATGTATTCATCAAGCCGCAATATGCTGTACGGCAGCATATCACCCTGCTTGCATATACCTGTTATTCTTCCCACTTCTTCTGCTGTAAATTCGCCTCCGATTGACGAAATATCAACAGAACTGCCGCTTTTTATACAATCTCTGACAAAACTGTACACTCTTCGGTTGAATTCGGTGGGAAAGTCCTCCGCGGTAAGCTTTTTTTCGACATCGGGAAGTCGGTCGGGGGAATGAAAAAGAAAAGCAATAATTCCTCTTTCCGCCTTTTCCTCCACGGGAAAACGAACAGAGTCGGGATTTATAGGGTCGCGCTTCGTTTCGCCGCGTATAAGCTGTTTTTCCTGCGCGCGCCGCTCATAATAGCGGTTCTGCCGCTGCTTGTCCGCAACCAGTCCCGTTATCGCCGACACCTGCTGTCCCGAAAGTCTTGCCGCTTCCGAAATATACACGGTTCTTTCGGTATCGCTTCTGAGCTGAGCCAGAAAATTTACCGCCCGTTTCAGAAATTCCGTCTTTCCTGCGGCAGTATCGAGGTCGATGCCGATTTTCAGCTTGCCGAACTCGAAATCAATCGCCGTTTCCGTCTTTGACAGAAGCCGTCGGAAGCTGTCTGCGCCGAATTTCTTTATAAATTCGTCAGGATCCTTTGCGTCGGGGATATGCAGCACCCTCGCCAGTACGCCCGCTTCGCTCAGCAGGTTTATAGCCTTTACCGTTGCCTTCTGCCCTGCTTCGTCCGAGTCGTAGGAAATAACCGCCTCGCTTGTGTACCGCTTCATAAGATTCGCCTGCTGTGGAGTTATGGCCGTGCCGAGAGTAGCAACCGCGTTGTCGAAGCCTGCCTGGTTAAGGGCAATTACGTCCATGTACCCTTCGCAGAGTATGAAGCAGCTTTCCTCGGTGTTCTTGGCGAAATTAAGCGAAAAGAGATTTTCTCTTTTGTGGAACACGGGAGTTTCGTCACTGTTCAGATATTTCGCCTTTGCGTCCTTTTCCAGCGCCCTTCCGCCGAAGGCTATGACGTTCTTGCGCCTGTCTATAATGGGGAACATTACCCTGTTCCTGAATTTGTCGTAATAACTGTTATTGTTCCGTGTAAGAAGCGCTCCCGCCTCCATTTCGTCCTCGGTGAAGCCCTTCTTTTTCAGATAATAGTGGAGATTATGCCAGCCCTCAGGTGCATAACCCAGCCCGTATTTACGGATAGTGTTGGGGGTAAGCCCACGGTCAAGGAGATAGTCCAGCCCCACCTTGCCCTGAGGCGACAGGAGCATATCACGGAAGTACCGCGCCGCTTCCCTGTTCATTTCAAGTATTCTTGTACGGAAATTAACACCGTCGTCGGAAATATCGTCCTCAGGCATTGATATTCCAGCCCTCTGCGCCAGGAATCTCACGCTTTCCACATATTCAAGCCGCTCAATAAGGCGTATAAAGGTTATAACGTCGCCGCCTGCGCCGCAGCCGAAGCAGTAGAAGCTCTGGGTCTCGGTGTATATGTGACATGAGGGAGTTTTTTCGGAATGAAAGGGGCAGTTGCATACATAGTCACGGCCTGTACGCTTTATGTTGACATAAGCAGACATAACTGAAACAATTTCATTGCCTGCCCTGAGATTATCCAGAAAGCTGTCTGGGTACCGTGCCATGCTTTTTGCTCCTTTCTTCTTTTTTAATCTCCTGCTTTATTCCACGATTTAGGTATGCAAAGCTCTGTAAAGGTGTCTATGGCAAAATCATCAGTCATACAGGAAATATAATCACACACGGCGATTTCCGTAGACTCGTTCTTTGCAATATCACGGTACAGCTCAGGCATACGCATGGGGTTTTTCAGGTAATAATTATAGAGATATTCCACAATAAAGCACGCCTTGTCCTTTTCGGTGTTGGTTTCGGCGGCATAGTACACATTCTGGAACATGAATTCTCTCAGCTCGTCATGTGCAAGTCTTGTGGTTTCGTCATATTTTATTTCATCAACACTGTTTTCAACAATGGATTTGACCAGCGAGGTTATGCGCTGGGTCTTTGTTGCGCCGAGGACGCGGACGGGAAATTCGGGCAAATCGCTCTGTTTAAGCACGCCCGCACGTATTGCGTCTTCAATATCGTGGTTGACATAGGCTATCTTGTCCGCAAACTTGACTACTACACCCTCAAGAGTGTCCGCAGTCATGTTTGTATGACAGAGTATGCCGTTTTTGACTTCCTTGGTGAGGTTAAGACCCCTGCCGTCACGCTCAATGCGCTCCGCAACCCTTACACTCTGCTTGTAATGCTTGAAGCCGCCCGAGTAGAGCTGAGCTAAAGTGCGCTCGCCGTCATGACCGAAGGGTGTATGCCCTAAGTCGTGCCCCAGAGCGATAGCTTCGGTCAGATCCTCGTTGAGCCTCAGCGCACGGGAAATTGTACGGGCTATCTGCGCCACCTCAAGGGTGTGGGTAAGTCTTGTACGGTAATGGTCGGATTTCGGGATAAGAAAAACCTGCGTCTTATGCTTCAGACGGCGGAACGCATTACAGTGTATAATACGGTCACGGTCACGCTGAAAATCAGTTCTTATGTCACAAGGTTCTTCATATACGTCTCTGCCCCTGGAATCGCTGCTTTTGCAGGCATATTCCGAAAGTGTGCGGTTTTCTATATCAATTGTAATTTCTCTTGGGAGCATAAAACCAGCGTCCTTTCCTCAGCAAAGCTGAAAAAATATCCTATTCTTATATACAACAAAAACCCCCGAAATTCCTTTTTTTCGAGGGGTTTTTCATTATTTTTGTCACATCAGCCAAAATTATATTCCAATTCATCAAGTTTTTTGACCACTATGCTGCCGTTGCACAAATCAATAAGCGCCGCACTGAATTCATCAAAACTTTCCTCGCGGATATAAAGGGTGATTTTTACGTCCGCACCGAAATCCTCCTTCTCGGTTCGTACGTCAAAATCCGTAAGGGTCTTGCCGATTTTTCCGTAAAGCGAATATTCCAGCCCCAGCTCGCACTTCACCGCACTGCACATATTCAGTATTTCCGCCGCATCCACGGCAATTTTCGCGCCCTGGGTATAGGCTCTGACAAGTCCGCCCGCACCCAGCATTATTCCGCCGAAATATCGGGTCACAACGCAGGTAACGTCCGTCAGCCCTTCCTTGCGGAGCACCTCGTAAATAGGCACTCCCGCCGTTCCGCCCGGCTCGCCGTCGTCGCTATGGCGGGCAGTGTTATTTTCACGCAGCATATAGGCGTAGCAGTTATGCGTGGCCTTGCGGTGCATGGCACGGATTTCGTTTATAAAAGCTATTGCCTCGGCTTCAGTTTCCGTGTGACGGATATAACCGATAAATTCGCTTTTTTTCTCAATAAAACGGGCTTCCGCACCGCCGTTTACAGTTTTATAGCCCATTATTTTTCTTCTTCCGCCTGCTGAACCTTTCCTATCTTGTCACACTTGTACAGAAGCGAGCAGTTCAGCTTGGGATTATCCTTCTTGAATTTCTTTAAAATACGGTTGAGTACCATTTCTGCCTGCTCCTTGGTCGTGTTAGTAAGCAGCAGAACGAACTGTGACGCGCTGTAACGGGAGAATACGTCACGGGAGCGGAGAGAATTCTTTATACAGTCCGTAAGCTTGCCCGTTACACGGTTCAGCGCCCTTGGCTCAAGCTCCTCCTGAGTTTTTGAAACCGCAGTTATAAGACAGAGATGGGCAGGCTTGTCAGAACGGGCAGCGTCACGCACCTCAAGCTGATATACGTGCTTGAAGAATGGGAATTCGCAGTAAAAAGCGCCCGTATCGTCGCTTATATCATCAAGCTGACCCTTTAATATTCCGAAATTGACGTTATAGGAGCGGTCATCCTTTACCGTCTGCTCATACAGGGAGACGAACTCGGGAGAAGGGTTGATGCCATGCTTGTTATAGAATAAATCCATAACATAGGCGTAATGGCTCTTTGCGCCTGCTTTGTCACCTGTTTCAAAAAGGGTCTTTATGTAATAATAATGAATAAAGTCGTCAAGCTGTTCTATGGTGAGCGCCTTGCGGCAGATAGTAAGCAGGTCGTTGTAATAACGGTGCTTGTACATGGTTTCTACCGTTTCACGCACTATGCGCACATAAAGAGAATGATAATATGAAGTAAGGGGTGCTACCCAGCTGTCGTTCTTGGAACGGTTCAGAAAATCACCGTTATACATATTTATAGCGGCAAGGTAGAGATTGGTTTTCTCCTTTTCCGACTGGGCGGCAACACTCTTTTTATACAGCGCTTCAAATGCGTCAAAGTCTATGTCGGCTTCAAGACGGTTATTGAAGGCGTAGGAGCCCATGGAATTTACAATAATCTCCTGCCCGTCAGGAAGTCCCAGCTCGTCCAGACAGCTTCTCAGCCTGTGAAGCGAGGTTTTGAGCGCACCTACGGGGTTCTCGCTGTTCTTATTGCCCCAGAGGAGGTTTATAAGCTCTGCCTGGGAAATTGTACGGTGATGGTTAGCAATCATAAACTGGAGAAGAGTCCACATTTTCTTGGAACGCTTTGACTGCTCGGTAATAATTTTATCACCGTAGGCAATTGAAAATTCACCAAAGGTAGTTATTCTTAGTTTTTCCATTTTATGACGTCCTTTCTGTTATGATGAAGGAAGAAGTATAGATAATTAATGATTAAGGATTAAGGATGAATGATTGTTGTGCCGCCTTCGGCGGCGGATTTAAAAACTTCTTTAAAAAGAGGCTCTGCTCAATATGTTTTTTTAAATCATAGGCGTAAGCCTATACCATAATCCTTCATCTTTCATCATTAATTATTCATTTGAGCAAGGCGGCTCGCTTCATTGCCAGTATTTGCGGTCAAGGGTGCGGTACTGCACCGCCCTTGCTATATGCTTTTTATGTATAATCTCGCTGCCGTCAAGATCTGCGCAGGTGCGCGCTACCTTTAAAACCCTGTCGTAGGCTCTGGCAGAAAGACCTGATTTTTCAAATGCATTTTTAAGATACGCTCCCGCCTGCTCGTCCAGCACACATACCTCGTGAAGAATATCGGGAGTAATCTGTGAATTTGTGCGGATTTTTGTGCCCTTGAAGCGTTCAAGCTGGATATCTCTCGCACGCTGTACTCTTTCAGCAATAACCTTTGAGCTTTCGGATTTTTCCCTGCCTGAAAGCTCCTCATATTTCACTGACGGAACTTCAACCTGAATGTCGATTCTGTCCAGAACGGGACGGCTTATCTTGCCGAGATACCCCGTTACCTGCTTCTGTGAGCAGGTGCAGGTCTTGCCTTCTGCACCGTAATTTCCGCAGGGGCATGGGTTCATAGCCGCCGCAAGCATTATGTTGCAGGGATATGACACCGACCCCGAAGCACGCGAAATTGTTATTTCACCATTTTCAAGGGGCTGTCGCAGGGTTTCCAGCACTCTGCGGTCAAATTCGGGAAACTCGTCCAGAAATAACACGCCATTGTGGGCTATGGATATCTCCCCCGGCTTCGGCACACTGCCGCCTCCTATAAGCCCGACAGATGAAGCTGTGTGGCTTACGTCGCGGAAGGGCCTTTCCGTAACCAGAGGGCGTTCTTTGTTGAGAATACCCGCCACCGAGTGAATCTGGGTAGTTTCTATGCTTTCTTCAAAGGTCATACGGGGAAGAATTGAGGGGATACGCTTGGCTATCATGCTTTTTCCCGTGCCGGGAGGGCCAATCAGAAGTATGTTGTGAAAGCCTGCCGCCGCAGTTTCCACCGCGCCCTTTACTGCATCCTGACCCTTTACGTCTGCAAAGTCGGGAACGGAAAAGCTGTCATTTATGTTGAAATCCACAGGCTGTGCCGCGGGAATAGGCGAAAGTCCATTAAGATGAGCCGCAAGAGAGGCGATATTCTTTACGCCATAAACTCTCAGTCCCTTTACTACTGCCGCCTCTGCCGCATTTTCATAAGGCAGATACAAACGCTTTATGCCGCACTCTGCCGCTTTTATAGCCATGGACAGTGCGCCCTGGACAAAACACACATCGCCGTTCAGCGAGACCTCGCCGATAAAGGCGGAATCCTTTAAATCTGCGTCAATAACGCCTGAGACTGTGAGCATTGCCACGAGAATCGGCAAATCGTAAAAAGAACCTGTTTTTCTTACGTCAGCAGGAGCCAGATTCACGGTATACATACACTTTGCGATTTTTATACCGCTGTTTTCTGCCGCCGCTTTTATTCTGAGCTTGCTTTCCTGCACGGACATATCGGCAAGCCCGCTTATATTTATTGCGGGTATTCCCGCAGAGGAGCTTATTTCAGCAGTTACAGGAAAGGCATTCAGCCCGAAAAGACCAACGCTGTTGACCTGTGCAAACATAAAATCAGCTCCTTCAGTAATTTTTCAGAATTTTCTTTCTTATATAACGGAAGGCGGTTTCTTCACCGTAATCGCGGAGGATTATCAGCAGTCGGCGCAGGAGCCTGTCCGTTTCGGGATGTATCATATAATGCTCACGAGAGCGCTTGTAGTAGTTATAAGCGTCCGCGTCGGTGTAGCTGTCGCCGTTGTACACCCTGCAGGCGGCAATACGGTCGCAGAACATTTCAACAACGTAATTGACAGGCATTTTTATACCCGTCATTTTCTTGTCACCCGTCTGGCCGTAATCAATCCAGTATTCTATATGGTGCTTATTTCTGCCCTTGTGGTGCAGCCATGCCCTGCTGTACCCGATTTCGGCACGCTCGGCGGTGTTGGGGCTTTTGTCGCCCTGAAAATATTTTACGCCTGTTATAAACTCCGCAGGGGAATATTTGGACAGGTCATGCATCAGCCCCTGTCTGTAAAGCCCCGCCTTGAAGCAGTATTTCATAACCAGCGCTTTATGTCGGTTTATGGTTCTGAGATGTCCCGTAAAATTATTTATCATTTATATCAATTCCTCTGTATACGTTTTCATCAGAATATATTCCACAATATATTATACAACTACTGTAACAAATAATCAAGGTTTTTTGTAAGATTTTTTTGAAAAAAGAGTATTTTTGTTCAAATTCTGTACATTTTAACAAAAAGAGGTTTTATTTTTAGATATTCTTTTCCGGGTTTGCTATTTACCGCTGTTATTTATACAAACACAGCCGCAGGTTTTTCCTGCGGCCGTGTTTTTATTCAATCATCGTTGTCCTCGTCGTCATCGCTGTCCTCATCATCGCCCTGTCTCAGGTAGAGCTCCTCAGCCCCTGCCTGAAGCAGCTTCAGATACTGGATAAACCTTACATTTTCGTGGCTGTTGGGCGCCTCCTCCATAAGGTTGATAATATCACTGACGCCGTTGAACATAAAGTAATAAAGAGACTTATAATCTTCCATAATAAACCTCCTTTTCCAAAGGTTATTACTTGACTACAATATTTACAAGCTTCTTAGGTACTGCGATAGACTTCACGATTGTCTTTCCATCTACCATAGGTTTGATAGTTTCGTTTTCAAGAGCAGTCTTTATCATATCCTCCTGACCCATGTCAGCGGGAATATTCATCTTTGCTCTTACCTTGCCGTTGACCTGAACTACAACCTCAACGGTTTCCTCTATGCAGAGAGCCTCGTCAAATTCTGCCCAGCTCTGCTCGGAAAGGATACCGCCGAATACGTTCTGGTACATTTCCTCAGTGATATGAGGGGCAAAGGGGTTGAGGATTGTGATAAGAGCCTTCAGCTCAGCCTTGTTGATGCTGCCCTTTTCATAAACTGTGTTTACAAAAGCCATCATTGCGGCAATAGCGGTGTTGAACTTCAGCGCCTCGATATCCTCGGTAACCTTCTTTATTGTTCTGTGGAGAGGCGCGGAAAGCTCCTTGCTGAATTCATCGCCGTCAGTGAGGATATCCTGCATATTCCAGATTCTGTCAAGGAATCTCTTACAGCCCTTCAGGCTGCTTTCGCTCCAGGGAGCTGCCTGCTCATAGTCACCCATAAACAGAACATATACACGCAGAACGTCTGCACCGTATTCGTCAACAACATCGTTAGGGTCAACAACGTTGCCGCGGGACTTACTCATCTTTACGCCGTCAGGTCCGAGAATAAGACCCTGTGCGGTTCTCTTGGAATAAGGCTCAGAGGTTGTAACTGCGCCGATATCGTAAAGGAACTTATGCCAGAAACGGGAGTAGATAAGGTGACGGGTAACGTGTTCCATACCGCCGTTGTACCAGTCAACAGGCATCCAGTAATCCAGCGCTTCCTTTGAAGCGAGGGCGCTGTCGTTGTTCGGGTCGCAGTAGCGTAAGAAATACCACGAAGAGCCTGCCCACTGGGGCATTGTATCTGTTTCGCGCTTTGCGTCATGTCCGCACTTGGGGCACTTGCAGTTAACGAAGCTGTCAATCTTTGCCAGAGGGCTTTCGCCGTCTGTGCCGGGCTGGAAATTCTCCACGGGAGGAAGTCTTAAAGGTAATTCCTCATAGGGTACAGGGACAATTCCGCACTCGGGGCAGTGTACAATCGGGATAGGCTCGCCCCAGTATCTCTGACGGTTGAATGCCCAGTCCTTCATCTTGAACTGTACGCCTGCTTCGCCTACGCCCTTTTCCTTGAGAACTTCGAGAACCTTTGCGATAGCGTCCTTCTTGTTGGTGATACCGTTGAGGTCGCCGCTGTTTACCATTTCGCCGTCGCCTGTGTAGGCTTCCTTTTCAATGTCGCCGCCCTTGATTACTTCGATAATATCAATACCGAACTTCTTCGCAAAGTCATAGTCACGTGTATCGTGGGCAGGAACAGCCATGATTGCGCCTGTGCCGTAGCCCATCATTACATAGTCCGCAACATAAACGGGAATTTCCTTGCCTGTAAGAGGATTGATTGCAGTGAGGCCCTCGATTTTAACGCCTGTCTTATCCTTCACGAGCTGAGTTCTTTCAAATTCGCTCTTTAAGCTGCACTCTTCCTTGTACTTGTCAAGGTCTGCGATATTTGCAATAGTATCGCGGTACTTTTCGATAATGGGGTGCTCGGGAGCGATAACCATGAAGGTTACGCCGTAGAGAGTATCGGGACGGGTTGTATAGATACGGAGCTTTTCGTCCTGCTCCTTGATTTTGAATTCAACGAATGCGCCTACGGATTTACCTATCCAGTTTTCCTGCTGGAGCTTGATATTGGGGAGGAAGTCAACCTCATCAAGACCCTGTAAAAGCTTATCGGCATATTCTGTAATGCGGAGATACCATACCTCCTTATCCTTCTGTACGATATTGCTGTGGCAGATATCGCACTTACCGCCCTGAGAGTCCTCGTTGGAAAGGACAACCTTACAGCTGGGACAGTAGTTTACAAGAGTCTTGTCACGGAAAACAAGTCCGTTTTCAAACATCTTGAGGAAAATCCACTGAGTCCACTTGTAATAATCTTCCTCGGTTGTGTCAACAACTCTTGACCAGTCGAAGGAGAAGCCTACCTTTTTGAGCTGGCTTGTGAATTTTGCAATATTGTTATCGGTTACCTGTCTGGGGTGAACGCCTGTCTTGATAGCGGTGTTTTCGGTAGGGAGACCGTAAGCGTCAAAGCCGATAGGGAAAAGGACATTATAACCCTGTAATCTCTTCTTTCTGCTTACTACCTCAAGACCTGAATAAGCCTTGATATGACCTACGTGCATACCTGCACCCGAAGGATAGGGGAATTCTACAAGAGCGTAAAACTTAGGCTTGGGACTGCCTGTCACAGCCTTGAAGCTGTCGTGTTCGTCCCAGTATTTCTGCCATTTCTGTTCAATGGCGCTGAAATCGTACTTCATTTTTATTCAATCCTTTCTTTTTGGAAAAATAATCTATCACTTTATTATATTACATAAAATCTGCGGTGTCAAGATTTTTCTTTACTCAACCGACTTGAGCGCCTCTATCATGTCCACCTGCTTCAGCTTCTTGTGCATTACCAGTGTAACCAGCACCGAGAACAGAAGCGTGAATATCGCCGCAAGAATATAGCTCTTTGCGTAGATATTCCTGCCGAACATTACAAGGTCAACCTCCGCCGTGGTGATTACGAATATAGCAAGCGCCGCACCCAGCACAAGTCCCGCAAGCGTGCCGAGGATTGTAAGCAGGATATTTTCGCGGAAGATATATGCGTCCACCTCACCATCATAGAAGCCAAGCACCTTCAGTGTCGCTATCTCCCGTATTCTTTCCGTAATGTTGATGTTTGTAAGGTTGTACATTACGATATATGCAAGAGCACCCGCCGCAACGATTATGACGATAATTACATAGCTGAGTGTATCCAGCATAGAGGTGTAATTCTTCTTCATTTCGGTGGTAAAGGATACTGTAAGAGCGCCGTCCGCCCTGAGGATTTCCTCAGCCAGTGCGTCCTCTTCCGCCTCTCCGAGGGTATGCGAGAAATAAAGCGCATTGTACACGGGCTTTTCACCGAAAAGGTCAACGTAGGTATTTTCGGTCATGTAAACGAAATGACCGGGGTAGTTCTCAAAGAACGCCGTAAGGGTTACGTCTATGGTTTCTGTATCGGATTTCTTTATGCTGAGATTATCTCCGCCCTTTACTCCGTCAAGAAGCAGGGACATTTTTTCATCAATATAGATTGTGCCGTCCGTAAGGGCGTATTTTTCTCCCGTCTGGCGGCTGCGCAGAGTGAAGAACTCCGAAAACGCCTCGGAATCAGAAGGTACTGCGATATAGGCGTCGACGTCCTTTCCGTTTGCGGCAACGGTCATCTGCTTCTGAAATACGCTTACGCTGCCGCCGCCTGCAAAGCTCTCCTTGATTGCGGCTATCTCCTTATCCGCGTCGGGATATTTTTCCCCGTCGTATACGGCAATTCCGTCGTAGAACTGGATTTCGCCGTACTGAAGGCGGATAATGTCGTTTATGCTGTCATAAAGGGCAAAGCCTGTCACCAGAAGGGCGGTACATCCTGCAATGCCCACTGTTGACATAAACATCTTTCGCTTATAGCGGAAAAGATTTCTCGCCGTTACCTTGTTGCTGAAATTGAAGCGGTTCCATATAGGCGTAATTCTTTCCAGCAGAATACGCTTGCCCACCTTGGGAGCTTTCGGGCGCATAAGCTGTGCAGCCTGCTCCGATAAAGCGGATTTGCAGGTAAAGAACACCGTCAGCAGTATTGCCGCGAGGCTTGCGCCTATTGCTCCGAGAGCTATGGGGATATCTATGGGCGTGCAAAGCTCAGGAATATTGTACATCATTCCGTAGGCAAGGATAATAACCGTGGGGAAAAGCTGCATTCCCAGCAAAACACCCGTCACTGCACCTGTAAAGGTTGCCGCAGCCGCATAGAACATATATTTGAAGATTATTTCGCCGTTTGTATATCCCAGCGCCTTTAAAGTGCCTATCTGTGTGCGCTGCTCCTCAACCATTCGGCTCATGGTCGTAAGGCAGACCAGTGCCGCTACAAGAATGAAGAATACAGGGAAAACTGCGGCGATGTTATTGATACGGTTGGCGTTTTCGCCGTATTCGGAATAACCCGGGTTGTCATCACGTGTGAAGATATACCACTCGGGCTTTTCAAGGTCGGCTATTTCCTGCTCTGCGTCAGCAAGCTCCTTTTTCGCATCGGCAATTTTCTCCTCTGCCTCCGCTTTTCCGTCCTGAAGCTCCTTTTCACCGTCAGCGTACTCCTTCAGACCGTCCTCGTATTCCTTTTTGCCGTCAGCAAGCTCCTTTTTGGCGTCCTCTATTTCCTGTCTGCCGTCCTCAAGCTCCTTTTCACCGTCAGCAAGCTTCTGCCTTGCATCGGCAAATTCCTTTTCCGCGTCAATTTTAGCCTGCGCCAGCTCTTTTTTGCTGTCAGCAAGAGTCTGCTTGCCCTCTTCCAGCTGCTTTTTGCCGTCCTCTATTTCAAGCGCCGCCTTGTCAAGCTCGGCTTTTCCTTTTTCTATTTCAATCTCCGACTCGTCAAGAGTCTTTTTCGCTTCATCAAGCTCCGCCTTTGCAAGGTCAAGCTGTGCATAGCCCTCATCTATGAGGATTTTACCCTCGTCCAGTTCTTTTTTTGCTGCTTCAAGCTGTGCCTTTCCTGCAGAATAAGCCGCTACCGCTTCATCAAACTGGGCCTTTGCGGCCAGATATACAGGGCTGTCTGCACCATAAGTCATCAGCAGCATTTCAAGCTGTGCCGCCGCGTCTGAAAGCTGTTTTTCGCTATCCTGAAGCGCTGTCATACCTTGCTCGTATTCAGCCTTGCCCTTTTCCCATTCAGCGTAGCTTTTGTCAAGCTCTGCCATGCCTTTTTCGTATTCGGTCAGACCGTCCTCGTACTGCTTCTTGCCGTCCAGGAATTTTTCATAGCCTTCGTTGAACTCCGCTAGACCGTCCTGATATTCCTTTTCACCGTCAATCAGCTTCTGCTCGTTTTCGGCAATCTCCTTTTCGCCGTCGGCAATTTTTTTCTCTGCATCGGCGATTTCCTTTTCGTATTCTGCAATTCCGTCAGCAAGCTCTTTTCTGCCGTCCTCAAGCTCCTTTTCGCCGTCAATCAGCTCCTGCTCGCCGTCAGCAAGCTTCTGCTCTGCGTCGGCGATTTCCTTTGCCGCATCGTCCAGCTTGATTTTCGCGTCCGCAAGCTCTTTTTCGCCGTCGGCAATCTCCTCGTTGGCTTCCGCCTCAGCGTCTGCAAGTTCCTGCTTCGCTTCGGCGAGAGTTTCGTTTGCTTCGTCGATTATGTCCTCATATCTGCCGTCCTGCCTGCTTTCTGCTACGGCTTCAAGCTGCTCAGTAATTTCCTCAACCCTGTCCTTGTACTCGTCACTGTAACAGTTCAGACCGTCCAGCTCAGGAAATCTCAGATAAACCTCTGTGTTATATTCAACGGAAAAATTCTCCTCGGGAATATAGAACACCGCGCCGATAGAACCGTCGCCCACCGCCGCACTGCCGTAGGAGGTCTTATCCACGTACATAGGAGAAATAAAGGTGCCTACCACTGTATATGTGTCCAGATTCAGCATATCCTCAGGGTTTTCGCCGTCTCCGTCCGTAAAGGTTACGGTTGAGCCTACGGTGTAGCGGGTGCCGTCCATTTCTGCCGCCGCCGTTATGCATTCTCCTGCCTTTTCGGGCATTCTTCCGCCCGTAAGGGTGATACTGTTTATTTCCGCACCCTCGTCAGGCAGCGAAAATACTCTTGCCGCGTCGGGAGATACCCCCTCGCCCGCCGCCATAAGGTCGGCGTAATATGAAGCGAAAACCTCCGCGCCTTCCACCTGCTTCAAAGCCTCAATATCCTTTTCGTCAAAGCCGTAGGTGGATACAAGACGATAGTTCATAAGACTGCTGTCGTCAAGGTATTTATCCGCCGTGCGCCGCATATCGGGCGCCGACGCCTTTACTCCCGAAAAAAAGCCTACACCAAGGGCTACTATTCCGAAAATGGAGAGAAAGCGGTTTCTGGTGTTCTTTATTTCGCGTACTGCACTTTTTCTCAGTGCGTTTTTCATACTGACCTCCGTTGGTAAAAAAGCCGAAAGCCGCCCACGGGACGGCTTGAAATTATTCCTCTGCTGTCTGTTCCTCAGCGCATTTTGCGTTCACCTTTGCACGCACTGTGGGGTTGAGACCGCCGATAATGTTCTTTCTGGTGCGCTCGTCGGGATTGAAGATAATAGCAACCTTGCCGCTGCTTTCTGTTTCAATATATACGTACCACATATCATAGCCCGTACCGTCCTCGGCAAGAACCGTAACGTCAGTGTGAAGCTCGGTGTCGTTGAGATAAGGATAAAACTCGTCAACAGACTTCAGATCCACGCTTATAAGACGCTTTCTCTTGCGCTTGCCCGAAATCTTGTCAATATCAAGGTCGTCGTTGGTAACGATATATTCGTATTCAACATTAAACCCCTGCATAAGATATACTCCGAGCCAGACTGTACCCACAACGCCCAGCAGGCATAAGGGTGCCGCCATAAAGCCCGACCATATCAGAAGCATAATCAGCAGTGCGGCAACAAGAATAACACCTGCAAGCACAAGGCCCTTTAAAAACGCTGTCTTTTTGTCACCCTGTCTGGTGATGAGCTGTTCCGAAAATCTATCCATTTATATATCCGTCCTTTGTGTCATATATTTCAGTGTGTGTAACCGTTCTGAACACTTATTATATCACAATTAAACAAATAAAACAAGGGGTGTTAGTGCATATTTCCGAGGATTTTCACATTTCAATATTTATTCTTGACTAAACGGCAAAAATATAATATAATAAGTGTATATTCAGATAATATCATGGGATTAAACCGTACGATTTTTGTTATTTGTGACGTACGGCGGATACTCCCGACCACAGAGAAAGGTCAGGTAAATGTATGGGAAACATAACCCTTATAACAGGCGGCGCAGGCAGCGGTAAAACCAGATGGGCAATATCTTATTTCAAGACCTGCGATAACGTTCTGTTCCTTAACACAGGCTCCCGCATAAGCGAAGAGACCCTGCACAGAATGAATTATTCAAACGAACAGAATAACGTTCAGTGGGTGGTAGAATCCGAGGTTGAAAATCCTGTGGATTATATCAAGGACCATAAGTTCTTCATTTTCGACAGTCTCGGCTCCTACACTTCTTCTGTAATGCGCCGCATTGCAAAGGACGTTGAACATATAACAAAGGAAGAACATGACGAAATCCGCAAAATCGTGGTTGACAGCGTAATCGAATGTATGCGCAAGGTTGAAGAGCTGAACGGCGCTATGGTTATTATCTCTATCGAGCCCGGCTTCTCCGTATGCCCCAAGGACCCCGAGCAGGTCGCTTTCCGTGAAATCATGGGCGCAGTAAACCAGCGTATTGCTAACACCGCGCAGGAGGTTTATCTCTCCGCCAGCGGTATCCAGTTCAGAATTAAATAAGGCTTCACCGAGAAAGGATATATTATCATGACAATTGAGCAGTTAATTAACTTTGCGAGAAGCAAGAACGCTTCCGATATTCATCTTACAGTAGGCGCACCCACCTCTATCCGTATCAACGGCGAACTTAAAAAGTTCGACGGTATGGACGAAGAGGTTGTAAGCCGCACTATCCTCTCTATGCTCTCCGCTGAGCAGGAAAAGCGTCTCGGCGCAGGCGAGGATATCGACTTCTCTTTTACAGCACAGAGCGGCGGACGTCAGAGAGTCAATGTTTACCACTACAACGGCGGTAAGCTTGCAGCTGCTATCCGTCTTTTAAACGAAGAGGTTCCTTCCTTCAAGGATATTTCTCTTCCCCAGGCGGCTATCGACCTCACCAAGGAGCTTAAAGGCCTTATTCTTGTAACTGGCCCTACGGGTTCAGGTAAATCCACAACCCTCGCTACAATGGTGGACTATATCAACCAGAACAGAGCCTGCCATATCCTTACTATCGAAGACCCTATTGAATATGTATACAAGCCCAAGCTTGCTACTATCCACCAGCGTGAAATCGGCGGCGACGTTCCGGACTTCAACGCTGCTTTAAGAAGCGGTCTGCGTGAAAACCCTGACGTTATCCTCGTAGGTGAAATGCGTGACTTTGAGACTATCTCCCTCGCTTTAAGAGCTGCAGAAACAGGTCACCTTGTCCTTGGTACTCTCCACACCACAGGCGCACCCCACACTGTTAACCGTATCATCGACGTATTCCCCTCCGAAATGCAGAACCAGGTTCGTTCTCAGCTTTCCACAAACCTCCGCGGTGTAATTTCCCAGATGCTTCTTCCTATGAAGAATACCGAAAGAGGCAGAACAGCTGCTTACGAAATTCTTATCAACAACGACGCTTCCGCAAACAATATCCGTGCGGAAAAGGTTCACCAGCTTGAACAGGTTATGGCTTCCGGTGCTTCTGTTGGTATGAGAACCATGAACGAAAGCTTAAAGCGTCTTGTCCGCGATGACATCATCACCAGAGAAACCGCATTTATCTACAGCCCCGACAAGGACGAGCTGAAAAAGATTATATAATGACATCAAGCTTTTTATCTGCCCGTTCGCTAAAAGGACGGGCAAAAGCTTTTGCCGCAGTTCTTGCGGTTCTGACCGCATTAATCCTCGTTTCGGGCAGTATAATCTGTCACGCTGACGGGTATATGCGGCGGAATTTCTTACGCACCTCCTACAATCCCGATTCCTACTCGCTTTTTGAGATAAACGGAAATATACTCACTGCCAGAGGAAAATATGCGGACGACAGAATAAGGCGGATTTATTTCCACGGGGTTGAAGAAGGTTCAGGCAGTTATAAAATGCAGGTGAACAGCGACGGCAGCTATGAGGCGGAGCTTTCACTGCCACAAGGCTACCGCTACACCACAATCTGCCTTCAGCTTTCATCGGGCGCCGTTCAGGGCTATCGTATAGATTGCAGTAACGGCTGGTACTTTTCGGATAATGGTCTTGCCGAAGCCAATCAAAAAGTTTTCGACAATATAACCACCGCTTCTCCCGAAAGCGTGGGGTATTATTTAAGCCCCACAGCGGACGCTTATGAAATTTCCGTGGCGCTGGAGCAGATACAGCTTATCTCCGACTCAGTGACCGAGGGGATTGACGGCGACTACGAAAAAGCCCGCGCACTTTCTCTTTATGTGGCAAGCCATTTTTACTACGACCACGATGCAAAAAACAACGGGGTTTCCGAAGAAAATGTTGCTATTTCGGAAATTCTCAAATCTTCCCGTACAGTCTGCGCAGGCTTTGCCGATTTATACTGCGCCCTGCTTCAGGCTCAGGGGATTGACGCAGTAAATATCAAAGGCGGAAGCATCGGCGGCGACATAACTTATGAAAAGCTCACCGACGGCGTTCAGAATCACGAATTCACTGCATTTTACTATGAAGATGAACAGCGGTGGGTATGGGTAGACTCCTGCTGGAATGGCAGCGGAGACTACGAAAACGGCGAATATATGGACAAGAAACCCCACGAAAAGTTTTTTGATATAAGCCACGAGGCACTTGCTCTTGACCACAGAGCGGATTACGCCCAGCGGCGGAATTTCTTCAGTGCAAAGGCAGCCGACCCCGCAGAAACCACAACTGCGGCAGAAACTGCCGTAACAACCGTATCCGAAACCACAAAGTCCACAATAGGAACTTCGGCGGATGCAGCAGCCGGCGAAACTCCCGCACTCCCTCCCGAGGAGGATAACACCACGCTGATTGTCATAGCGGCGGTAATGGGAATTATGGTAGTGATACTGGGCGGATACATTGCAGTAAAATTAATTAAAGGTAATAGACCCTGACGGGTTTATTTATATGGAAGATTCAGAAAGGATTTATGAAAAAATGGTAGTTATCGAATTTGAAAACGGAAAAGAAATCAAGCTGGAGCTTTACCCCGATATCGCTCCCGCAACAGTTGAAAACTTTGAAAAGCTGGTTAAGGACGGCTTTTACGACGGACTTACCTTCCACAGAGTTATCAGCGGCTTTATGATTCAGGGAGGCTGCCCTCTCGGCAACGGCACAGGCAATTCAGGTACACACATCAAGGGCGAATTCCTTGCCAACGGCGTTGTAAATAACCTGAAGCATACCAGAGGCGTTATCTCTATGGCTCGTGCAGCTGACCCCAACTCTGCAAGCTGTCAGTTCTTCATCATGCACGAGGACGCTCCCCACCTTGACGGCAGCTATGCCGCTTTCGGTAAGGTCGTTGAGGGTATCGAGGTAGTGGACGAGATTGCCGCTTCGGAAACAGATTATTCCGACAAGCCTCTCACTCCCGTTGTTATGAAGAGTGTAAAGATTGTTGACTAAAAGCTGAAACGGCGGAAAATTCCGCCGTTTTAAATTTTTTTCAGAATTTTGAAAATTTTTTCAAAAAACCTGTCACCTTTTGCCTGTTTTCTTCGTTTATATTAATAGACAGGCAATTTTTACCCCCTTGCAATGCCGTCGCCTGTCTACGACCTACTCTCCGGCGGCATTGCAACCATCCTGAAACTGAAATTTTACATATAAGGAGGATTTTACGATGAAATTCAAGAAAACCCTTTCCGCAGCGCTGGCTATGTCGCTGTTTGCAACGCAGAGTGCTGTTGTGTCCTTTGCTGAGCTGGACGAAGCAATGAAAACTGCCCTTACATACGTGAAAGAACGTATAGAAATCCCCGAGGAGCTTTCAGAGTTCAATTACAGCAAGAATATCGTATACGGTAAAAACAGTTACAGCTTCACCTGGGAAACCGACCAGACCAAGAGCGAAAACTATGAATGTATCAACACTACAATCCGCGGAAAGGTCATTACACAGTATGAACGCTACGGCTGGGGTCCTGATGACGTAAGCAGGGGCTATTCCTTCAGCAAGCTTTCTCCCGAGGAAATTCTCGGAAAAATGAGAGAATGGCTCGATACCCTTAACCCTACGGTCAGCAAGAATATCGAAATCGACGAGGACAGCCTTTTTATCTCCGTAAGCTCCGAAACCGCGAGAGCTACCATTAACCGTGTAAGCGAAGGCGTCCCCGTAAAGGGTCAGTCGGGTTCAATTGCTATTAATAAGGATACAGGCGAGCTTATCAGCTACGGTCTTGACTGGGTACTGGGCGCAGGCTTCCCTGCAAAGGATAAGGCAATCTCCGAAAGCGAGGCTGTTGCAAGCTTCTCCGAAAAAATCCCCCTTGAGCTTGTATATACAACCAGCTATGACTGGGAAGCCGATGAAACTACTCCCCATCTTGTCTATCGTCAGACGGATTTCACAGACGTTGACGCGCTGACAGGCGAGCTTACCACCTTCGAGGGCAGCTATTTCAACTACTACGGCGACAGCGATGATGACGTAACGGTTGAGGAAGATGCAGATATGGAAGCTGGCGCTACCGTTAACGGTGGTGTAAACTTCACCGACAAGGAGCTTGAAAAGCTGGAAAAGGAAGGCACTCTTATCCGCGCCGAGGACGCACTTGCAAAGCTCGTGGAGATGGATATTTTCCACATGGGCGACAACCCCGCGGTTTCCTCTTCCTACACCCGCTACAACGAAGACCTTGAATGCTACATGATGGATGTTGATTTTGCTTCAAAAGACACTGTTTATTATGTCGCTGAAGATAAAATAACAGGCGAAACCGTTGAAAAGGAAAAGGATGTCACAATTTCAGGCAGCTTTTATATCAATGCCGAAAACGGCGAAATTATGAACTTCTACTCATGGGGCGGTACTTATGACGAATATAAAATCACCGCCGCTTCAGCAAAGAAGCTTCTGAAAAAATACGCTGATACCCTTGCAGGCGACAAGGCCGATGAATTTAAAACCGACGATATCGGCATAAGCTATTCAAGAACAAATAAGGACGGAACTCCTTACAAGGGTGCAAAGGTGACAGGAGCTGACCTTTTCTCCTACCGCTACGCTTATGATATCCCCTGTACAAGCGAAAGTCTTATGATAGATATCGACCGTGAGGGTAAAATCACTTCCTATAATATGAATTACATGGGTATTGATTACCCTGCCCCCGAAAACATCCTTACAGAGGAAGAAGCCTTCGGCAAGTATTTCGAGCAGGTGGATTATTCCCTCCAGCACCGCCTTGCCATCAAGGAAAACAAGGTTTACACCGCTATGGTATATAATGCCGACCGTGATATGTATATTGACGCATTCAGCGGAAAGCTTACAAATTATAACGGCACCGAGGTTATAAAACAGACAAAGGGCGGCTACACCGACCTCGAAGGAAGCAAGTACCGTAAAATAGCCGAAAAGCTGGCTGTTTACAACATTACTCTCATGGACGAAAACGGCAGACTCAATGAGGACGAATACATTACAAGAGAGGAATTTTCCAACCTCGCAAGCCGCATAGGCTGTTACTACTACAACCGTACAGGCGGCGACAAGGTGCTGACCCGTCAGTTTGCCGCGAAAATCCTCACCTCCGATATCCTTTCCGAGGAATGTGCAGAGCTTGCAGGTGTTTTCAAATCACCCTTCTCCGACGTAAAGGACAATAATAAATATGTGGGATATATTGCTGTTGCTGTGGCAAAGGGCGTCATGAAGGAAGCCGAAGCAGGTAAATTCTGCCCCTCAAAGAAGGTAACAAGAGGTCAGGCTTTGCGCCTTATCTATAATATCCTTGCGTAAGCAGAAAGGCTTTTTATGAAAAAGAGATTTTCAGCGCTTTTTCTCACCCTTGCGGTCTGCACCTCCGCCTGTGGCAATGCTCCCGAAGCAGTTACGGCCACAACTGCTTTTTCGGAAACAACAACCCAGGCTGAAAAAGCTGCCGCAAAAAACGATATCTCCCGTTTTGACGCAGGAATAACCGAAAAAGCAACCACAACCGCATCAACAACCCCCAAAACCGCGAAGGCAACAACTATTGTCACCGAAACCACGGAAGGAATTATTACAACCACCGAGGCAGAAGCAGTTGAAGACAAAGACTTTCTTACCTTCCGCGAGGTTTTCGACAGCACTGAGGCTGCCGCAAATCCCCGGTGCGGAAGTCTTGACGAAGCTCTTTCCGCCCTCTGGGACAACAGCCGTGCCGCTCTTGCCCTGCTGGAAAAGGGTGCAAAACAGTACGGAATAAGCAGTGTCACTATTGTGCTGCCCCGTTACGGTGATGAGATACCCTATCTGGAAATAAATGCTCCCGAAAACAACCACGAGGTTATAACCCGTTACCTTACCGCCAATAACGTGAAAAGCGGTTACAGCTACCGTAACGCCTATAATCCCCGTTATAAGCTGCTTAATATGCAGACGGAAAAGACGATACGCGAGGATTACGCCGAGTATATCAGCAATGAGAAAAAGCAGTACACCCCTGAGGACGTTTACGTTTTCAGCTACTGCGGAATGTTCGGCGGAAATGCGGCGGTTATGATGGCGACCTGTGATATCACCCTCAGCGAGCGCTTCACCATACATGAAGTTGACGGCTTTGACTTTCAGGTGATAGAAGGCTGCGAGCTTCTGCTCCATACCGACTGCGGCTTTATGACAATAGAGGAGGCGTACATTACCAACAACCTCACACGTGAGGAGCTGCGGCTTCTGACCGGGGAATTTATACACGATTCCTACGCTATTGAAAAGCCCGTGCCTGTACCTGCGCCTATGACGCCGCTTACTGCAGAAGCGGAGCAGATATTGAAGGCTGATTATGCAGAGTTTATCGGCTCAGAAAGCCCCGACGACGTTTATGTGGAAAAATATTTCGGCACATATAACGGCTGTGAGACGGTTATAATGTATGAGACAAATGCCGCCGCAACATCTGATATGACCCATATTTTTATCCTCGGCTACTGTATAGCCAAGGGCAGCGGCTGTTATCATATAACGGTACATAAGGACGGCGGTTTCATCGACCTTCAGGAGGCGTACAACACAGGTATCATCACCGAAGAGGATATTCAGGCAATTTCATATTACAGCAGAAATATGTGGGGCGGATAAAATCCGCCCCACATACTTTTACGCCAGCACCTCTCCGCCGCCTACGGTATACCCTTCAGCTTTCCAGTAGTCTATAACCTCGCCGAGAATGGCAGTGTTTGTTTCTGAAACTGCATGAAGGAGGTAAATTCCGCTGTGGGTGGAGCTTTTTATTTTTTCAAGAGCCTCAGCCTTGTCAGGCTGGGCGGCTGTGTCCCAGTCGTTGTAGGCAAAAGACCAGAAAACAGAGCTGTAACCTAAACTTTTCACCGTATCAAGGCACTTCTCCGAAAATTCACCCTTAGGAAAACGGAAAAGAGTCATCTTATAGCCGAATTTCTCCGCAACGTAATCATGAAGCGTCATGATTTCATCAATAACCTGGCTGTCGGAGCAGTCGGGAAAGGACGGGTGGGTGTAGGAATGATTCCCCACGGTATGCCCCTCGTCTATCATTCTCTGCACCAGCTCAGGACTGCTTTTGCAGTAATCATAGGTTACGAAAAACACCGCCTTCACGTTCTTTTCCTTTAAAATATCAAGAATTTGTGCAGTATAACCGTTTTCGTAACCCTCGTCAAAGGTAAGGCAGATTTTACCGTCAGGAGCGAGAAAAAGCACGTTGCAGGGCTTATATTTCTCTGCGGCATTAACCGCGTCAATGGGCTGATTCTTGTCATTTCTGTCCTTGCCCAGCCCCCAGCCGATTTTCGTGATGTTAATGTAAGACGAGGCGTATGCCGCCTCGTCTGTCTGTTCGCTTTCTTCTGTCTTGTCGGAATTATCGGTGGTTACGGGACGTTCTGTAACTACGCCATCGTCAGTAACCTCGTCCTCGGTACCCATAACCGAGGTGTCGGCGTTTGTGGTAGTCTCCTCTGTTCTTCTGGTGGTAGTAACTGTGGTTGTAGTGGTTGCGTCGCCGCTGTCCGAGGGTACGTCTGCGGCACAGCCGCAGGAAGAAACAGAGCAAATCATAACCGCTGCCGTAAGCGCGCAGAGAATTTTTCTGATTTTCATAGCAATTTCCTTTCAATGTTAAAATAAAGCAGGTGTCTGCTTTATTTATTCTGCTATAAATCAAAAAAATTATGCGTATTTATTTCATAATAAAAAGACGGAACCGCAGATTGTGCAGTTCCGTCCTTGTTTTACAATTTTTTACTTCTTGATTGTAACGGTTTCAACGTTTTCGTGAACAGTTCTGTTCTCCGCAATAGAAGAACGGAGAATACGGATTCTTGTTCTGTCGCTGCCTGTTTCGAGAAGCACGGTATCTTCGGTAACCTTTAAAACACGACCGATAATACCGCCTGTTGTGATAACCTCGTCAGCTACCTGTAAATTATCCAGCATTTCCTTCATTTTCGCCGCACGCTTCTTTTCGGGGCGGATAAGAAGAAAATAGAAAACAACAAGCATAAGAACAAGGGGGATAAAGGTAACAAGCATCTGCTGCCATGTTCCTGCCTGAGCTACGGAAGCGTCATCCGCGGTAGCTGCTAAAAGAGTGATTAAGTCCATGGTAATATCCTTTCTTTTGTTTTGTTTTTATCAGTTCTGCTGATTTTTAAGGTCCTGAGGACGCTGTCTTACCTTAATATGAACCTCTCTGAGCTGCTGCTCGGTTACTTCGGTAGGTGCGCCTAAGAGTAAATCCTGTGCGTTGGAGTTGAGCGGGAACGCAATAACCTCTCTGATGCTTTCTTCGTCAAGGAGAAGCATAATCATACGGTCAATACCGAACGCCATACCTGCGTGAGGCGGTGCGCCGTACTTGAATGCACTGTAAAGTGCGCCGAACTTTGCGGCAACGTCTTCTTCAGTGTAGCCTGCGATATCAAAAGCCTTTACCATAACGTCGATATCGTGATTTCTTACAGCACCGGAAGCTAATTCAACACCGTTGCAGACAACGTCGTACTGCCATGCAAGAACATCGCAGGGGTTCTTTGTGTTGAGCGCTTCAAGCTCGCCCTGAGGCATGGAGAAGGGGTTGTGTGTGAAGATAGGCTTGCCTGTTTCTTCATCTTCCTCATACATGGGGAAATCAACAATCCAGCAGATTTCAAAGCGGCTTTCGTCAATAAGACCCATGCGGTTTGCAACCTCGGTTCTTATCTGACCTGCAAACTTTTCTGCATTCTTCTTGTTATCTGCAATAAAGTAGAGTACATCGCCTGATTCAAGCGCACAGCGGCTGATAAGCTCCTCGCGGTCGCCTTCACGTAAGAACTTGTCGATAGGTCCGTTAAAGCTCATGTCTGCTTCAACCTTGAAGTAGCCGAGACCCTTCATGCCGATAGAAAGAGCATATTCTTCCATGCTCTTGAAGAAGGACTTGGACTTTTCAGCCATCTGAGGTACGCGGATAGCACGTACAGTCTTGTTTGCAAAGGGCTTGAACTCGCTGTCTACGAATAAATCGGAAACATCAACGATAAATAAGGGGTTTCTGAGGTCGGGCTTGTCAGAGCCGTACTTCAGCATAGCCTCTTCAAAAGTAATTCTGGGGAAAGGAGCATGAGTATATTCCTTCTTCCCGAACTTTTCAAGAACAGCTGCGAAAACCTTTTCACCTGCTGCGAAAACGTCTTCCTGTGTTGCAAAGGACATTTCCATGTCAAGCTGGTAGAACTCGCCGGGGGTTCTGTCAGCTCTTGCGTCCTCGTCACGGAAGCAGGGTGCAAGCTGGAAATACTTGTCAAAGCCTGAAACCATGTATAACTGCTTGAAAATCTGAGGAGCCTGAGGAAGCGCATAGAACTTACCGTGATGCTTTCTGCTGGGGATAAGATAGTCACGTGCGCCCTCGGGAGAAGAAGTGGAAAGAATAGGAGTCTGAAGCTCTAAAAATCCCATTTCGGTCATCTGCTCACGCATATAGGACATAACCTGGGAACGGAACACGATATTATCGTGAACCTTCTTGTTTCTCATGTCGAGGAAGCGGTAACGGAGACGGATATCCTCGCCGCTTTCCTTGGAAGAAGGAACTTCAAAGGGAAGCTGAACGGAAACCTTGCCGAGAATGTCAAGGGTCTGGGCCTCAAGCTCAACTGTACCTGTGGCAATCTTGTCATTGAAGGTGCTTTCGTCACGCTTGATAATCTTACCTTCGATGGAAACTGCACATTCCTTGTTTACGCCTTCAAGAAGCGCTTCATTGTTCTGGAAGGTTACCTGGATAATTCCGTAGTGGTCGCGCAGGTCGATAAACTTAATACCGCCGTGGTCACGGATGTTTTCAACCCAGCCTGAAATACGTACAACCTCGTCTATGTTCTGCTCGGAAATCATAGCGGTTGTATGGTCACGATACTTGTTTTTAAGAAACATTGTCGTCTTTACCTTTCTTGTCGTTTTGAATATTTATTGTTTCAGCAGGCGGATAATATCCGCCCCTGCATTACTCGCCCTTAAGCTTCTTTTCAAGCATTTCTCTGATGGCGTTGGGAGTAGCCTGACCCTTCAGCGCCTTGTTTGCCTGACCCATGAAGAAGCCGAATACCTTCTGCTCGCCTGCGCGGTACTGCTCAACGGGTGCAGGATTGTTCGCGATAAGCTCGCTGATTACCTTTTCAAGTAAATCATTATCTTCCTTTACCCAGTAGTCGTTCTCGTCGCAGATTTCCTCGGGAGTCTTGCCCGTTTCAATCATTGCCTTGAAAATATTCTTGTAATTATTCTTATTGATTTTATCGGTATCGCCGTACTTTATAAGAGCCGCAACCTGCTCGGGTGTTACCCTGAGGTCGTCCATGCTCATTTCACCGAGATTTATTCTTCTCATAAACTCGCCAAGCATGAAATTAAGCACAGTCTTGGGATTATTGTATGCATTCAGCATTTCCTCAAAGAAATCACAGATATCCTTATCATTGATAAGTGTATCGGCATCCGCTTCCTTGATACCGTAATCGTTCATGTAGCGGTTCTTTCTGTCCTCCGCCATTTCGGGAAGGCTTTCACGGATTGCCTGAAGCTCCTCCTCGGTGAAGATAATGGGAGGAATATCAGGGTCAGGGAAATAACGGTAGTCGTGAGCGTCCTCCTTGGAACGGAGAGTCGATGTCTCGCCTGTGCTGTCGGAGAAACGGCGTGTTTCCTGTACAACCTCGCCGCCTGCCTCTAAAATTTCGGTCTGACGGTAGATTTCATACTCAATAGCGCGTCCGATAGCCTTTACGGAGTTGAGGTTCTTTATTTCGGCTCTTGTACCGAGCTTTTCAGCGTCCTTCTCAGCAAGAGAAATATTTACGTCACAACGGAGCGAGCCCTGTTCCATCTTACAGTCGCATACTTCTGCGTATTTAAGAAGAAGTCTGATTTTCTCGATAAACGCCATAACCTCTTCCGCACTGTGGAAATCAGGCTCGGTTACTATCTCGATAAGGGGAATACCGCAGCGGTTGTAATCCGCAAGGCTCGCCTTGGAATAATCATCATGAACCAGCTTTCCTGCGTCCTCTTCGAGGTGGATACGGTTGATTCTGATACGCTTGTCGCCCTCACTTGTCTTTATGTCAACATAACCGTCAAGGCATACGGGACGGGGCATCTGGGAAATCTGATAAGCCTTGGGAAGGTCGGGGTAGAAATAATTCTTTCTGTCCCACTTTGTAAAGCGTGAGATTTCGCAGTTCATTGTGTAGCCTGCTTTTACAATATACTCAACAGCTGTGTGGTTGAGTATGGGGAGAGTTCCGGGAAGTCCCGAGCATACGGGACAGCAGCGGGAGTTGGGCTCGCCGCCGAACTCAGCGGAGCAGGTGCAGAAAACCTTGGATTTTGTAAGGAGCTCTGCGTGAATTTCAAGTCCTATTGTAGGGTAAAGTCTTGCCATCTTTACAGTTCTCCTTTCTTATAATGTACAGCGGACAGGATTGAAGGTCTTTTCAAATGCGTCTGCTGTCTGAATGAGTGTTGCTTCATCAAAACGCTTGCCTACAAGGCTCATGCCTATGGGCATTCCGTTCTTGTCGTAACCGCAGGTGGTGTTGATTGCAGGGAGTGCGGCGATATTTACCGTAACTGTGCAGATATCAGCAGTGTACATCTTTACCGGGTCGTTGTCCTGTGCGCCGATTTTATATGCAACCGTAGGCGCTGTGGGGGTAAGGATAACATCTGCCTTTTCAAATACATCGTTGTATTCCTTTATAATCTCCTGCTTTAAGGCGAGCGCCTTGCGGTAGTATGCGTCATAGTATCCGCTGGAAAGTGCGTAGTTGCCGAGAAGAATGCGGCGCTTTACTTCCTCGCCGAAGCCCTTTGAACGGCTGTCGCGAATCATTTCCTCAAAGCTTCTTCCCTCGCCGCGAAGACCGTACTTGATGCCGTCGTAGCGGGAGAGGTTTGAAGCAGCTTCCGCGGAAGCTATGAGATAATAAGCGGGAACTGCGTATTTAAGTGTGCTGATAGAGCAATCAACAAGCTCTGCACCCATCTTTTCGTATTCCTTGGCTGCCGCCATGACTGCGTTCTTTACGCCCTCGTCAACAGCGTCGCTGTAAAATTCCTTGGGGAGCGCAATCTTCATGCCCTTTACGGACATACCCAGCTTTTCGTTGAAGTCTGTAAAAGGTACATTCTTGCTGG
>JAFUNV010000051.1 GCA_017472865.1 Ruminiclostridium sp. | reverse complement strand
TGGCACTAATTCATCCATGCAGATTATTTCCGCCTGATATCTTTCTTCTTTTTCCTTCTTCAACATTTTTATCACCCTTTTATATTATACCACAAATTGCAAAAAAAGCCCAGCTCTCGCTGGACTTTTTCGACACACTGAATGTGCGGGTACAATGTACCCGCACATAATTGTTTATTGTGTTTTTATGCCCGCTTTCTTTTTAAGCTCAAGCCGCTTGTCGGTGTCCTCTTTTACGAGGGTGTAGATAACCGACACGAGAGGGATAAAGAAAATCATACCCATAAGGCCTAAGAGCTTTCCGCCCACAAGCACGGAGATAAGCGTCCACAGGGGTGAAAGTCCCACCGAGCCGCCTACAACGTAGGGGTAGATGAACTGGGTTTCGATAAACTGTACCGCAAGGTACACGATAAGGCAGATAAGCGCCTTTTTCGGGCTGTCCATAAGGCAGAGGATAACACCCAGCCCGCAGGAAATAAGTGCGCCGATATAGGGGATAAGAGCGCAGATAGCAGTTACCGCGCCGATAAGTCCTGCATAGGGCAGGCGGAAAATTGTAAAGGCGATAAAGATAAGGATACCTAAAAGTATGGATTCAAGGCACTGACCCGAAAGGAATTTTGAATAAGCCGTGCGAACAAGTCCGCTCACATAGCATATTCTGTCGCCCTTCTGCTTGTCGGTGTAGGCGTAGATGACCTTTTTAGCCTGGTTTTTCAGTAAATCACGGCTTGAAAGTACATAAACCGCAATAATCACACCGATAACCGCCGCGCTTATTACAGAGAAGGTAGAGGTTGCCGCACCTGCGATAGAGCCGATAACCGAGCCTGCGCCGTCAAGAAGATTCTTGACCGTGTTTTCAAGGTCGAGACCTGCTAAAAATTCCTTTATCATGGTGGTGTCAATGTTGTAGCTTTCCATAATTGCCAGCCATTTCGGCCACTGCTCTTTTATAAGCTCCACAGCGCTCTTTGCAGTGCGCACCAGCTCGGGGATAACCAGCAGAAACAGCAGGGCAATTACAAGCAGTACGCATACCAGCGTAAGGACGATACTTATTGTGTGTATTGTTTTTTGTTTCGGCTTTTTCTTTTTCTTGGCGGTGAGCTTTCCGAAGAGCTTTTCAAAGCCCGACACGGGTACGTCCAGAATAAACGCTAACACAAGTCCCACAACTATGGGCAGAGCCATATCCCACAGCCAGCCGAAAAGAGAAGTAACCATTTCAAAATGAGTAAGTGCAATCAGCAGTATTATTATACCTGCCGCATATAAAAATGTACGTTTTTTATCTTTTACCATAATGCTCCTCCTTTAAGGATTATACCCGAATTATACCATATTATTGTGCAAAAGTAAATATATTGTGTTAAAAAAACGGTAAATTTTAATATGCAGGATAGTGAATGAAATAAAAATGTAACCGTTATTAGTTGAAATTACTCTATTTTGTAAAATAAAAATGTGCAAATAGTCAGAATTAACAATAATTTCATTACTTTAGTGAAAAAAGTATTGCAATCGTTTTCGCAATATGTTATACTAAACCTGTAAGTTTTTCCACGCATTATAAAGGAGGAAGAATATGAGAAAATTTTTGAGAAAAGCCACAGCTTTAATCGCGGCGGCAGCGGTCAGCCTTTCGGCGGCTGATTTTCCCTGTGGTTTTGCGGGCTTCGGACTTGACATTTCGGCTTCGGCAGAGGGCGAGTGCGTCCACGCAAACGTAACCGACAATGTCTGCACCGACTGTCAGACAGAAATGGCGGCGGTGTTAAGCACAAGCTACAACGTATACACGTACTTTGCAACAGTCGAAGAGGCTGTTGCGGAAGCAAACAGCAATGAGGATATCGCTTATCTGTATCTTATCGAAGATTATACAGGCGATATCAGCCTGACCCGTACAGACGGAAATATCACTGTTACTTCCTTTGGTAATACTCCCGTTACACTTACAGGCGATATCACAGCGGAAAATATGTGTGTTCTGCAATTGCAGAATTTAACCGTAAACGGTGATGTGACAGCAGGAGAGAGTGTAGCTTTATATGTTTATGACGGTGCAAGCGTCAAGACCCTGACCGCAAATTATACTTTGCGCTTCGAAGGTGGCAGTGCGGAAACCGTCAATACCTACAGTTTTGCCGATTTTTTGAGTGGTACCATAGGCAATGTAAACGATTATTGCGGCATAAGCATTTATGAAAACACAAATATCACAGGTGTGCTTACACTTGCGGAGGGTAAGTATATAACTATTCAGGAAAATCCCCTGAACACCCTTACAATCAAAGCGCTTCTAGGTGCTGTGGCATCATTGGGTCAGAACGCTGACCCTGAAACCCTTGACCTTACAAAGATAGTCTCCGCAGACGGCTACGAGGTTGTACTTAACGAGAATAGCGAAATCGCGTTCGTATGCAGCCACGCAAGCTATACAGACGGCGTGTGCGACAAGTGCGAAGCAGAATGCACACACGAAACCGTAACCGACGGCGTATGCGGCGAGTGCGAAAGCGAATTTGCAGCGGCGGTTTCGCCGAACGAACATGATTACATCTGGTTTGCAACAGTCGAAGAGGCTGTTGCGGAAGCAAACAGCAATGAGAATATCGGTTATCTGTATCTTACCGAAGATTATACAGGCAATATCGCTCTGACCCGTACAGACGGAAATATCACTGTTTCTTCCTTCGGTAATACTCCCGTTACACTTACAGGCAATATCACAGCGGAAAATATGTTTGTTCTGCATTTGAAGAATTTAACCTTAAACGGTAACGCAACCGCAGGCGAGAAAGTATCTTTATGCGTTTATGACGGTGTAAGTATGAAGACCCTGACTGCAAATTACCAGCTGGAGTTTATTGGCGGCAGTGCGGAAACTGTAAATACTTACAGCTTTGCCAACTTCAGCGGCGGAACTATGGGTAATGTGAACGCTTATAGCGGTGTAAGCGTTTATGAAAACACAAATATCACAGGCGTGCTTACACTTGCGGAGGGTAAGCGTATAACTATTCAGAGAAATCCCTTGAACACACTTACTGTCAAGGCAGGTTTTGGTTCTGTTGCGAGCTTTGGTACGAACGCTGACCCTGCGGCCTTTGATATCAGCAAGATAGTCTCCGCAGACGGCTATGGGGTTGTACTCGGAGAGGATAACTGGATTTATTTCGTATGCGAGCACAAGAATATCACTGATGGCGTATGCTCTGACTGTAAAAATACATACGAAGCGCTTCTTATCACCGAGGGCGGCACAGAGACATATTATGAGGACATTGACAATGCGGTTGATGATGCGGAAGACGGCGATACAATAAAGCTGCTCTGTGATATTACCCTTGACGAGTCTGAAAACTCAATCGACTTTGTTGATGTAACCATTACACTGGATATGAACGGCTATGATATAACAGCGGAATGCTATGTGGGCTTAAGCGCTTACAATGGCGACCTTACCATTAAGGGCGGCGGTTCTGTTACTGCCGAGAACTATGCCGTTGCTGCCGAAAACGGTAGTGTAATACGCTTAGGCGGAGATGCTCCCGCTTTAACAGGCGACGGTGCCGATGTACTTTTATTATCATCATATATTGTTATTGAGGAGAGTGTTTCTGTATACAATGATGACGTATATGTGATTGAATACTGGGATTCTGAAGATAATAAAACAGGCGTTTTTGCTCAGGTAATTGGCGAAGCTGACGTTGACGGCTTATTCAGTTCTTATTACGGATACGATGTATATGAGACCTACAATGCAGGCAACGGAAGAAATATCTGCTTCGGCGAGTTTATCGACCTTACGGTAAACGGTGTTACATACTCCTGCGTTGCCTCTTATGAGGAGATTCCTTCTTCCTTCGGTGAAAACGAGTGGCTTGCATTTGCTTACCCCACTACGGTTTACGGCTATGAGGGCGAAGGCGACGACAGTTTCGTAATCCTCGACGGTGAGAGCAAAACAGCTGTGTTAAGCAATCACACAGGTGACATGATAACCCTTAACAGCGATTTAATTGAAACAATCAGCCTTGCAGGCGAAAATGAAATCGTGGTATACATTTTACCTTCTGACGAAGAAGATACATCAAGATACAGCGTCAATATAACCGGCGACGGCAGTCTTACATATTTTGTTGCTTCTGCCGCAGATGTTACCATTGATGAAAATGTAGAAATCATCAGCGGCATAGCCGGTGAAAAGGGCACGGTCGTTACAAACAACGGTACTATAAGAGTTCCTATGCCCGAGTTTGTATCAGATTACGGCGGAGTTGAGGGCGGCTTAACACTTAAAGGCGACGGTGAATTTATCTTTACAGACCATCCCGATGCATATAAAGACTTCAAATTCGCCGATGGTGCAGAATTTACCTACGACGGCACAGATTTAACCGAAAAAATCAAGGCTATGGTAGTAACCGACAGCAGTGCTGTTGCTGAGTATATGGGTATCGACTGGAAGCTTGAAGCTGATTTAAGTTCTTGGGCATCGCTTATAATAGACGGTACAGCAGAAAACGATGATATTCCTGTTTCGCCCATAGACGCAGGCGATTACAAGCTCTGCCTCAGGCGTTCAGAAACAGATTACACCTGTCTCGATTTTACAATTGACCCTGCTGATATTGCAAAGGCGGAGGTCGAAGCAGAAAGCGAATACGTTTACAACGGCGATGAGTATGACCTAGTTATTGAATATGTTTACTTATGTGACGATAATCTCGTTGAGGGCGCGGATTACACAATAAGCGGTGTAACAAGTGCAGAAAACGCCGGCAAGTACACTGTTTACCTTGAGGGTATGGGCAACTTCACGGGCAAAAAGGAAATAGTATGGGAAATAAAGCCTTTTGAGGCAGATTCCTTTGAGTGGGCAATCGGTATTGGCAAGGCCTATGATGGCAACACCGATTTTGACAGCTCCGAATGCATGGACGCTACCGTGCGTTTTAACGACAACGACAACGGTACGTCTGCTTACATTTCTCTCAGTGAAGATGCTGAGCTTGAAATAAAGTTTGACACCCCCGATGCAGGTAATGAAAAGGGCTATACCGTAACTATTACTTTTACGGGAGAAATGGCGAAGAACTTCACTGAAAGCACAATGAGCTGTCATTTTGATGACGCCACTATCTACCAGAAAGAACTTGACAGCGTAACAATTATCCCCGAAAAGACAGAATATGATTACACAGGCGAGGAAATCAAGCCCGCAGTTACCGTAAAGGACGGCGAGGAAATTATTCCTGCCGACCATTATGAGATAGACTATATAGAGAATATTAATGCAGGTGAAGCGACAATTGAAGTACGTGGTGTTGAGGGCGGAAATTATTGCTTTTTCGGCAGTGTATCATTTACAATCAACAAGGTAAAGGCAACGGTAACGGCTGCTCCCGCAGCGAAGGAGCTTACCTACACAGGTGAGGCACAGGTGCTTGTAAGCGGCGGCACAGCAAACGGCGGCAGCTTCATGTACAGCTTTACAGGCGAGGATGGCAGCTTTACAGCTGATATTCCCACAGGCACAAAGGCAGGCAAGTACATTGTTTATTACTATGTAAAGGGCGATGATAACCACACTGACGGTGAAAGCGGCTCGTTAACGGTTGAAATCGGCAAGGCAGAACCCGAATACACAATACCCGAAGGTATTACAGCTACCTACGGCGACACTCTTGCGGACGTTGAGCTTCCCGAGGGCTTTGCATGGGCGGACGAAACTATGTCCGTAGGCAACGTGGGCGAGTACGAATTCGAGTCAGTCTTCACACCCGAGGACACAGAAAACTACAATATTTCTGAAGGTATTGCAATCACTGTAACAGTAGCAAAGGCTAAGGCGGAGGACGTTGCCGTTCCCACAGCGGCAGATATTACCACCGGTGTTACTCTTGCAGCTTCCGCGCTGAGCGATACAAGCTGGAAGTGGGTTGATGAGACAATTGTTCCCGAGGTCGGAACAAAGGGCTATGAAGCTTACGTAAAGGTTGACGACGCTAACTATGATTACAGCGGAATCGAAGGCTACAACGCAGAAAACGGCACGGTAACAAGACTTGTACAGGTGACTGTAAAGGAAACAGCTGTGAGCGCTTTTGTTGAAAGACTTTACGGCGAGCTTCTCGGACGTAAATCCGACGCAAAGGGTAAGGCTAAGTGGGTAGCACAGCTTGAAAGCGGCAAGACCGCGGCTCAGGTTGCGTCCAACTTCGTATTGGGCGAGGAACTGAAGGCGCAGAACCTTACAAACGAAGAATTTGTAACAAGAATGTATGAGACAATGCTTGACAGAACACCCTCAGACAGCGAAATTGCAAACTGGGCTTCTTATCTGGACGCAGGCTGTACTTATGCGTTTGTTTTCAGAGGCTTCTTATCTGCTCCCGAATTCGGCAGACTTTGTGCACGCTACGGAATTGAGACAGGCACCTACACTGCAACTGAAAACCGTGACGTAAACGGCAAGCTCACTAAGTTTATCAGCAGACTTTACACCAAGGCGCTTAACAGAGCTTATGACGCAGGCGGTCTTAACTTCCATACAGGCAACTACATTTCGGGCAAGTACACTCTTGACAAGATTGCAAGCGGTTTTATCTTCTCCGCGGAATTTGAAAAGAGAAACCTCAGCGACGAAAGATTTGTTGAGTGTATGTACAACACCTTCTTCGACAGAACATCTGACGCCAAGGGCAAGGCTAACTGGCTCCAGAAGATGGCAAACGGCATGACGAGAGAGGAAGTATTCAATGGATTTGTAAATTCTCCCGAATACAAGGCTTTCGTAAAAAGCGCAGGTATCTGATAATACCGTAACTGAATAGAAAAACCCCCTATGGTTTCAGAATCATAGGGGGTTATCTTTATCCTCTGCCTGTATGAATGTGCTGTTTAATAGCCTGCACGAAGCAGTGCACGTTTTTAGCTTTATTATGGTGATAATAGATAACACAGCATTTCTAATTGACCTTTTCACAACTATAATTAAAGTATAACTTGAAAAGGAAGTGAAGGTATGGCTAATGATGTTATGTCGAAAAGGCTTAAACAGCTGAGGCAGAATAAGGGCGTATTACAGGAAGAATTGTCTGTCTGGCTTTCCGTCAGCCGTACTTCCTACCCGAAATGGACAGGGAAGCGGCAGAAAAGATTGCTAATAAAAGCAAAATAAGCTTAAAAAGAACAGACTAAACAGGTCTGAAACCGATTTAAAATAAATGTTTCTGATTATGCTTATAACAGAAAAAAGGCTTACTAATGCTGAATTAGTAAGCCTTTGTATTGGTTGCGGAGGCAGGACTCATGAACCTTGCAGTTTCGGAAGCGAACCTGCGACCTTCGGGTTATGAGGGGATTTGCCGACGTTTAATATCGTTTGATATCATTTAATAAATGGCTTTATTATGCGGTTTGTGGGGGGTTCTTCGTTTGATATCGTTAAGTATCGTTTAGTGTTTTTTAATCAAAATAGTGTACTAATAGTGCACTGAAAATACGAACGATTGGATTTTGAAATCACGAACAAAACGGCGATTTAAGGCGCTTGTTTTTCTCGGTAATGATTTTATACTGCCAAGCGTTATAAATCGAAAATACACCCCTCAGAGTTGAGCTGAGAGGGTGTGAGAGCGCAGGAAGTGTTGCGGGTTTTGCATTCGCCTGCAATTTTGCAAAAATATAAGCGGCAATCTGCCCGAACTCTCGGGGATTGCCGCTTTTTTGATATGTGTTATGTTTTATGCCGCTGAGTAGTTTACTACTGCAATTTCGGTCAAAGCCTTTTCAAATCCTGCCACAATCTGTTCAATGCGCTGTGCAACCTCGCCGTTAATTACAACCTCGCCGCACTGGTCGCATTTGAGACAAGGCACGTTTTTAATGACTACAATGCAGTTTTTCAGCTCTACTGTGTGAATTGTGGTGCTTTCCACCATTGAGCCTTTACAAAAGAAACAAGTCATATTTTATTTTCCTGCTATTCTGCGTATTTGCTGAGATTATCCCAGTCAATTTCACTTTCGGGAATAAATCCGCTCTGTTCTGCGCGCTCAATCTGGGCGCGTTCCTGAGGGGTTACTTTTGTGAAATCGGGGTCCCATTCGGGGGCTGGTGCTCCTAGTATCATAAAAATCCTTTCACATTATAAGGGGATTTGTTGCCGCTATTTATTTTATAAAGAAAAAATAGGGCGGCACGGTGATGAAAAAATCATCCTTAATGCTACCCATACAAAAAGCTAATGCTTTTTTAATATCAATAATATTATATTCGATTTATTGCAAATTGTCAATAGCATTTTGCAAAAAATCTATAGAAGTTTTCAGCAAGTAGTTTTTGTCGAAATAAAACTTTTTGGAAATAAGCCGCCCATGCGCAAATTTATTAAGATTCAGATATGTATATTTTTTTACATCTGCCGATACAACCTTATCATAAACATATATCAGGCCTATAAATTCAAGTAAAAATTGTGTTGAGAGTTTGCTTTTTCTCTCTTGCTGTCCTATATTCTGCATACGTGAAACATATTTAGATATATTGGTTGGCGCACTAGAACTATCACCTTTGTGCAAATCGTGAAGCATGCAGTTGTTGTGTGCGCAGGCATTTCTTAAACTCTTAACAAGGTTAAGTACAGGCTTTTCAATGCATTTTACTTTATATCTGGCGCAATAAAAGCTATAAAAATTAAGGAAATCACCGAATTGCAAAAGCTCAGTCAGAACCCAAGCCGGGCAGTCAAACATATATTTTCCGTTCTGATAAGTGTAACAAAAATAGTGTTTTGTTAAATCTCCGCTATAAGTTGCATTGTTTTTTCGTTGTATTGCGCCTATTATGTAGCTGTTTTTCGGTTCGTTAAGAAAATCATTAACTATCTGGTAACCATCTTCCTTTGCATTATTTTCAATGTGACTTAACATTTTAACCTTTAAACAATGCTCGATGTCAAGACACATTTTCATTATATGCTGCCTTAAATACATGTCGAGGGTTGATAATTCTATTAAATAGGCAAATTCTAAGTTTTTGTATTTTCCTTTGCGCTTACCGTATTTATCTTTTTGGTAATTTTTGCGATAAGAAGCCAAGCGCATATAGTTGTTTCGTTCTCGTAAAAACTTATAGGCTTCAACACGAGAAACAATATTAAATTCAACACCTTTTGCTTCGAGCTGTTTAACAAGCTGTGCTGCACTCCTTTTTGGTTTTTCCGTCCTGTTTATTGTGCTCACCCCTTTTTGTCTTTGCTATTTGCTTACAGCTCTATCTCTTCCCCCGTATCAGCCTTAAAACGAGCCTGTACGGCGTTTTTGATATACCCGTTGATACTTTCCCCTTTTTCCTTTGCAATGTCTTGTAGGCTCTGCTTTGTGCCTTTTTTGAGCATAAGCCCGACACGGTCATAATTTGCAGCATTAAAGCTGTTTTTGTATGCTGTTATTTTGGATTTATCGGCTATTTTAAGCACTCCCTTTCTGAAAGATAAGATTTTATTTCTATCCCCTTTCAGTATAGCATATATTCATATCTTTGGCAAGATTAATTTTGTACAAAATATCTTGCTAAAGATTATAGATGTTGCATATTGATATCTTACTAAAGATATGTTATAATGATGTCAGTGGTTAAGGAAAGGAAACCACAATGTAGCAATCAGAATTTAAGGATTTAAGGAGGAATTATAATGTTGGATTTTGATTTACAGGGAATAGAACAGAGGCGCAAAGAGGGAAAACACACTACCATTGATATGCTTATGCTTATCGAAAAAGCAATCGAGCAGCAGGGAAGTGCGGCAGGCTTCGGCTTGCCGTTTCTTTTTGTGCACGCGCCTGCAAAATAAAACTCAAAAAGCGGCAATAATGTGTGGTAAAAAGCGTGAAAAATGGGTGTTTTTGGCTGTTTTTCCGCCTGTTTTTCGGGGGGTGTATATATACGCGCGCATATAAACGCGCGCACGTGCGCGAGAAAATCTGTTTTGTCGGGGCTTCCCCTCGTTGTAATCCCCCTTCAGAAAGTTGATATTTTTCAGACGGGGGAGAGGGGCGAGGCGCGGAGCATTGCCGCTACCCGATATTGTCTGTTTCTTCCTGTTGTTTCAGTCTGCGGTATTCCTCAGCCATTTTCAAAAACTCTGCGTGTCGGCGTTCCCGTTCTTCTACTATCCGTTCTACTGCTGATTTATGGGTTCGAAGGCTGTTCTGCTTCAGGGTCAGGTGTGGTTGTGCCTATGGTTTCGCCCTCTATTCCGTCTAAAGGGCTGTCTATATCGCCCCTGTATCGGTTTAACGGCTCGTTTCGTGTTCTGGTGGTGCGTATGCCTATAAGCTCCGCTGCGTAAGTCTTGAAAGGGTATGAGCAGTAGCTTGTAAAAAGCGTGTCATTGTGTTCATCTGTGCGGCTTGTGTATGCCTTTATTGCTTCAAGCATGGATAAATACCCTTCCTGGCGTAAATCGTCAACGGTAACGCCGCAGTTGTCACAGCGTTCTTTATGTGCGTTGTAGAAACTGCCCGACCACCCGATATACAGCTTCCGCATTTTCTCCCAGAGAAGCGGTAACAGTTCATCATTTCCGCCCTGTCCTATAAGCTCTGCAAGCTGTTCATTAGTCATTGACAAAAACCCCTTTCAGCAGTATAATAATTACAGGTTCAAGGCTTCTCGGGTTTGTGTCATGCTCGGGGAGCTTTTATTTTTGTAGGTGAGAGAGGATTGCCGCTTAATCTGCTGTAAGCATTGCCCTTATTTCGTTGTAGCTTTTCCGTGCCGCCTGTTTTCTGCGGTCGCTGCCGTTTACCTCCACAGGAAAGGTCATTTCAAGCAATCGGCTGTAAATGCGCGCTTTGTCGGTATCGGGACAGCTTGAAATCTCGGTCAGCGTCAGATTTGTTGTTACGATTATGGGGAGTCCTGTCCTGTAACGTGTATCAATGATATTAAATACCTGCTCACGCATAAAACCTGTTTCACGCTCAACGCCCAAGTCGTCGATAATAAGCAGGTCGTATGAGCAGAGCTCGTCAATGTACCGCTGCTTACCGTCATACATTCCCATAAGCTCGTTTACAACGCGGCTGAAGCTGGTGAGCAGTACGGACTGATAGTTATCAAGCAGGGTGTTTGCGATACAGCAGGCGGTATAAGTCTTGCCCGTGCCCTTATCACCCCATAAGAGTAAACCCTTACCCGCTTTTTTCAGCTTGTCAAAATTTTTGATGTAATTACGGGCAATTTTCATAGTTTCGGGGTCTGCTCCGTCGTCATTCTCAAAGGTCCAGCTCCGCATTTTGTTTATTCTGCCCTCGTTATCCTTCGGGAAAGAATAATAGACCGCTTTGTTGATTTCCCTCTCTTTGGCAAGCAGGCGGTCACGTTCCCTTTCGCGCACCTTTTCCTGCTCGTCCGCCTCTTTTTCGCATTTGCAGATACAAGGCACGGTCATTTCCTCGCCGCCCAGTGTAATTCTGCATTGTCTTGCTACACCGCATTTACGGCAGTATATAAGCCCGTCGTCGCCTGTGAAGCTGTTTTCGTCAAGGGTGACAGGGTTGTTTTTTATCGCGTTTTCTATAATCTTCTCAATCATTTTTAATCCTCCGATAATAAAGCCACAACGTCTGTGGGCTCGTCATGCTTTGATGAATATTTCTGTGAATTGCCACTTTTGCTGTCGTTATATCCGTTGTTTTCCCAAGAACGTACAGCGGCTTTCCAGTCTTTCATTTTTCCTCTGCCTACCTGCCAGCCGTTGGATTCGTAATAATTAATGAACTTTTCGGGATTGATATTATTATTACGCTCTTTGCAGTATTCGGTTACTTCGTTGATGGTGGGCGGTCGGAAACGGCTTGACGTTTTCGGCATAGTCTCTTTACTCTTATCTGTTCTGCTCTTATCTAATCTTATCTTATCTGTACCGTTACATAACGTTTCAGTAACGTTACATTGCGCAACCTGCTGTTTCTGACGTTCACGATATTTTCGCACACGCTCTTTGTTCTGCTCCTTGATTTTCTGTAATTCATCAATGTTCTGGTGATATTCCCATTTCGGAATAGTGATAGCATTATTGACAATTTCAATCATTCCGTATTGCTCAAATGTATCAAGAGCCAGTTTTACTGTATCAAGCGGACGGCGGAAAATTGTAGCAAGCATTTCATCGGTGTATGCTATCTTGTCATTCATCATAAAAACACCGCCGTTGTTCTGTTTGCCTGCCATGCAAAGCAGCTTGAACCAGATTACTATGATATTATCTCTTTCGGCTAAGCTGTCGATAAGCAGCATTTTTTCATCGTCGAAAATATCAGTTACAATTTTAATCCATTTTACTTCTGCCATTCTTAACCTCCCTGTTCGTTTTTCAGTTACATTGTATCACATAGAGGGCTGACAAAAAATGACATCATACGGACATCAGGTGACAACTTTTCGTTATGTATAATCCTGTTCAATTTTTACCCCTTGCCTTTTACAACATACAGATTCTGCATGACGAATATGGGTGAAGCACCCACACGGTTTGCAATATCAATAGCAATCATGCAGTTCTCGGGCTTGCCCTGATAATTCTGAGGGACAAGCTGAGAGCCTGCAAGCAGCTTTGCGCTGTCATAAACGAATTTCATTGTTTCACGGTTGCTGAACAGGTCAAGGGTTCCTGTTTTCACCATAGCCACAAGGGCATTTTCGGGTGTTGTAATATTTTCCATTTCTATACCTCTGTTTCGTCAAAATCGTCCGATTTACAGCACGGACAGCCGTCATAATAAGCAGTGAAGGGAACGCCCCACGCTTCACCCGAAAAGTCGGGATAACGTGAGGGCGTTTCAAATTCACAGCCGCATTCATTGCATTTATACACGGATAATGTCAGCCCCTTCGGGTATTTCGTCAGCTTTTATGTAATGAGTTTCTTCAAACTCCACGCCGTTTACGGTGAAATACTGCTGACATATCTTTAAAAAAATCTACGCTGGCAAATATGGAAAGTGAAAAACAAACGAACTACGGTTATTTAAATTTTTTAGCTTTAGCTGATTATTTCGGGGTTTCAACCGATTATCTTTTGGGCAGGACGGAGAATCCATCGGTTGAAGAAGATATACAGATAGCTTGTAAGGTCACGGGGTTATCAGAAAAATCAATAGTAATTTTAAAATCAGAAGCTCCAAAATTTGAAATGCAAGCAATGCTGACTGGTGAAACGATGGAAATCCCTGTCGGCGAATGGATTATTAATTCTATTTATCCTGAAATGCGCTTGGATTTAAACAGGATTCTGTTTTATCTGAATTTCAATTTGTTGTTGGCTAAAGATAGTCCGATAAGTGTAAGTGAGTACGTGTATGGTGCAGTGTCTAAAATATCAGATAGCGGTTGACTTTGAAAATAAAAAGCTGTATATAAGAAACAACCTGCTGTATGCGAAGGATTACGGCATATACCAGGATACGCCGAAAACGGAAACCTCCGCCCGAACTGTGCCTATACCGCAGGAAACGGCGGAGCTTTTACAAGAATACCGCCAGTGGTGGTTGCTGCTACGTCGGGAGAGCGGCTCTGCCTGGAATATGTTTATAGAAATCTCTGACGGAAGCGGCAATGCGCAGCGGGAACGGGCGGACTTCCTTTTCATACAGGAAGGTGAAATGCTGGGTTATCCCATGCACCCCGACAGTATAACAAGCTATCTTTCCCGATTCTCTGAGCGTGAAAAGCTTCCGCATATCAACCCTCATGCTTTCCGTCATACCCTCGCAAGCGTTCTTTGCCTCAATGGTATAGATATAACCACCATAAGCAAGTGGCTGGGTCATAATAATGTGACAACGACTTTGAATATCTACGAGCATATCCTCGATGAAGGCAAGGAGAAGGTAGCGGATTGCATTTCCGATGTAATTCTGAAAAAAAGAGCATAAAAAATAAGGGCTTCCCGATTACCGCTGACGGTTGGGAACCCCTTTTTATTTTTCGTATTGTTGAATATCGTTAAGTATCGTTTAATCTTTGTAGTGCACTAATAGTGCACTATTTGCCGATTTTCAGACAAAAAACAAGCCGCTCGGATTACTCCAAACGGCTTTGTTATAATGGTTGCGGAGGCAGGACTCGAACCTACGACCTTCGGGTTATGAGTACCCGCTTTAGCGCGCTAAAGCACAACTAAAGAAAAGACAGGACAGCCGTTAGTTCTCGTTTTTGCCGACCATTCGCCGACCAATCGAAATCAATAAGCATTACAAATCGTCTCGAAATTCTTGATAAAGCCAAAAACCGGTAAGTGTTTTTTTAGAAATCTCATTTTCAGTGGGAAAATTGCATAAATGAGCTGATAAAGCAGTTCAAGGGAAAAGCTGATTTGAAAATTAGGTTTCCCAAAAACCCACTTGAAATTCCATAGGGATAAATAAAAAATAAATGATAATAAAATGTGCGGATAAGAGTAGGCGAGTTGTGTGGTCTGCGTTGGGAAGATTTTGACGAAGAAAATAAGCTTCTGAAAATTCGTCGTACGCTTAATAGATTGCCATCTATGGATAAATCCAAAGGCAAGACTGAAATAGTCATAGATAGTCCGAAAAGCGATAAAAGCATAAGAAATATTCCTCTGCCTGATTATGTTATTGAATTTATAAAAGGTCACAGAGAACGCTGTGCCAAGGAAAAAATACAGGCAGGAACAGCGTATAATGATTCAAACCATATAATATGCAACGAATTAGGGCATTACGTTGAGCCGAGAACTATACAGGACACTTTCAAGCGTATAGCTAAGGCTGCAGGAATAGAAAATGTGAGTATGCACTGTCTGAGACACACATTTGCCACTCGTGCTGTTGAGAGTGATGTGGATATAAAAACTCTGAGCGTTATTTTAGGTCATGCGGATGCTACAATCACGATAAATCGTTATGCTCATGCATTGGAAGAACAAAAAAGATTGGCTATGGATAAAGTTAGCCTTTTTGCTTTGGAAAATGTAACAAAATCATAATAATCCGTATCAAAAAAGTTGCTTTGTACCAAAAAACAAGTTAAAAATGACCGTAAAATAAAAAATGCAATACTGACCGTAAGGTGTATTGCAATAATCTTATACCATAAGTGACCGTAATTTTGACCGTAAAACGGGATAACTATTCATTTTGCTAAAACAAGAAAAGTCGCTCAAACGTACTGTTTAAGCGACTTTCGTATTGGTTGCGGAGGCAAGACTCGAACTTACGACCTTCGGGTTATGAGCCCGACGAGCTACCACCTGCTCCACTCCGCGATATAAGCGCCTTTCCTAAGGTGCTTAATTATTATACCACAATGCGGTGGCTTTGTCAACAGTTTTTTGAATTTCTTTTCTGAAAAAACGACGGTATTTAATGGATATTTCGGGGGAATTTTGGGGATTTTACCGCATTCCGCCGTATTCAGCCCGATTTTTATTCCAGCGTCAGCGTTATTGTCTTTCTGATATCACGGTCAAAACCGTAGGTTACCTCAACACTTCTGCCGTCTTCCGACCATACAAATGCAAAATCCTTATCATTGTACTCATTTGTAGTGACGCTGTCCAGCAGCTTTTCTTTCTTGTCCGTTTTCAGATAAAACTCGATGCCGCTGCTTCTGAAGGCGAACCATTCCTTTATAACGAGCTGATTTTCCGAATCCGGGATATCGAAGCTGTATTCATAATAGGTCCGCTCGCGCATATCGTCAAAAAGCGCGTCAACGCTCAGCATAAAAACTCCGAAAGCAAGCACTGCCATACCCAGAAGGCACAGCAGTACGATTTTTATTATTTTAACAGTGCGGCGCATCAGTAGATAACCTCGTCACCTTCGCTGAGACCGCTTCTTATGACCGCAAGTCCGCCGTATACGCCCTCGACCTCAACTGGAACGCGTACCTGCATACCGTTATTGAGGATTGAGCAGTAGGTTGAACCCGAGAAGGTCGCAACCGCTTCCTCGGGGAGAGTAAGAACGTTGTATTTCTGAACAACGGGAACAACGATAGTTGCCCAGCCTGCAGAAATTACATTGTCCACTTCCTGCTGAAGCCTTTCCAGCTCGCCGTCTTCGAGCTTTATGGTAACGCACTGGTTGATATTTATAGAGCCTTTTTCGCCCTTTTCGCCGCGGTCACTGCCGGGCACCATAACCACGCGTCCTGTGTAGTATTCGTCAGTGCCGAAACGCGCCTTTACGGTCATGCCCACCTGAAACTGGTTTGTGCTCTGGCTCGTGTAGAGGTAAATCTCGTCCTCCTTTGCCACAGTCGCTATCTTTGTGCCCCATTCCACAACTGCACCGGGAGCAAGGTTTTCGATACTTGTAACAATGCAGTCATAGGGCGCTTTTATTGTAAACTGGTCAATCTTATACTGTACAAGCTCCAGCTGCTTTGCCTGGATTTCATATTCAAGCCTTGCCGCTTCGCTGCCTGTTGCGGCATATTTTGCGTAAGCGTCGTCAGCAAGAATTTTCTGGCTGTTGTATTCATAATCGAGGGAGGAAGAGTCAAAAACAGCGATAACGTCGCCTTCTTTAAGGCTTTCTCCGCGCTTTGCCACAACTTCGACAACATTGCTTTCAAACTGCGTGTAGAGGTGGTCGGCATAGACATAGCCTATGCTTCCGCCCACATTTGTTGTTTCCTCGATATCTGTAACCTGTACGGTAGCGGTGCTGAAGGCTGAAGCGCTTCCGCTTTCAAGCACAGGCACCTTTATTTCTGCGTCAACCGCTGCCTGCTGAGAGCAGGAGGAGGCTGTCATAATCAAAGCCGTAGCGGCGAACGCTGATAATATGCGATTGAATTTCATAAGAACTCCTATTGAATAGATGCGGCGGGGAATCAGCCGAGGCGGCTCATAATTTCGAGGCACATTCTGCCGTTGTGGTAAGGACATTTCCATGGGTCAACCACAGCCTTGAAGTCGGCGGGCTTGCCGTTTTCGTCAAGCTGTGAGTACCATTCTCCGCCCTCACGCTTATCAACCAGATTATCTCTGATATAGCCCCAGATATTCTTTGCCATATCGAGATATTCGGGCTTGCCGTATCTCTGGTAGCCGTTGGTGAAGCCAACAACAGCCTCAGCCTGTACCCACCAGATACGCCATGTATTGATTTCGGTCTTGTCGCGCTCGTTGAGGAGAGAACCGTTTCTGTAAGCGAGCTTTGCGATATTTGCAACGATTTTCTCGTTCATAGCCTTGACCTCTGCGGAAAGTTCCTTATCGCCCATAACGTCGCAGGCTCTGTCGAGAAGCCAGGTAGCCTCGATATCGTGACCGTAGGAATGAATATCGCCGATAACGTCAAGGTTCTTGTCGAAGAACACCAGCAGGCGGTCGTCTTCCTTATAGAAAATCTTGTCAAGGAAAATTCTTGTCTGGAATTTAAGACGGCTGAGCACCTTTTCGTCCTTTGATACACGGTAAAGCTCGGTGTATGCTTCGAGGAGGTGAAGGGTAGTGTTCATGGTCTTGTCAGCCATGAGGCCGTTTTCGGAAAGCGCGTCGTTTTCCACGATTTCCCATGTGCGGGACATAGCTTCGAGATAAGCTACCTCGTCGGTGCATTTTTCTTCAATGGTGTTGAAGATGTCCATAGCCAGTGCCAGTGCGGATTCGTCCTTGCTTGCGTCATAGTAGAGGGAGAGCGCATAAACAAAGAAAGCCTGACAGTATGTATGCTTCATATCGTCCTTAACGCTGCCGTCAGCGTTTACCATCCAGTACACGCCGCCGTTTTCGCGGTCAACGCAGTACTTTGACATGAATTCGTAGCAGCCCTTTGCCTTTTCAAGGAGCTTTTCGTCCTTGAGAGCGATATAGCAGGAGGAATAGAACCAGAGTATGCGTGAGTGGAGAATAACGCCCTTTTCCGCGTCCTTGTCCAGCTTAAGGCTGTTGTCCATAAAGCCGTAGAAGCCGCCTCTTTCCTTATCCTCAAGACTGTCCCAGAAGGGAATGATATGATTTACAAGCTCGTTCCTGATTTCGTTTACCATGGGAGTTTCCTTTCAAATATGTATGCTGTATTTTACGCCCCTTTCGGAATTGTATGAAAGGGGCGTTGTGTTTGATTCTGCGGGGATTATTCGTCCTTGCCTGCGCCGCAGCACTTCTTGTATTTCTTACCGCTTCCGCAGGGGCAGAGGTCGTTTCTGCCGACTCTTTCAGCGGCAGTCTTGCGAACGGTTGCACCTGAATTTTCGGCGTCGGGACGCATTACACGCTCTCTCTGGGGAGCCTGACGCTGCTGGAGACGGAAGGTAAGAATCATTCTTACGGTATCCTCTCTGATAGCGGCAATCATCTCGTCAAACATTGCGAAGCCCTCGAAACGGTATTCAACAACGGGGTCCTTCTGACCCATGGAGCGCAGGTAGATACCCTTCTTCAGCTCGTCCATAGCGTCAATGTGATCCATCCACTTGTTGTCTACGTTCTTGAGGAGAACAACACGCTCAACCTCACGCATGATTTCAGAGCCGTACTCGGCTTCCTTAGCGGAGTAGATAGCGAGGGCGCGCTCGGTGAGGTCCTCAACGATATCCTTCTTCTGAACCTCGTTAAGCTCGTCAACGGTATAAGTGAGGTCGTCGGGAGTTGTAAGAACGCCTGCGTAATGCTCTCTGAGACCTGTAAGGTTCCAGTTTTCAGCAATATCGCCCTGGCAGTACATATCAATATTTTCCTTGATGCTTTCGGTAATCATGGAGTGGATATTGTCGCTGATATCGTCACCGTCAAGCACCTTTGAACGCTGAGAATAGATAGTCATTCTCTGCTGTGACATAACGTCGTCAAAGTCAAGGACAGACTTACGGATAGAGTAGTTTCTGCCTTCAATCTTGCGCTGTGAGGACTCGATAGTCTTTGTGAGAATACCTGTCTCGATAGGCATATCCTCTTCGATTTTGAGGGTTTCCATAACAGCCTGAACCTTTTCGCCGCCGAAGAGACGCATAAGGTCGTCCTCGAGGGATACGAAGAAGCAGCTTTCACCGGGGTCACCCTGACGGCCTGCACGGCCTCTGAGCTGGTTATCGATACGGCGGGATTCATGACGCTCTGTACCGAGGATAAAGAGACCGCCTACAGCTCTTACTTCTTCGGCTTCGGGCGCAATCTGAGCTTTGAACTTGTCGTTAAGCTCCTTATAGAGTGCTCTTGCATTCAAAATTTCTTCATTATCGGTTTCAGCGAAGCCTGTTGCCTCGTTAATGAGCCAGTCCTCGATACCCTGCTTTCTCATTTCAGCCTTTGCAAGATATTCGGGGTTACCGCCCAGCATGATATCCGTACCACGGCCTGCCATGTTGGTAGCGATTGTAACTGCGCCCTTCTTACCTGCCTGAGCAACGATTTCAGCTTCACGCTCATGGTTCTTTGCGTTAAGGACTTCGTGCTTTATGCCTGTCTTTCTGAGAAGCTTTGAGAGAGCCTCGGACTTTTCGATTGTAACTGTACCCACGAGAACAGGCTGACCCTTTTCGTGACATTCCTGAATCTGGCGGATAGCGGCGGTGAACTTACCGCTTTCGTTCTTATATACCTGGTCCTGATGGTCAACACGGATAACAGGCTTGTTGGTTGGGATTTCTATAACGTCGAGACCGTAGATTCCGCGGAATTCGGTTTCCTCGGTCATAGCTGTACCTGTCATACCCGAAAGCTTGTTATAAAGGCGGAAGAAGTTCTGGAAGGTGATAGTAGCGAGGGTCTTGCTCTCGTTCTTTACCTTTACGCCTTCCTTGGCTTCGATAGCCTGGTGTAAGCCTTCGTTGAAGCGGCGTCCGAACATGAGACGGCCTGTAAATTCGTCAACGATTACGATTTCGCCGTCCTTGACGATATATTCTGTATCGAGGTGCATACAGCCGTGCGCCTTAACAGCCTGGTTAACGTGGTGAAGGATAGTCATATTTTCGGAATCCATAAGGTTTTCAATTCCGAAATACTTTTCAGCCTTCTTTACGCCTGCAGGGAGAAGGGTAGCGGTCTTTGCCTTTTCGTCGATGATATAGTCGCCGTCGTAGTCGTCGTGTTCTTCCTTGGAGTCAACCTCAACGACCTTGATGGGCTTTAACATTCTTGCAAGCTTGTCGGCTCTTTCATAGAGGTCGGTAGCCTTATCGCCG
>JAFUNV010000050.1 GCA_017472865.1 Ruminiclostridium sp. | reverse complement strand
CCTTTGGCGCGGAACAACCTTGTGAGATAAATAATATTAAATTTATTTTCCAAAAGTTACAAATTTATTACAAAACCCCTTAACCTATTTACAAACTCCTTTCAGCATGTTAATATAATAATACTGTATAAAAAATTTTCTTAAAATCAATGCAACCTTTTGGAAAACAGCAGGGTGTTATTATCGGGCGGCACCGTTACCTTGCAGTGGTGCCGCAGAAAGGCAAGGAAAATAAAATGACGGAACTTTCCTTATGCACAAGGGAAAGCTTTGAAGCCGTAATGCAGAAATATTCTGATATGGTCTATCGTCTTGCGCTGTCACGGACGGGTAATCCCGCCGACGCGGATGATATTTTTCAGGAGGTTTTTCTGCGCTACATAAAGGCGGATAAGACTTACAATGACGAAGAACACAGGAAAGCATGGCTGATAAAAATTACAATAAACTGTACAAAATCATTTCTGACTTCTGCATGGAACAGGCACAGGGACTTTGCAGAGGCAGACGAAAATACAGGTGCATGCGACAAGCGCCTTTCGGATATTGAAACGAAATCCGAGGTCTACGGCGCAGTTTTAAAGCTCCCTGTAAAGTACAGGACAGTCATACACCTGTTTTATTACGAGGATATGTCCGTAGCACAGATAGCAAAAGCGACAGGGGCGGGAGAATCCGCCGTTAAGTCTCAGCTGTCCAGGGCACGGGCAATGCTGAAGGAACTTCTGGAAGGGGTTGAATTTGATGTTCCGTGAAAAACTGAAAAATGACCTCAGCGGAATATCTCCCGATGAGGAGCTTCTCATAAAGGTTACAAAGGCAATGCAGGAGGAGGCGCAGAAGCCCCGTCCGAATATTTACCGCAGAGCTATGTATTTCGGCGGAATGGCGGCGGCAGTATGTATGATAGCCGTAGGCGGAATTGCTATGGGAAGCATGGGCGGAATAGGCATGGCGAATGAAACCATGGCGGCGGATTCTGCTGAGCCGCTCCGTATGAACGAAGCCTCAAAGGCGGCACAGGGAGATTCGGCAGAGTATTATTTTGCAGAGGCGGATGTTTGCGAAGAAATCGCAGAGGATAGTCTGTCTGGAGCACCCGAAGACGAGTATGATTTGATTGACGAAGTCGGCGAAAGTGCTGCCGACGCCGCAGTCGGAGTAACCGAAGAGACAGCGGAGGTTACAACAAGTCCTGCCGCCGCAGTTGATACTTACGAAGATACAGAGGCTATGATTGTTACTCTGCCCGAGTTTGATAAAAAGGGGATTTACGAGAGCTATTCAGAAAATCCCGCAGCATTCGGGGCGCCTGCCGTGTATGACGAGATTATAAACGGTCGGTATGATGAAATAGATTCCTTTTACCGCATAAGAATAACGGGAATTATTGATAATTCCGAGGCAGCGGCTTTAACGGGCTACAATATTGATATAGATGAATTTGCTGCTTTCTACAATGCAGTTATCGAATATGATTATATTTCGCAGAGCGAAGAAAAGGAAGAAATCATTCTGAGAATCCCCGGCGGAGAGTATGGAATGAACGACGGCTGTCCGCCTTATTCGGAGGGTGATGTAATTGCCGTTGTTCTGCAGAAAAATTTACAGAATGATGATTTCAGACGCCGCTTCACTTATGCTTTCCACTATGATATATATGAAATTGACGGCATTTCCTATGCGGCGGTGAGAGAGCAGAGCGTTGCCGAGGCAGAGGAAGGGCTTACTGATTATTTCGGCGGAGAAATCGTGAAGTATGAAACCACAGCTCCCGATAATCCTGCTGTTTATTACGGCTTGTATGAGACAGAAGGGATTGCGGAGAATCTGCGTATGCTGTGGAACGGCAAACTTTCTGAATAACACATAAAACGGGCATTTCAGCCCGTTTTTGTTTTTACGCGGTCATAGGAGAGAAGCACAGCCAGTTCAAAAAAATTCTCACAAAATGCTAAAGTTTTGACATTCTCCGCCGATATAACAAATGTATCATAGTATCTATGCATAATATCTGTAATTTACTTAAAAAGGAGTTGACAGTATGGAAATAAAGAATTTGCAGACCAGCATGATTAATGCGTATAAGAAAACCGCAAGAGTCAGCGCACCCAAGAAGTCTGATTCTGCACAGAAAAGCGCAGTCAATACCGACCGCGTTGAGTTCGATTTCGGCAGATATCTTGAGATGGCAAAGGCTGACGCAGCGGCAAAGGCTGACAGTGCAGTAAGCGCAGAACGTTTAGCGGCACTTAAAGAAGCGTATTCGGGCGATAACTGCCCCGTATCCGCAGAGGAAACAGCAGCAGCTATTTTAGCATAATTTTAGTTTATCCTTAAAGGAGGTCACGGAAATGACGGTTGAAACCGTAAAGGCTGTAATAAAATTCATGGAAAAATATAACAGACACTTCGAAGAGCTGGAAACCTTCGTTTCCGAAAAGAAGGCTAAGGTTATTGCCGATGACCTCGTGTGGCTTCTGGACTCTCTCGTAAGAGAACAGAAGCTTGTAATGGAAGGGAACAACCTTGAAGTAAAGAGGCTTGCGCTTTTTGAGGAGCTGGGCATTTCGGGTAAGAAAGCCAAGGAGCTTATCGCCGAATGTCCCGAGGATTTCAGAGCAAAGCTCACCCTCGAATGTGTTTCCATGGAGAAGCATATTGACTTTATAAAGCGCACCAATGCAGATATTATTGAAATAATCGAACGTAAGCTTTCCATTCAGGAAAAGATTGCAAACCGTTCACCCTCAACTATGGATACCTACACAGGTAAAGGCACTAAGGTAAGAAAACATAATACCTCGGGCGGATTTTTCGGCGAGGTCTGATATAGTCGGGGCGGTAATAACCGTCTCAGAAAAGCTTGCAGAACCGTCGTAAATCTGAGGTATGCGGCTTTTATACAATGATAGGAGATTATACCAATGCGCTCATCATTTTTAGGCTTGGAGGTTTCCAAGCGTACTATCCAGCTTGCACAGAAAGCACTGGATATCACAGGAAACAACTTAGCGAATGTAAATACAGAGGGATATACCCGTCAGAGAATAGACGTATCCTCTCTTTATCTCAATGATTATACAAACTGGCAGACCCGCGTTTCAAGAATGTCACTTGCAGGTCAGGGCTCTACCGCTTACGGCGTAAATCAGGTGCGCGACGCATATATCGACAAGCGTTACCGCGAATCCGCCTGCTATGTGGCTGAGTACAGCACCAGCGCAGACACCCTTAAGGAAGTTGAAACCACTCTTGATAATATCGTGAGCGAGGGTCTTCCTACATATATGGATACCTTTATGGATTCTCTCAAGAAATATGCAGAGCAGCCCGACAGTGAGGAGCTTGCAAGTATCGTGCGTAACGAGGCATATAATATCACAAACCTGCTTCATTCCTACGAGACTGATTTCAAGGAGCTGAAGGAATCCAACCTTGAAGCCCTTAACAATACTATTGATGATACTAACCGTATCATCAAGGATATCGTGGATTTCAATAAGCGTATCGTAAAGGAATATACGGTTATGGCAACAGGCAAGCTGGGCGAGGGCGAATCCGTAACAGGCGGCTATGGCCCCAACGAAATGCTTGACGCCCGCAATCTGCTTATCGACGAGCTTGCATATATGGGTAATATTACTGTTTATGACAATGCTGACGGCTCCGTAAAAATCCTTATGGACGGTGTGGAAATCATCAACGGCGAAAAGTACGAGCAGATTTACATGAGAAGCAGCACCAAGAACGTCGACCAGGAGGAATACTCTTCCGACCTTCTCCGTGACTACTACGCTTATGACGCGGCGGTTCTCCGCTGGACTTCAGGCGACGCTGCAGAGCCTTCCTCAGGCGAGCTTAAATCATATCTTAACGTACTTAACGGCAACGGCGTTTATAAGACGGGATATCAGAATGATTTTTACGGAATCCCTTACTATGAATCAACTATTGACGCTTTCGCAAACGATTTTGCAAACTTCATGAACTACCTCAACGGTGCAGTTGATGAAAACGGCACTCTCGTTGACCCCGACCGCCTTATGTTCTGCACAAAGGCATACAACGAAGGCAGCGAGGAGTTCGGCGACCATACAATGACCGCAAGCACAATCCGTATCGCAAACACATGGATGGAAAATGCAACCATGATAGGCGAGGTTCAGAACCCTGAAACAGGTAAGTGGGAGCTGAGCATGGACGGTAACCACATCAACGAAATGGTTGTAAAACTGAGCTCTACACCTATCGAGTTCGGCGGCAAGGGCGACTACGAGGGTACAATCTATGATTACCTGCTCTTTATCAGCAACCGTCTCGGTCAGGATATCGCCTACAATGAGGCCCAGTACGATTCCGCATACGATACCACAAATGCAATTCTGGACAGCAGAGATGCGATGTCGGGTGTAAACTCCGACGAAGAGGGTATCAATATGCTTACCTACCAGAACTGGTACAGTGCAAGCTCAAGAATGATGACCACTCTTGATGAAGCACTTGACAAGCTTATCAACAGCACAGGCAGAGTAGGCTTATAAATCTTAAATTCCCGTAAATAAGGAGAAATTCCAATGAGAATAGCAGGAAGCACAATCCGCAGAAACTATCTTAAAAACTACGAAATGAACAGCAGCGCAAAGTTTGATTCGGAGCAGAAAATCCAGACGGGCAGACAGTTTCAGCGTGCCAGTGAAAGCCCTATAAATGCGGCTAAGGCACTGAGAGTAAGAAAATCTCTGGCTGAGCTTGAGACCCAGAAGAAAAACCTCCAGTCCGCTGACTCTATCTATCAGGTTGCGGAAAGTTCGCTGCTTACCATTTCCGAGATTATCCAGAACACCTATGAAAAGCTGGTTGAGGGTGCTCACGGCACACGTAACCAGAACGACTGTGATATTATCGCTACCGAAATCGAGCAGTACGCAGAAGAAATGGTGCAGATGCTCAACGTAGACGTAGCAGACAGAAAGATTTTCGGCGGTGTAAATAATACAACAAACGCTTTTGAAATAAAAGGCGAGCTTGGCACACAGTATGTTACATATAACGGTATTCCCGTAAACGCTTCGTCCGATCCGTTTTCATTCCCCGACAGCGAAATGTCATATCTCGATATCGGTATTGGTATGGACCTGAACGACGCAACAGGAAGAATCGATGACCAGACAGCTCTTCCCATCACCTTCAACGGTGTTGACTGCGTAGGCTGTGGTGTAACCCAGCGTTCGGTAAAAATTGACCTCCAGTCAATTCTCCCCGGCGAGCCCTACAAGCTTGAAGTAAGCGTGGGCGCAAACAAGCAGATCGTTGAATTTAACGGCGGCAACACAGTTGAAGAAAATATTGAGAATATCAACGCGGCTCTCTCCGAAAAGTTCATGATGACTCCGCAGGTTGACGAGGACGGCAATATCCTCTATATCGAAAACACCGAGGGTTATGAGGCTACTGAGCTTTATCCCTATTCGGACGCAGATATCACAAACGATACCGTGCTTGATATAAGCTCCCTTCAGTCTGAAAATTATTATTCCCTTGAAGTAAGCAGCAACGGCCTTACAAGAATAATCGAGTTTGAGGGCAACGACGACCCCAACATCACTCTTGACAATATCCGTAAGGAGCTTGAGGATAAATTCGGTGAGCACGCACCTGAAATTCACATGAATGGTGTATTCAGAGATGCGAATGGTGGTGTATGTTCCGTAAAGAATGCCAGTGCAGATTATGCTGACAGCGCCGCTCTTGTAAACGGTGATACTATCGATCTTTCCGCGGCAGTGGAGGGTGAAACCTACTCTCTCAGCCTGAACGGCGTAAAGGTAACCTTCGTGGGCGGTGCAGATGAAACTGAAACTATGAATAATATCAATGAGGCTATGAAGTCAGGTCTTGCTTTCGGCAACTCCAACGTGCCTTATATCAACGACGACAGCGGCCTTATCCTCTACGATAACAGCACTGACGTAATCTATGTCACAAACGCACCTGATTCCGCAAACGATATCGAATACAGCGAGCACGGCGGATATTCCAAGAACATAATACAGCTTCTTCTGGACAGCGCAAAGTACCTTCGTAAGGGCGATCAGGATATGGTAGCACGCTATGCAGACTTAATCTACGCAGCACAGGCTCCTCTCTCCGTAACAATTGCCGAGCTTGGTACAAACGATAAGTTCATCGAGTTCAATGAAAACCGTATCGACAACATCGTATTAAATCTTTCCGATAAGCAGAACGATCTTGAAATCACCGACCTGCCTACGGAAATCACAAATATGAAGGTGCTTGAAACCATTTATAATGCAACCTTACAGATGGGCGCACAGATGATACCCATGTCCATCTTCAATTATATCAGCTAAGCTGAAAAAGCTGACGGAGCAGCAAAAATATAAAAAGGAAAGGAGTTCCTCTTATGATTCAGCATAACCTTCTGGATATTACAACCGTTCCGATTAAGGTCGAGATAAATATTACAAAGGGCAGCTTTACAAACCCTCGTGTAAATAATCCCGATAAGGCTTTCAAGATGGATATCCAGACCAACAACGGAAAGCTTCAGATTAAATCGGAACCTCAGAAAATAAAGATTGATACTTATGCGGCACGCTCCAGCATGGGATATGGTCAGTACAACAACGCCGACCTTATCAAGAAGGAAGCGGAAAAGGGTATAAGACTTGCTTATGAAGGTACAGCCCGTATCGCAAGCGAGGGCAATCAGCTTGCAAGAGGTGCTTCCCCCGCAGAAATCGCCGCACAGAACAGCCGTGCAGGGCAGACTATCCAGACTATCATGGAATTTCTCCCCAAGACAGGCGCAGATATCACCTTTGAGGACGGCGTACTCAATATCAACTATGACGCAGGCGATGTAAATATCGACTGGGAAAACGCGGCGGCTATCCCTTACGAATTCACACCCGGCAAGGTGGAATTCTCCATAGCACAGATGCCCAGCGTGGAAATCGAGTACACAGGCGGACCTATCTACGTACCTGCAAGTTCAGACCCCGACTATGAACCTGCACTTGACACACGAGGCTGATAATTTAACCGAAAGGACGAAACGCTTATGATAAAGATTGATTCCCGCGACTTCGGAATGACCGAGGTTGATGAAAAGGCAGTTCTTGAATTTCCGAACGGGCTTTTTGCTTTCGAGGACGACCGTAAATTCGCGCTCCTTTCTCCTCTTGGAGAAAACACCTATCCTATGTGGCTCCAGTCGACAGAGCGTAAGGAATTATGCTTTATCGTGTTCGACCCCTCTCTTATCGACGACAGCTACGGCATAATCTTAAACGAGAGCGAAAAGAAGATTTTAAAGGTAAAGGACGGAGATGAAATCCGCTGCCTTGCTATTGCGAAGGTACCTGAGGATTTCAGAAAGACCACCGTAAATATGAAGTCGCCTATCGTTATAAACCCTGTAACAAACACAGCGCTTCAGGTAATTCTCCCTCTCGATTATCCCTTCCGTCACCCCATCTATGAAAGCGGGGAGGTGGAATAATGCTTGTAGTAACACGAAAAACCGAGGAGAGCATTATTATCGCCGATAATATTGAAATTGTAGTTCTTGAAGTTGCGAAGGACCGCGTAAAGCTCGGAATTACAGCTCCCAAAAACGTAAAGATAATAAGAAATGAACTGAGAAACGCTCAGGACGCCAACCTTGATTCTTCAAAGGCAGTGTCCAAGGCAGCAATCGACGCTTTCTTACAGCTGAACAAATCCAAGGAAGGATAACTTCCGCATTACGAAAGGAATGGTTTGAATATGGCACAGCCTCTCAGAATGGGTGGTCTCAACTCGGGACTTGACACCGAATCCATCATAAATGCATTAACCGCTAACAGCAAGCTTAAAATTACAAAGCAGGAGCGTCTTTTACTGAAGTATAAGGCTACTCAGGACGCTTACCGTGATGTTATTTCCAAGTTCCAGGGTATTCAGGATAAGTATTTTGATATCCTCAACAAGAAGAGCAACTTAAAGGGTTCTACCATGTGGAGCCAGTTCAGCTCCAAGACTCTTGTAAACGGCGAAGAAAAGAAGCTTGCAGGTGTTAACGTTGCAACTTCTATCAACTCCGTTGCAGGTAATTACAAAATCAAGGTTAATAAGACTGCTACCCAGTCCAAGATGACTGGTACTTCCCTTAGCTCAGGCGCAACCCTTGATATGGACCAGTTCTCTGACGGCGGCAGCTACGGTATGACCGTAACAGTCGGCGACGAAACAAAGAATATCTCTTTCACAGGCGGCGCTTCCAAGGACGAAACGCTCAAGAATATCAACGACGCACTTTCCGACGCTTTCGGTGAAAGTAACCTTTCTGCTTCAAACACAAGCGGAGCAGGCATGGTTTATGTTGACGACGGCGGCAAGTTCGTTTCAAGAGCAGGCAAGGGTATCACTGTATCGGGCGTGGGCACAATGAGTTCCACCGCAAGCCTCGATATGGCAGATATCAAGTCGGGCAACAACAGCATTTCCGTACGTGTGGGCGATGAGGTTCTCAACCTCTCTTTCCAGACCATTGAGGAAGGCTATTTCGATGAAATCTTTGACGAAAACGGCGAAGTGAAGGAAAACCTCACCACTGAGCAGAAGGCAAAGGCTGACCTCTACGAGCAGGTAAAGGCTGACTATATCGAAATGAAGAAGTTCGAGGAGTACGAAAGCTGGAAGGAAACTGCTACCGACGAGGATAAGGCGCTTTTAAAGGAAAATGCTTTCGCAGCAGCTTCTGAAAAGCACCGCAATGAGTATCTTGACAAGTACCTCGCAAAGGAATATATAGAATATGCCGACAATCTTCCCGAGGGTGAAGAACAGCTTAACTTAGAGGACTGGAAGGCAGCCAACTTTACTGACGGCGACATGGACAACGAGCTTTATGCAGGCTTCCATGACTATTACTACGACAAGACTGAGCTTTCCGACGAGCAGATTACTGAGCGTGACGAAAAGGTAGAGCATTACTTCCAGGGTGAATACGCAAAGTATACCCAGGGCCTTGAAGAAGGCGATGACCCGATGTCCTATGACGACTGGAAGGCTGGCGTCATGGCTGATACCGAAAGCGATATATACAAGGGATACGAAGAGGTTTACAACAGCGTAAAGCCCGAAGAAGGCTACGAGCTTGACAAGGATTTATGGGAAGTTGCTTCCTATAACGAGTATGAAGCCTACAAGGAGCAGCTCGGCGAAGTTACTGACGAGGGCGTTGAGGAAAACCTCACCGCTGAAGATATCGTTAATCATTACAACACCACATCGCTCAACAACAGCATCGGTGCAGCAGAAACCGAAAGCGGCGTAAAGCTCTCTGTATCTGTTGAAAACGGCACAGCTACCATTACCGCCGCTGACAAGGACGGCAACGAGGTAGGCGTATCCGTTACAGCGGCAATGGGCAGCGCAAACAATTTCGGCGCAGTTGAGGCTAAGAACTCAATCTCCCAGATTTCCAACTCCACTCTCCTTTCTGACCTGGGACTTACTCCCGACGACAAGGGCAACTACAATTTCAAAATAAACGGCGTTGATTTCTCCTTCGCAGGCGATACCAACGTAAAGGATATGATGCGCGCGGTAAACGCTTCCGACGCAGGCGTAAAGATGAGCTACTCCTCTCTTGATAACGCCTTCACAATCACTTCCAGCGATTACGGCGTAAACAGCGAAATCACACTTCAGGACGGCGGCGAGGGTCTTCTCTCTGCGATGGGTCTCGGCGCAGGCGCAACTTATACACAGGGCACAAACCTTGAGGTTGAAATCAATGGTACTGTTCTCGAAAGTGACGGCAACACCATCGAAGCTGACGGTACAACTTTCACCTTCACAGGCGTTGAGGCAGGTACAGAATTTGACGTTGAGGTAACAAAGGACAATTCCGCTGTTGCTGAGACAATCAAGGGCTTTGTTGAGGATTACAACAAGCTTATCGAAGAGGTATACAAGTACCTCGACGAAGAACCCGATGATGACTATTACTTCCTCGCTGACCAGGATAAGGAAGACCTGGCTCTCTCCGAAAAGCAGGAGGAGAAGTGGGAAGAAAAGGCAAAACTGGGTCTTTTATATCACGACACGACTATCAGTTCGGTAATGTCCAAGCTCAGAACTGCCCTTATGGGCTCTGTCGAGGCTGCTGACGGCACAACGTTAAGCCTCGCCAAGCTTGGCATAACAACTGCTACGGATTATAAGGAACACGGCAAACTTGTACTTGACGAGGACGCTCTTAACAGCGCAATCGAAGAGTACGGCGACGATATCGGCAGACTTTTCAGTGATGAAAAGAACGGTATCATGGTGAAGTTTGATGAAGCTCTGGAAAGCGCAGTTGGTACAACAGGCGATAAGGGTACGCTTATCAACAAGGCAGGTCTTGCAACAGGTACCAGCTCAACCGATAACTACATCTACGACCAGATGAAGAGAATCACAAGCAAGATTTCCTCTCTCGAAACCAGATATGAAAGCGAACAGTCAAGACTCTGGAAGAAGTATTCCGCAATGGAAAGTATGCTTGCTAACCTGAACAACCAGCAGTCCTCCTTCATGTCATATTTTGGCGGCGGAATGTAATCAGAAATAAGGGAAAGGATACAGAGAAATGAATAACGCATACTCTGCTTACAAAAAACAGTCTATTTCTACACTTACTCCCATGGAAATAGTTGTAAAGCTTTATGATGAAGCAGAAAAGCAGATTAATATTGCAATTGTTTCCATTGAGGGAAAGAATTATGAAACGGCAAACAAGTGTCTTCAGAAATCACAGGATATCGTAAACGCTCTTCGTTCCGTACTGGATATGAGTATACCGATTTCCACCCAGCTTGACGCTCTTTACGATTTCTTCAACAGACAGCTTATTGCCGCAAATGTAAAAAAGGATACGGGAATACTGCGTGAGCTTCTCCCTATGCTCGCTGAGCTTAAGGACGCCTTTGCACAGATTTCCGCTATGCCCAGAAGTCAGGTAGGCTGAGTCCTGCTGTGTAAAATTCCGCCGTGCAGAATTCTGTGCGGCGGAATATTTGATAAAGGAGGAAAAAATGACCACTCAGACAAAAGATAATATTATCGCAAAAATCTCCGAAGCAGAGAGTATAATAAAAGAGTACAGCGCAAAGACTAATGAAATACTGAACACGGATATTGACGATACCCTTGAGGATATCTTAGCGGAAAGAGCGGGTCTTCTCGAGAAGCTTGACCTGGTTACAAGCGAGATTGACGAGATAACTGCGCAGTTCTGCGACGAAACCGAAAGAAAATATATTGAAAATTCCCTTCAGAATAAGCATATCCCTTTGGGCTTATCCACAGAGATAAAGGAAATACGCCGCGCGGCGGTAAAAATGCATTCCTTCTTTACCGAGGCAGTGGAAAAGGACGCGCTTGCTTCAAAACGCGTTGACGCGAGGGTGAAGGAGCTGCGTGCGGGGCTTGAAGACCTGCGTGAGGATAAGCGGAAGATAGATTTTTACGCACACAACAAGATAGGAGTGAAAAAGGGCAGCTCGTTCAACGAAAAGCTCTGATAAAAGTATGTATATTGATACCCACATTCATGCCTTTGCGGATAATATTGCCGAAAGGGCGGTAAATAAGCTTAAAGAAGTGGCGCAGATTGAACCCCGTACCGACGGAACAATAAAGGGCGCGGAGGAGCTTCTGGAAAAATGCGGCATAGATTATGGCGTGCTGCTTCCTGTGGCTACCAAGCCCAGCCAGCAGACCAATATAAATAACTGGGCAAAGGCAGAGTACAAGGGTCGTTTTATCTCCTTCGGCACTGTCCACCCGCTCGCAGAGGACGCAGTGTCCGAGCTGGACAGAATCAAGGAACTGGGATTAAAGGGTGTGAAGCTCCACAATGACTATCAGGGCGTTTTTATCTTTGATGAAGTCTGCCACCCTGTTTACAGACGCTGTGAGGAACTGGGGCTGCCCATAGTTTTCCACATGGGCCGCGACCCCATATCTCCTGAGGTTCACCGCGCTATGCCCTATGACCTTCTGGAGCTTCACGAGAATTTTCCGAAGCTTAAAATAATCGGGGCACATCTGGGCGGCGTAAGCGCGTGGGAATCGGTTTATCACTATCTTATGAACGTGCCGAATATATGGCTAGATACAGCCTTCACCGCGGGCAGAATAGATGAAACGTTGTTTTATGAAATTGTAAAGAAGCACGGCGCAGACCGCGTACTTTTCGGCAGCGATCTGCCATGGAGCAGCCCCGCAGACGAAAAGGAAATGATAGCAAGGCTGCCTGTTTCCGACGGCGATAAGGAGAAGATTTATTATAAAAACGCGGTCGAGCTGCTTCAGCTTGACTTATAATCTATATAAAGAGGAGAGGAAATTACCATGTTTTGTGTAAAATGCGGAATGAGGATAACTGAAGATTCAAAGTTCTGCTCTTACTGCGGCGCACAGGTGCCCGTGAGAGATAAGGCACCCGAAAATCCGTCTGTTACTGCGGAAAAGCCCGTAGAAGAGGCGGTTGTTACTGAGGAAAGAACTGTTGAAGTTACCGAGACATCAGCAGCGGAAGAAACTCCTGTTGAAACAATTGAAACAGCTATTGCTGATGAAGAAAAAACTGCTGAAATAACCGGAACTGTGGCTGCTTCGGAAGAAGCACCTGTTCAGACAGAAGAAGTGCCTGCCGGACCTGTTACAGGGTCGGAGCTTTCAGATTTCAGCTATGCACCTGTTACGCCTATAAAGAAAAAGAGCAGAAAGGGTCTTGCAATCGGCATTACCGCAGGTATTCTCGCAGGCGGTGCGGCACTGGGCTATTTCTGCTTCAGTAATGAGATTTCACGGTTCATAATGGGTGATGTGGCTTTTGCACGGAGCGTTGAGAAAGGCACAATGAGCTACATGAACCGCAGTCCTGTGGTTCAGGAAACGCTGAGCGAGGCGGTTGCGGACGCAGTTGAAAGCTCGCTCACTGAAAACAAGACCGTTTACAATGACGACCTTGATAAAATCCTCGAAACCTACGGTGACAGCGAGGTCACTATGAGCATTGACCTGGACCTGGATTTTTTTGGCGCAATGGCAATAGGCAGCGAGCTTAACCGCTATCTGGATTCTCACTCACTGGTGCGGGTGACGCAGGGTGAGGAATGCAACAAGATTTCCTATGTCTTTATAGAAAAGGATGAAGAAATAGTCGGTGCAGACGTTTACACCTCCGACAACAGCACTGTGCTGACCCTGCCGGGACTTACAGAACAGGTTTTTGTCAGCGACAACGTAAGCGAGGACGGAAAAACGGCAGAGCCTTTCGACCCGAAGGAAGCAAAGCGCATTACAGACAGGCTCAGCGAAATCTATTACAGAGCCTATGACATGGCGGAAATCACCTTTACCAAAGGTGAATTTCACATTGGCGAAGGCGAGCCCGTGAAATGCGAAGAGGTCTGCGTTTATTTCAACGCCGAGCTTTTCAGCGCAACGGTTAAAGAAATGGCGGATTTCCTCGGCAACGATGAATATTTTAAAACTTACTGCATAAATTCAGGAAAATACACTGAGGCAGAGTATAATGAGTTCTTTGAAAAAATGAAGAACACAAGCGGAGATTTCACCTGTATCAACTACATAAAGCAGCATAAAAAGCTCTGCGGTAAAATGTACATAATCGGAGTTGACACGGAAGAGGGCAGAAAAACCATAAGCGGTCGTTTTTCAAAAACGGAAAACGGCGCGGATATTACTTTTTCCGTTTCGGACGAATATACGGTGGTGATTGCTCACAGCGAGAATGAGGAAAACGACGACGGAAAAATCACTGTTAAGGTGCTGACTGATGGTAATGAGAATCCGTCAGTTTTTGAGATTGAATACAGCAATATTGACGAGGTGGATTACCACGGCGTGAAGGTTCAGACGGGCAAATATACGCTCCGTCTTGTCACGGACGCCAAGGATATAATAAACGCCGTTGATGAGGCAGGCAAGAATGCCGAAGAGACCGCAAACAACGCTGAAGAAACCGCAGATTACGGCTACAATGCCGCCGCAAACGGCGCTCTGACCGAATTCTTCGAGGACAGCTACATAAGCTGGGGTACGGAATGTGACGGGGAAAGCGTTAATACCTTCTTCACCGTGCGTATAGATTCTCTCGGCAAGATAACTCTGGACACTGAAGTTGTGCCTTACGAGGGTGAAGAGCCTGTAATGCCCGATACGAGCGGCGCTATCGACCTCAGCTCCGACTTTGACAACCCCGAATATGATGAGCTTAAAAAGGAGATTTATGAAAATATCCTTGCTCTCGGAGAAAGAAGCGAGCTTATAAAGGCAATCGGCGAGTACATGGAGCTTGAAGATAAGCTGGAGGAGATGGAAGTAGCTTCAACCTACGGGGTAAATTATAAGAACTACACCGAAAAAGCAAGAATGTACGCCGACGACACGGCGGAAAAGCTGGCGGCAGCTTTTGAAACGCTTTATGGAGCTACAATAAACGAAAAGGGCTTATCCGACCTCAACGACCCCGAATATGTGGATTTCCTTATAAAGAAGGCAGGTCCCGAGGGTGTGAAAGCAAAGCTCTATTTTGATGAAAATGGGGAATTACAGGTCATAGATGATGGCGGCTGTTATTTCCTTGATTTTACCAAGCTGGGAACAGATGAGTATTTTGAAAGCATGTATGCGGAAATTTTCATCAGTCCCTTCTGTATAGCTTCAAGAAACGACAACGGCGGATATGCAACAATTGTCTACACCGACGACCCCGCAAACCTGCCCGGAACGCTCCCCGACCCTTACAATTACTATGACAGAGCCTTCAACTGGGAGGGCGACCTTGAAAATATCCACGAAAATTTCATAGTAGGCACAAGCGCGTCCGTCAAGGACGGAATTTCTGCTTCACGCGCCCTTTATGAGGAGCTTTTCGCAGATGCCGAAAAATATAATTACAGAGCAAAGCAGATTGCTCTTGCGGCGGAGGAATTTTTCAGCGGAAAGGAAGAGGATTATTTTAAATATCCCTTCGGCACTTATGACCTGAGAATAGAAAAGACAGACGGGAAATGGAGCCTTATAAGCGGTTACGACAGCGTAGGCTTTGAAAAAACTTACGAGGATTTATTTAACGGAAGCGAAGATGAGTTCCTGTCTTTTTGTGACAACAGCCCCCTGCTTACAGATGTGAAGGCGGTTACAGCAGAAATTCTCATGGAGTGCGATTACGAAAACGGACACAAGGTGCTTGGTGTAAATGCTGCGCTTGTCAACTCCGAGCCTTTCCGTGATGACTGCCGTGGTCTTCCGTGGGCGGAGAATTACCGCATGGGCTACTATACTAAATGGTGCGACGTTGCTATTTATCCTAATATCGCGGGAATTTACATTGAAAATTCCGACCCGATAGCTCTCGGTACTTACTGTATTTCCACAGGCAAGCCTCTGGGAGATATGCGGTATTTATACGAGCAGCGTCTTGAGGAACTGAGTAAGGGCGGTGCATACGATAACAGCGGCGCTGTAAGCGTGGATATTGAGGACATGAACCTTATTTCAGCGGAAATAGGCGCGGTGCTTGAGGAGAACTTCTTTGACGATTTCATGGGGCATGAAACTGACGAAAAATCTCTTGAACTGGCGGCAGATTACGACCCCGACCGTGATAAGGCGGTTATCTTCTATAACGCACAGGGCGAACTGGAAATAATACACGAGGGCGGATTCTATTTCTTTGATTTTTCAAGGCTGGAAAATCAGAACACAGGCAAGGATTACAGAAATATCTACGCAGAGATACGCTCAATAGCCATGTCACCCATAAATATTCAGGTGACTTCCGTTGCAACCGAAAACCCTGAAAGTCTCCCGTCGGCGCTCCCTGATATGTACAGCTTCTGTGACGGACTTTTTAAGTGGGATATTGCCAATGAAGGCAGGAAGGACGGCTTTTGCGTAGGAACCTACCCTGTTCTGACAACCGGCGAAGGCGATTACAGACAGATGGCGGAATACCTTGCCGATGAGGCGGAGACCTACAATGGCTATGCAGAACAGCTTTACCGCGCAGCCGAGGAGTATTTCTTAAACAGGAGGGATATATTCAACCCCGAAAAGACCAACCTTGCCATATCCCTTAACCGCGAAAACGGTCAGTGGAAGGTACGCTGGTGGTACGACAGCTATATGCAGGTGGAATGTACAAGAATCTTTACCGAAGATATAACTGAGCATTTAACTGCATATTTAAACGAAAAAGCGGCAATAGGCGAGGACGTTTCGGCAGTTATAATGTTCAGCTCCATGAAGGCGAGAGAAGCACAGGAGCTGGAATTTTCCGACGACCTGACCCTCTGTGGTGTAAGTGTAATACCCCACACAATGATAAAATTCTACGGCGATTATGGTCCCGAAAACCTGGATTTCGTTTTTGGCAGCTATGCAGGCTGGAGCGACGAAAGGGAAACCGTGCCGTATATTAAGGGCGTTATTTTCAGAGAGTTCAGTGGAACTCCCTGCGGTACATGGTGCGCTCTCACCGATTCGCCCCTTAACAATTATGAAAAGCTCAGAGAGTATTTCTACCCAGAAGGTGAATAAAATGAAACCCATAGCACATATTTATAACGATTTTACAGAAAAATTCGGTATACCGCGGCAGAGCGGTTTATGCCCCGCAGTTTCAAGGATAATATTTGAAAAGGAATACAGAGTCCCCGAAGCCTTTCGGGGGCTCGATGGTTTTTCCCACCTGTGGTTAATCTGGGAATTTTCGGAAGCAAAGCGTGAGGAATGGTCACCCACCGTCAGACCGCCGAGGCTGGGCGGCAATAAGCGCATGGGTGTTTTCGCCACGCGCTCGCCCTTCCGCCCAAACTCCATAGGTCTGTCCTCGGTGAAGCTTATAAAAATAGACCGGGACAGCCCCGAAGCCCCCGTTTTATACGTTGAGGGTGCGGATATACTGGACGGGACGCCGATTTTCGACATAAAGCCCTATCTTGCCTATACTGACAGCCACCCCGAAGCCACGGGCGGATTTGCCCTGACCTCAAAAGATGACATTTTAAAAGTGCAATTTCCTGACGAGCTGTTAAAGCTTATCCCCGAGGAGAAGAGGGAAAGTCTCGTTTCGGTGCTTGCACAGGACCCCAGACCCCAGTACAAGGACGAGGGAGAAAGGGTCTATACAATGGCATTCGGGGGATATGACGTAAGCTTTACCGTGGAAAACGGTATACTTACGGTTAAAAACATTGACAAAACACATTAAAAGTGGTACAATAAAATTTACAGTCGGAAGCCCGTTTTGTATTCGGACTTTAAAGAACACGGCTGAAAAAATAAACCGAAAGGATGGTATGATTTATGAAAATCACATTAAAAGGCGATGTAATCAAAGAATTCCAGAGTGGATTATCCGCATACGACATCGCTAAGGAAATCAGCGGCGGCCTCGCAAGAGCAGCCTGTGCGGCAAGAATAAACGGTAAGGTGTGTGATTTACGAACTACCATCACCGAGGATTGTTCACTTGACATATTAACCTTCGACGACGAGGACGGCAAGAAGGCTTTCCGCCACACAGCTTCCCATATTTTAGCTCAGGTGGTTAAAAGACTTTTCCCCGCAGCAAAGCTTGCCATCGGTCCTGCTATTGACAATGGCTTTTACTATGATTTCGACGTAGAAAAGGCATTCTCTCCCGAGGATTTGGCAAAAATCGAAGCCGAGATGAAGAAAATTGTCAAGGAAGGTATTGCTTTAGAACAGTACGAGCTTTCTCCCGCGGAAGCTATTGAATATTTAAAGAGCATTGATGAACCCTACAAGGTTGAACTCTGTGAAGAACACGCAGGCAAGAACGAGCCTATCTCCTTCTACAAGCAGGGTGATTTCACTGACCTCTGCGCAGGTCCTCACCTCATGAACACAGGCGCAGTAAAGGCGTTCAAGCTTACAAACTGCACAGGCGCTTACTGGAGAGGTGACTCAAAGGGCAAGCAGCTCTGTCGTGTTTACGGCACAGCCTTCCCCAAGGCTTCCGAACTTGAAGCATATTTGAAGCAGGTTGAAGAAGCAAAGAGCCGCGACCACAACAAAATCGGCCGTGAGCTTGAATACTTCACAACTGTTGACTATATCGGTCAGGGCTTACCCATTCTTCTCCCCAAGGGTGCAAAGACAATCCAGACCTTACAGCGCTGGGTAGAGGACGAAGAGTACAAGAGAGGCTATATTTTAACAAAGACTCCCTTTATGGCAAAGCGCGACCTCTATAAAATCTCCGGTCACTGGGACCACTACCGTGACGGTATGTTCATTTTAGGCGACCCCGATGACGAAACAAAGGAATGCTTCGCGCTCCGTCCCATGACCTGTCCTTTCCAGTATCAGGTATTCCTCAACAGACAGCGTAGCTACCGTGACCTGCCTATGAGACTGGGCGAAACTTCAACTCTTTTCAGAAACGAAGACAGCGGAGAAATGCACGGTCTTATCCGTGTCCGTCAGTTCACAATCTCCGAGGGTCATTTAATTCTCCGTCCCGAACAGCTTGCTGAAGAGTTCAAGGGCTGTCTTGAGCTTGCAAAGTACTGTCTTGATACAGTAGGTATGCTTGACGACTGTACTTTCCGCTTCTCTCAGTGGGACCCCGAAAACCCCAAGAATAAGTATGAGGGAACAAAGGAACAGTGGGAAACAGCTCAGGCAACAATGAAGGAAATCCTCGACGATATCGGTCTTGAATACACAATCGGTATTGATGAAGCCGCTTTCTACGGTCCTAAGCTTGACATTCAGTACAAGAACGTATTCGGTAAGGAAGATACAATCGTTACAATCCAGATTGATATGCTGCTGGCTGAAAAGTTCGGCATGGAATATGTTGACGTTGACGGTACAAAGAAGAACCCCTATATTATTCACCGTACAAGCCTTGGCTGCTATGAAAGAACCCTTGCATACCTTCTCGAAAAGTACGCAGGTGCTCTGCCACTCTGGATGGCTCCCGAGCAGGTTCGTATTCTTCCTATCACTGACAGAGCCAAGGAATACGGCGAAAGCATTTCCGCTAAGCTGGAGCAGCTTGGTATCCGCACCTCCATTGACAACAGAAGCGAGAAAATCGGCTGGAAGATTCGTCAGGCGCAGCTTGAAAAGGTTCCTTATTTCTTCATTATCGGCGATAAGGAAGTTGAGGACAACACTGTGGCTCTCCGTTCCAGAAAGGAAGGCGACTTAGGCGCTTCTCCTCTCGATGAAGTTATCAGCAGAATTGTTATGGAGAATGCTTCAAAAGCACGCTAAACCTTATGTCTATAAAAATAAAGCAGCAGTTTCCCAAACTGCTGCTTTGTAATATATGAATTCAAAACAGGAGGTACTCATGAGAAAAGAAATAACTGCTTATATCGCAAGCGTCCGCAACAGCCTTTCAGGCGGAGAAATTGACGAAAAATTTCTTTCTATGCTCCTTACACGCATAAAATTCTACCAGCACGAGCGTCTTGTGCACCTTATTGTAACCATGACCTTTGCGGTAATGACTGTGGTTTCCTTTTTCATGATTACCGCAAGCACACTTTGCCTTGTGCTGGCGCTTCTTTTCTTAGGACTCACCATACCTTATGTAATACATTACTATTTTCTTGAAAACAGCGTTCAGGCGCTTTACAAAATGTATTATGAGGCGGTAGCAAGAGTTAATGGATAACCTCATCTACATAGGCGCAGGTGCGCTTCTTGTTGTATTTATAGCAGTATGCACCTTTGCATTCAGGAAAAGCGGAGGAGAGGACATTGATGAAATGTCGGGCGCGGAGTTTGAGGACTTCGCCGCAGAAATTCTCCACCGAAGCGGTATTGAGGTGCTGGAGCTTACCAAGGAAAGCGGAGATTTCGGCGCAGATATAATAGTAATGCTCGAAGGAGAGCGCACAGCCGTCCAGTGCAAGCGTTACGCACGCCCTATCGGCGTAAAGGCGGTGCAGGAGGCTGTAAGCTCCAAGGATTATTATAAATGTACACGGGCGGCAGTCATTACAAACAGCACCTTTACTCGACAGGCGAGGGAGCTGGCGGCGGAGAGCAACGTTATTCTCTGGGACAGGGAGGACGTTTATAATTTTATGAACACCGCCGCAGGCAAATCACAGCGAAAAAGCCACGGCACACTGAAATTCTGCCGTCTGAAAGATGGAATACAAAACGGCGAGCCGCTGACGGTGTACATAAACGGTGAAGCTGAAACACTTCTTCCCTATAAATCCACAATTTTTACCGTGGATACGGGGCGGTGTACTATTTGTATAAAGCACGGAATCAGAAAAGCGGCAATTACCATTGAAATCGGCACAGAAACCCGCGCATTTGCCGTGGGGATTTATAAAAACAGGCCTTTTCTGGAGGAAATTTGTTAAAACGGAGGAACAACCATGCTTCTGACAATCGGAATGATAGTAAAGAACGAAGAAAAATATCTCGAACGCTGTCTTAACGGCATAAAGCCGATTTTAGAGCAGGTGGACAGCGAGCTTATAATCGCTGACACAGGTTCGACGGACAGGACTGTTGAAATAGCAAAGCAGTTCACCGACAACGTGTTCTATTTTGAGTGGATAAAGGATTTCGCTGCGGCGAGAAACTCCACCCTCGAAAAAGCACAGGGCGAATGGTTTATGTTCGTGGACGCGGACGAGATTTTTGAAGCCTGCGATGAAATTATACATTTCTTCAACTCTGGCGAGTATAAGAAGTACAATTCTGCGTCGTATATTGTCAGAAATATTGTAAGGCGCGGTGATAAAGTCAGCTATTCCGATTTCAGAGCACCCCGCATGACGAAAATTCTGCCTGCCACAAAATTCCACAAGCCCGTTCATGAATGCTTCACTACCTACGGCGAGCCGCTGAAGCTACTGAACGATGCTGCTATGCACTATGGCTATGCCAACACTTCAGATTCTGATGAAGCAAAGGCGAAATTCATAAGAAATACCGAAATTCTCATGAAGCGTTACGAAAACCGCGAGCCTTCGCCCATGCTTTTTATCCAGCTTTATGACGCGTTCGGACCTTACGAGCCCGAAAAGGCGGATAAATTCCTTGACGAGGGTATAGAATACGGCGAAAAGCGCAAGGAGCCTATGCTCCCCGTTCTTTATTCCAAGAAAATCGGCAGCTTCTACGGCGATAAGAAATATGAAGAAGCGTTGACACTTATTAATAAGTATTATAAACTGGATAAAAAAATCCGTCCCGCAGTTATCGGTACAGATGTGGATATATCCATGGCGGAGGGGTTTGTTTACTACGCACTGAAGGATTACGAAAAAGCAGTCCCCGCATTTATACGCTTTTTCGGGATTTTTAGGGATTTCAATAACGGAAAACTCAACACCCCTGAGGTTCATACCACTGCAAGAACCTTCGCACGCTCCGATAATTTCCCGCGTGCAGTTGCCCGCTTTGTTCATTCCTGTGTGCTGACAGGGAAAGCTGAAATTGCGGAGGAATGGCTTTTAAAGCTTCCGTTTACAGAATATCCAATGGATATCAACGTAACGGCAGATTTAGTCCGGCTCTCAGCGCGAGTTCTGGAGGACAACGGATTCGGCAGTGTCGAGCAGCTTTACGGTCGCTTTGACAATACAGGTCGCATGATTTTGCGCCGAACCCTTTTCAATATGATATTCAGAGTGGCAGACCCCGCGCCGATTTTAAGCTTCCTTGAAAAGGAAAAGGAATGCGCTGACCTGCGTGAGCCTGCCAGACTTGTTTATAATATTGCAGAACTCAGAAAAAAAGGCGATTATAGGGGTTGTTTTGTGCATATGAAGAAATTTGCTGAAGGCTATCCTGAAATGGCTCAATTAATTTCCGAATATCAGAAGGACGTTTTAAAGGAATATGAAGCCGTACAGAAGATGAATGAAATGCAGAAGCTGGCGGCGATGATAAAAACAAATATCCGTAATTACATAGCCTCGGGCAATACCGACGCCGCGGCAAAAACCTTGGCGGAATATGAAAAAATCAACCCAAGCGACCCTGAAATTGCAGTTTTAAAAGCAGAAATACATTGAAATCGGCGCCTGTTTTGGTAATATTACACAAAACGAGTGTTAATTTATACCTGAATTTTCACAAACTGAAATTTTTTTCAAAAAAACGCTAAAGTTTTTCGGATGGCTTCCGATAATACGTGTGTAAAGGTTAAAACAAGTTTTCGAAAACAAATTAAACCAAAACAAAGCACAAAATTTTAAGCAGTCATCCGCAAGAGGCAGATGACTAAAACCACAGGAGTTACCGAACGGATTTCGGTAACTTAAGAATCAAGGAGGAACACTATGGGAATGGTAGTACAGCACAACATTAGCGCTATGAACGCTAATAATGCAATGACAAGAAACGTAAGCGGTTTAGGTAAGTCCACTGAAAAGTTATCCACAGGTTATCAGATCAACCGTGCAGCAGATAACGCAGCAGGCCTTGCAATTTCTGAAAAGATGAGATCTCAGATCCGTGGTCTCGCTCAGGCTACAAACAACGCTAACGATGCTATCAGCTTAATCCAGACAGCTGAAGGCGGTCTTCAGGAAACAGAAGACATTCTCCAGAGAATGCGTGAACTTTCCGTTCAGTCCGCTAACGGCACATACACAGACGAAGACAGAGAGCAGATCCAGCACGAAGTTGACGCTCTTAAGGACGAAATCGACAGAATCGCTCAGTCCACAGAATTCAACGAGATGAAGTTACTCGACGGTTCTCTTGACGGCGGTAAGGGTAATGTAGGCGAATACGGTCCTCGTTACGGCGTACAGCTCGCACAGGCTGGTGTCGAAACTCTTACCGATAACCTTTCTCTCGAAGGCTCCACAATCACCTCCAGCATCACAGGCGTTACAGTTGCTTTAGCTGACGGCGCTTCCGGTAAGGGCGGCGAAAACGCTGAATGGTCTGATGACGGTATGACATTAACCCTCAACCTTAAGCTTGGTGAAACCTACTCACAGAGCCAGATTGACGATTTAATCAAGAACGCTACACAGGCTAAGGATACTAACCAGAGTGCAGCTATCCCTGAAGTTGATTTCAACCTCAAGAACGGCTTATTCACCTTCACAGATGACGGCGCTAGCTGGACAACTGAAACAGGTATAAGAGCTGACTCCGGTGAAACCAATGTAGAAGATCTTCTTATGCAGACAGGCGCTAACGATAAGTACGCTGACTCTATCAGATTTACAGGCAACAACTACGGCGCAGACGAACGTGAATTTACTATCTCCGCTGACGTTGCAGCAGGTAAGGAATGGGTAGAAACAACATCCGCAGATGAAGTAAACGCTAAGAATGGTACATTTACACTTCACCTCGCTACAGGTCAGGATTACTCTGAAGAAGCCCTCGAAAAGTTACTTGCTAAGAGCGGTCTCGATTACGACGTAACATTATCCGACCAGGACAACAACCCTGACGGTGATAAGACTCTCTACCTCCAGACATCTGGTGAAGATTTAGTATCCTTCCAGATGGGTGACGGTGCAGGTCTCGGTGCTGACAAGATGCTCGGTGCAGGCGAAGGTTTAACATTCCAGATCGGTGCTAACGGCGTTGAAGACCAGAGACTTACCGTTAATATCTCCGACATGAGCTCCACAGCTCTCGGCGTAGCAGGTCTCGACATCTCCAAGCAGGACGGCGCTAACGACGCTATCAACAAGATTGACGACGCTATCAAGACAGTTTCTTCTCAGAGAGCTAAGCTCGGTGCTGTTCAGAACAGACTTGAACACACAGTTAACAGCTTAAGCACAGCAGAAGAAAACCTCCAGTCCGCTGAATCTCAGATTCGTGATACTGACATGGCTTCTGAAATGATCAAGTACACTAAGTCCAACATTCTCCAGCAGGCTTCTCAGTCTATGCTCGCACAGGCTAACCAGCAGCCTCAGGGCGTTCTCCAGCTCCTCGGCTAATATCAGCCTGACTAGTTTGAGAATAGCTTAACAGCTAATAGTTAACTGAATTAATCCCCCCGTACCCCGTGTTCGGGGGGATATATTAAAATGAGCAAGTAAAAAAACTGACAAGTTTTTCGGTGTTTTATTGTGGATAATTAACAAATCGAAATTACTTTCGGGTTACATATTGACAAATTATAGGAGATATGTTATACTTGACTAAAGCGCAGCACAATGCGCACCCGCAGTAAAACTAAATAAATCACTACATGGAGGTAATGACTTATGAGTAAATTATTAAAGAAATTAGTAGCTCTCGGTTTAGTTGCTTCTTTAGCAGCTACATCCACAGTTACAGCTTTCGCTGAAGACGGTACAATCGACGTAACAGGCGGCACAGTTACCGCAGAAGACGGCGACGCAAACACTGATCCTGACGCAGGCACAGGTACAGAAGACGGTAAGACCGACGAAACTCCCGCCGAAGACCCCAAGGAAGAAGCTGATGAAGCTGTTGTATGGGTAAACGGTAAGGATATCAAGGCTAACGATAAGAAGAAAATCGAAGCAAAGCTCAACAAGACTTATTATATCGATATCACTGATCTCCTCGCTGCTGACGCAGGCAAGACAGAGGGCGAAACAACAACAGCTGACACAGAAGCTCCCACACCTTCTGAAAGCAACAGTGTTTCCGAAACAGAAGCTCCTGCTAACGAAGTAGCAGACGGCAGCGAATCCGCTTCTGAATCCGAAGCTCCCGCAGCTGATCCTGACGCTCCCACATCTTCCAGCTCCTCTTCCACAACAGAACCTGCTGAGGAAGAAGAAAAGGAACCCACACTGGGTCTTAAGAGTGAAGGCGGTAAGTATTTAGTAAACGTTCTTCCCGCTCCCGGAAAGGATGAAGAAGCTAATACTTATGCAGACGCTTTTGATACCGAAAAGGATAAGGTTATCAAGAACGCTGACGGCGCTAAGATGGCAAAGGCTTCTTTCGACAAGAAGAGCGGCGGCATCAAGGTAGTTGCAGGCAAGACAGCAGGCTCCATCGAAGTATGGGTTGCTGAATTAGACGCTGATAAGGAAATCGTAGCTTACAACTTTACAACAGTTGAAGTTAAGATGGCTCCCGCTAAGTTCACAGTAGAAATTCCCGCTGTTGAAGAGGTTAAGGGCGAAGACGGCAAGGTTACACAGGAAGCTAAGGAAGCAATCGCTAAGAAGGCTACTGTAAACGTTGGTACAGCAGTTGACCTCGCACTCAATATCACAACTGAAAATGTTTCCGAAGACGCAACCTACACCTGGACACTCAAGGCTGCTAAGGGCGCTGAAGAAAAGACCAACTACACTCTCGAAGGCAAGGGTACAAAGGCTACATTCACACCTGTTGCTATGACAACAGCTACTAAGGCTGACAAGTACACAATCACTTGCACAAACGACCAGAGCGGTAAGAAGGCTACATTCGCAGTTACAGTTACAAACGATATTTCCGCTATGACATTCGGCGACATAGCACTTGAAAGTGCTGCTGCGGCTGCTTCTGAATTAAAGCTCCTGTGGAATACTGATGTTTACAAGACAACAACAGCTGCTGCATTCAAGAACAGCAAAGGCGAAGTTGTTTACGCTACAACCGATAAGATCAAGGCTTATGTAACTTCCACAATCGACACTGAAGAAGCTAAGGCTTGGACAATCACATCAAACAAGGGTAAGGATAAGTTTACACTTACAGGTGAAAAGTCCTCCGCATTAGCAGTTAAGATTGCTAAGGACGGTACAATCACTCTCAAGGCTAAGAAGGGCACAGAGGACGGTACTAAGGTTCAGGTTACTTTCGCAGTTACACACGCTGACAAGACTATCGACGTTTATACAGCAGTAGTTACAATCGGCGAAAAGAAGGCTGCTGAAGACGAAAAGAAGTGCACATGTGATCCCGCACCTGCTGAAGGCGAAGCTCACAAGGAAGGTTGCCCTCTTTACGAAGCTCCTACATGCACATGTGATCCCGCACCCGCTGAAGGTGAAGCTCACAAGGAAGGCTGCCCTCTTTACGAAGCTCCTAAATGCACATGTGATCCTGCTCCCGAAGAAGGCGCAGCTCACGCTGAAGGTTGTCCTCTCTATGTAGCTCCTGCAACTGAATAATCAGGTTATAAGAATTATTGATTCTGAATAGCTGAATAAAGCCCCCGCGGGCTTTCTGCGGGGGCTTTAATAAGTAAAAAACGTATTGACAATTAAATAAAATAATGGGCACAGGTATTACTCAAGGAGGTATGATACTATGAAAAAACTGCTCAGAAAGTTTATCTCAGCAGGCTTAGCCCTTATGATGACAATTCCCATGGCAGTAACGGGTATAGCTGCTGATACAGGCACGGAGGCTGAAAAGACCCCGAAATTCTATTCAGACGCGGAGATGAAGGACGAAATTTCTGCAGTTGCGGGAGAAATCTATGCAAACGGCGGGAAGGTCACAGACCCCGAGGATGAAGATTTAAAAATCGACTATAAGAACAAGATAATCTACACCGATATGCAGCCCGTTGAAATTGACCCTGACGGCGAGGGTACAAAGCCCGCGAAGGCAGGAAAAATCACGGTAGCGGTTACAACCTCGGACGAAACACCCGAGGTCGTAAGCGGCAAGGTGGCAAAGGATACTGCGGCGGCGGAGATACTGAAGGCTTCCTACAAGAAGACCGACGGTTCCGTTAAGCTTACCGCCCAGAAGAAGGCGGGTAAGGTGTATGTTCACGTTCTTGACATAGACATTAACAAGGAACTGCAGCAGGCAATCTGTATTCCTGTTGTGGTAGGCGCGGCAAGCGCAAAGGTTGCGGCTTATGAGGACGGAGTTTCCGTAAAGAAGGGCACGGCCAATGTTTACGACGTAATCACCCTTACCGCAAAGGGTACGGATAAGGACGGAAACGAGATTTCGGGCGTAGAATTTACCTATACCCTTGACGAAAAGTATGAGGATTTTATTTCCGTTCGTCAGGTAAAGAACAAGTTCTATATCACTGCTGAGGATCTCGATTATGACAAGCCCGGCAAGCCTGTTTCCACCAAGGTTACCATTATGGATACCAAGAGCGGCAAGAAGCTCAGCTACTCCCTTAAAATAGTTGACAGCGTTGCAAAGGTTGATACCTGCCTTGCAAGCTCCTCAGAGAGTCTTAAAACAGCAAAGAGTACTGCAGAGCTGGATTATTGGATTGAAACCGTTGCGGAAAACGACATTACCAGTGATAAGCTGAAGCTGCTGGTCTGCGCCGAGGGCACAGAACCTTCAATCAGTGAAAAGAACAAGATAGTTTACACCAAGTGTTCAGACGTCACCGCAAAGCTCAACAAAGACGGCGACCTGCTTACTCTCAGCACAAAGAGTGACAAGCCCAGCTGTGATATCTACGCGGCTTATACCGATTCCGCCTCCAAGGAGACCCAGTTCTTCAGAGTGGCGTATGTAATCGACGGTGCAATCGTTGCTACAAGTAAATAAAAAGTTGCGCCGTCGGTTTTCTGACGGCGCAAAAATAAAACGGAAAATGATTAATCAGCATATAAAATCAGAAGGATGATGAATGTAATTACACGGAGGTAAAGACCATGAAATTATTTAAAAGGCTGGTCGGTATGGGACTGGCGGCAGTAATAGCGCTGAACAGCGGTTTTTCGGCATTTGCCGAGGAAAATGAATTTTTTATAACGGAGGACGCGGCAAACGCTGCAGCGGGCTTCGCGTTCACGGGTTACGAATTTGACGCAGACAATACAATTACTGTCAACGCCGACCTTGCAGACGGCGAAATGGGCGACGGAGAGGTTTGTTTTACCTTTCCTTTTACGGGTGCTGTACCTGAGCTTGTGTGTGGCACATCTGACGGTGCGGAATGTGAGCTTCAGGGAAGCAATGCTATTGTGACAACATATCTGAACGGTAAGCACAATTTTGAATTCAGATCAGATGACGTTGATTACTTTATGGATTTCATTGTTGATTTCCCCATGTCTGTGGGCGGAGTCGAAACCACATCTACGGATTTAAAACTTGCGAAGATAGAGCAGGAGGTTAATGTGTGGTGGGAAAAGGCAGAAACTGTCGTATCTGCCGATGAAAGTATTGCCACAGCCGTAATTGACAAGGATTACAACAGCGTGATTGTAACTCCCGTTGCTGACGGAAAGACCACTGTTACCGTTACAGGCGAAAGCGGTGCTAAGTGTACAGTAAACGTTACTGTTGGTGAGGATACAGGTTCCGGCACAACAATTGCTGATTATTACGATGTTTTCTTCACTGACTCCTCCGCAACAAAGGCGGTTGAAGATGAGGTTTATGTTTACGTAAACGGCGGTAAGGATAAGACCTCGGGCAAGAACTACAAGGCTTCAACAATCTATACAAAGCTTGAAAATGCATCTGTTGATGTAAAGGGCACGCCCAAGACAGGTAAGTTCATCACTTATGTTACTCTTGATGAAAACGAAACCCCAAAGGTTGAAGGTGGTAAGGTAGTTGCCGACAAGACAAAGGCGGCTGAAGCAAAGAAAATAGTTTCCGCTAAAATCAAGACCGACAAGAATACAAAGATTTCAGCAGTTACAATTTCGGCAGGCAAGGAAGCGGGTACGGCTTATGTATGGGTAATTGACATTAAGGCTGACAAGACCGCAGGCACAATGGTACGTATCCCCGTATCTGTAAAAGCAGCTCCCAAGACCATGCTTTTATACAAGGGTTGGACAGACGAAGGTATTACCTACGACGACAAGGGTGGTATTTCCGCATTCGATACAAAGAGCGCACAGAAGACCATCTATATCCCATTCGGTCAATACTATGATTACAGACTTTATTCCTTCCTTAACGTAAAGGGCGAGGATTTCGCATTTGCAGATGATGCTACTTACAGCGTCACTCTTTCCGATGAAGTGAAAAAGTATATCAGCGTGGACTATGACGGCGAAACCTCTGACGGCTGTATGTGGCTCGGCATCGAAGCAAAGGGCAGAAACACCGAAAAGCCCACCTCCCCCGTAAAGGTAAAGCTTGATATCGTTTGCAATGAAACAGGCAAGAAGCTTTCTTTAACCGTCAACATTGTTGATAATATCGACTGGGTAACCTTTGAAAGCGAAATGATTATTGTGCCCAACGCCACCGAGGATAAGCAGAGTGTTGTTTTCGCCTTCAATGACCAGACAGAGGAATTTGAAAAGACAGATTACGCTAAGAACGGCACCTTCTATTCCGTTGATACAAGCGTTTCCAATCATGCAGGCTGGGAACAGATTGACGGCTTCTGCTCCACCGATAAGATAAAGCTTTACGTTACCTCCGATACCGAGTATTCAAACTACGGTGACCGCGTAACTATCAACGATTACGACAGCTCCGACGAATTCAAGGCTGAAATCATCACAAAGGGCTATACTCTCGAAAGAGTAAAGGGCAAGGATAAGTTTGCTCTTGACAAGGAAAGCAAGAGTGCCAACATTTCCGCTAAAATCGGCAAGGACGGCAGTATTACTGTAAGCGCAAAGAAGGGTACTCCCGACGGCGAACAGGCAAAGCTCCTCTATGTTGTAACACATCAGGACAAGACTATTGACGTTTACGAGGCAAGGATTACTGTCGGCACAGTTCCGCCCGAAATTTCAATGCGTGGCGAAGATATAAGCGATGATGTATTTGTAGGAAGAGATACACGATTCAGAGTTGCAGGCATTTACGGCGCAGAGGACTCCGAGCTTGAAATTTCATCCTCAGATGAAAGCGTATTTACAGTTACCTGCGGTGATGACCTGTTTCCCGAAAAAGCTAATGATATCAGAAATGTCAACATTACGGGCGTAAAGGAAGGCACAGCGAAGCTTATCGTAAAGTACAGCGGCGCTACAAGGGAATATGAAATAACCGTAAAGGCTGCTCCTGTTCTTGAAGTAAAGCAGCAGCAGGTTACAAGCTTAGGTGCGGACAAGGTAGCTGTCGGCAAATCCGTTACCTACAAAATTACAGCTTCCGGTCTTGATGGTAAGCTGGACAGCATCAGCGTAAGACAGATTTCAGGCTGGGATTACGCAGGATATGACTACACTGATGGAATACTTACAGTAACAGGTGTAGCCGGAGGCTCCGCAGCAAAGTTCGAGGTTGAATACGGTTTCGGAATTTTAACTAAAAATATTGTTATTACGGTAGTAGAATAATTAGTATAGTTTTAATCAGGTCAAAGGCAGGGAAAACCCTGTCTTTGATTTTTTTGAAAAATTTTTAAAAACCTATTGACAAACCGTAAAAAATGTGATATTATATATAAGCTGAATACAGCAAATGAATATTGGGGTGTCGCCAAGTGGTAAGGCATCGGACTCTGACTCCGCCATTTCGAGGGTTCAAATCCTTCCACCCCAACCAAAACCGCAATCCTGTGATTGCGGTTATTTTTTTGTCATATTTTCAACTTTATTTCAATAAAACACTTGTAAATCATTAGAAATTATGTTAAAATAATATCGTATATGGAATAAAAAGAAAGGAATTTTCAAATGAGTAAATACGATACCTACGAAAGCCCCTTCTGTACCCGTTACGCAAGTAAGGAAATGCAGTATGTTTTCTCGGCTCAGAAAAAGTTTTCTACTTTCAGAAAGCTCTGGGTTGCTCTTGCACGTGCGGAAATGAAGCTGGGTCTCGATATTACCGAAGAACAGGTTGCCGAGCTTGAAGCAAACGTGGATAATATCGACTTTGCTGTTGCCGAAGCGCGCGAAAGAGAAGTCCGCCACGACGTAATGGCTCACGTTTACGCTTACGGCGAGGCCTGTCCCAAGGCTAAGGGAATCATTCACCTTGGTGCGACCTCCTGCTACGTCGGTGACAACACTGATGTTATCGTTATGCGCGACGCTATGGATATCGTTCACAGAAAGCTTGTGAATGTAATCTCAAACCTTGCTGACTTTGCTGATAAGTACAAGGCTATGCCCTGTCTCGCCTACACACATTTACAGCCTGCACAGCTTACCACTGTGGGTAAGCGTGCAACCTTATGGATGCATGAGCTGCTTATGGATTTAGAGGAGCTTGAACACCGTATGGCGACACTGAAGCTCCTCGGTCAGAAGGGTACCACAGGCACACAGGCAAGCTTTGTGGAGCTTTTCGGCGGCGACAGCGAAAAGGTAAAGCAGCTTGAGCAGATGATAGCTGATGAAATGGGATTTTCCGCCTGCTATCCCGTAAGCGGTCAGACCTATTCCAGAAAGGTAGATTATCAGGTACTTGCAGTCCTTGCAGGAATTGCAGAAAGCTGCTCCAAATTCAGCAACGATTTACGTATCCTTGCAAGCTTCAAGGAAATCGAAGAGCCTTTCGAGAAGAAACAGATAGGCTCTTCCGCTATGCCTTATAAGCGCAACCCCATGCGTGCTGAGAGAATTACAGCTCTTTCACGTTATGTAATGATTGACAGCCTCAACGCTGCTTTCACTGCGGGAACGCAGTGGTTTGAAAGAACCCTTGACGACAGTGCAAACAAGCGTATCGCAGTAGCAGAAGGCTTCCTCGCTGTTGACGCAATTTTAAATATCATGCTCAACGTAACAGGCGGACTTGTGGTTTATGAGAAGGTTATCAGAAAGAGAGTCATGAACGAGCTGCCCTTTATGGCAACGGAAAATATCATGATGCAGGCAGTCAAGAAGGGCGGAGACCGTCAGGAGCTCCACGAGCAGATAAGACTCCACAGCATTGCCGCAGGCAAGGTTGTAAAGGAGGAGGGCGGCGAAAACGACCTTGTGGACCGTATTGCCGCAGACCCCATGTTCATGATAACAAAGGAAGAAATTCTTGCAACTCTCAAGCCCGAGAGCTTTACAGGACGTTCCGCAGAGCAGGTTGACGAATTCCTCAGTGACTTCATAAAGCCCGTTCTTGATAAAAACCGTGAGGTTTTAGGCGAAAAAGCGGAGCTTTCCGTGTAAATTTTCTGAAAATCTGTCCTGTCGGACAGAAATTTACTTGACTATAATATTAATTTCCTATATAATAGTATAGTATCACAGTCTGCACAGCAGACTAAAATCTGAAAGGTCGTGAAAAACTTTGAAACACGTTAAAAAGCCCGTATTTTTCGTTGTTTTCCTGCTTATTGCAGTATTCACATACTTCACAATCGCAGGCTTCAGCACATATTACGGCGATATTGAAACTGTCCATGTGCGCGGCATAGAGGATATCCGCTGGGGTATTGACATCCGCGGCGGTGTAGATGTAACCTTTACACCTACTGAGGACTATGACGCAACAAATAATGAGATGGACTCCGCGCGCGCTATTATTGAAACACGTCTCGTAGGCAAGAATATCACTGACTATGAGATTTACGTCGACTATAACAGCGACCGTATCATCTGCCGCTTCCCCTGGCAGGCAAACGATGACAACTTCGACCCCGAGCAGGCAGTTAAGGAGCTTGGCGAAACAGCTATGCTCACCTTCCGCAAGGGCTACAGCGGTGAAATTCCCGAGGGCGGCACACATGAGGACCTTCCTCTCGTGCTTACAGGTGCTGACGTTTCCAGTGCCGAAGCTATGTACATGAGAAATGACGCAGGCACTTATGAGTACCTTGTTGACTTAAAGCTGAACCCCAGCGGCAAGGAAGCTTTCAAGGAGGCTACCACCGAGGCACAGGCAGACGGCTCCAGAATCTCTATATGGATGGACGATGTAGAAATCTCCGCACCTACCGTTGAAGCGGTTATCGCAGACGGACAGGCTACAATCTCCGGTGGCTTTGAAACTTACGAGGACGCTAATGATTTAGCTACCAAGATTAATGGCGGCGCGCTGCCTTTCAAGCTTGTTACCGACAGCTTCAGCACAATTTCTCCTACTCTTGGTATGGGCGCACGTGACGCTATGGCAGTTTCCGGCGTTATTGCTTTTGCACTTATTTCAATCATGATGATTGTTATGTACCGCCTCCCCGGTACAGTTGCTGTAATCTCCCTTGCAGGTCAGGTTGCAGGTACACTTGCTGCTGTTACAGGCTTCTTCGCTTTCAACGACAGCTTCACACTTACCATCCCCGGTATCGCAGGTATTATCCTCGCCGTAGGTATGGGCGTTGACGCTAACGTTATCACAAATGAGCGTATCAAGGAAGAGCTTCACGCAGGCAAGACCATTGACGGTGCACTTTATGCAGGCTTCAAGCGTGCATTCTCCGCTATCTTCGATGGTAACATCACAATGCTTATCATTGCTGTAATCTTAATGGGCGCTTTCGGTACACCCGACAGCATCTGCTCCATTATTTTAACACCTATTTTCACATGGTTCGGTGTGTCCACCGCAGGTTCAATCTATTCTTTCGGCTATACCCTCGCAGTGGGTGTTGTTCTCAACTTCTTGTTCGGTATCCTTACCACAAGACTTATGACAATGTCCCTCTCCAGATTCAAGGTATTCCGTAAGCCCGCATTATACGGCGGCAAAAAGGCGGAAAGGAGTGGTAACTGAAATGAATAATAAAAAGGATTTTGATTTTATCGGAAAGCGCAAGATTTTCTTCGCAATCCCGATTATAATTGCTGTTATCACAATTATCACTGCTCTCGTTATCGGCGTGCCCGTTGATATCGAATTCAAGGGCGGTACTATGCTCACTTACAGCTACACAGGAGCAATTGACACAGCTGCTGTCCAGAAGACTGTTGAAGGTCTCAACCTCGGTACAGTCGGCGTTACAACAGGTTCGGCTTTCGGCACAGACGTTGAAACCGTGCAGATTTCCTTCTCTTCTGACGAAGGACTTACCGCAGAGGTTCAGGCGGGCGTTACAGATACTCTCGTTGCCGCATACCCCGACAACACTCTTGAGCTTGTAAACAGCCAGGACGTTAACCCCTCCGCAGGTTTCTCCTTCTTCTTAAAGTGTTTTGTAGCGGTTATGTTCTCCTTTGTTCTTCTGGTAATCTACATTGCCTTCCGTTTCAAGAACATCGGCGGCTGGTCCGCAGGCGTTTTCGCTATCGTAGCTCTCGCACATGACGTATTCATGGTATTTGCGTCCTTCGTATTCTTACGCTTACCTATCGACGCAAACTTCATGGCGGTTATACTTACAATTCTCGGTTACTCAATCAACAGCACAATCGTAATGTTCGACCGCGTACGTGAAAACAGAAAGCTCTACGGCAAGAAGATGACTATTCCCGAGCTTGTAAATGCAAGTATCAATCAGACTCTCGGCCGCTCCATCAAGACAACTATCACAACAGGTCTCGCTGTTCTCTCCATGTGCGTTGTATCTATCGTGTGCGGTGTTGAGTCTATCGTAAGCTTTGTATTCCCCATGTTTGTGGGCCTCGTTGCAGGCGCTTACTCTTCTATCTTTATCAGTGGTCCCCTCTGGGCACTCTGGAAGACAAGACCCGGCGCAGACGCAAAGAAGGAAAAGAAATAATCTTCTGCGGGCGGGTGATACCCGCCCGCTTTTAATGAATCAAAAGGGGGTCGTATCATGATAAAAGCAGGCGTTTCCAGCGCTTCCTTCTATCCTATGCACACCGAGGACGCACTGCGTATTCTCGGAGAAATGGGAGTGCGTAACGCGGAAATCTTCATCAATGATTTTTCCGAGGCAAGCGGCGCAGTATATGCGGAAATCCGCAGAATAATCAGCGATTATGATATGAATATAACCTCCCTGCACCCCTATTCGCCTATGGAAAGCGGATATCTCTTCTCTGAGTATGACCGCCGACAGGACAGCTACCTTGATAAGTACCGCCGTTATTTTGAGTGCATGAGTGAAATCGGCGCAAGATTCTTTATTCTCCACGGTTCTATTTTAAGCTCGGGCTGTCCCGACGACCTTTATTTCAGCCAGTACACAAGACTTTTAGACATTGCCGACAGCTTCGGTGTTACCATAGCTCAGGAGAATATCTGCTACTGCAAGAGTAAAAGTATTGATTTTCTCCGCCGTCTGAAAGAGAACTGCGGTGAGCGTGTAAAATATGTTCTGGATATAAAGCAGGCTGTAAGGGCAGGGGTTTCTCCCTTTGATTTTGTTGAGGCGCTGGGCGAGGATATAGTTCATGTCCATGTAAGCGATAATTCTCCCGATGGCGATTGCCTGCCCATAGGAAAAGGCAGTTTTGATTTCGAGGAATTTACCCGAAAGCTCAGGGCGAAGGGCTATGACGGCGCAATGATTTTAGAGCTGTACAGGCGCAACTACGGAGATTATTCCGAGTTGTATGACGGTATGAAAAAAATGGAAGAAATTATTGCAAAATCGGCAAAAATGTGATATAATATACGCCAAGTAAAAGTTCACGCGGAAAGCTCCGCCGAGAAAGGAACACCTTATGAGATGCCCCGAATGCAGCTTTGAAGACAGCAAGGTTATCGACTCACGCCCCACTGACGGAAAAATCCGGAGAAGGAGAGAATGTCTTTCCTGCAAATGCCGTTTCACAACCTACGAGATTGTGGAAAATATACCGCTTATGGTAGTTAAAAAGGATAATTCCCTTGAACCGTTTGATTCTCAGAAGATTATCGAGCGTGTTCTTCGTGCGGCTGCAAAAAGGCCTGTATCACTGGCGGAAATCGAGAACATGGTTTTTGAAATCGAGTCGGAGTTCAAGAACACTCTCCAGCGTGAAGTGCCCTCGGATAAAATCGGCGAAGCAGTGCTGAGAAAGCTCAGAGAACTGGACAGCGTTGCATATATCCGCTTTGCTTCCGTGTATCGTGATTTCAGTGACACCGACAGCTTTATCCGTATAATTTCCGAAATGGATGAAGATAATAAGTGAAAAAAGCACCCTGCACGGGTGCTTTTTTGATGAACATCTGAGTGGGTGAAAAACCTGTGAAATAAATCTCAGCCTTTTTCTATTGACGATAAAGCCGATTTGGGGTATAATGTAATAATAAAACAAAAAGAAGGAAAGTGTTGAAATGTCATATCAGGACGACAAGAGAGAGCTGCTGAAATTAAAGCAGGGACTTATTGAAGAAAGTGAGACAATCCGCGAGGAAAAGCGTGAAGAAGTAGAGCTTCACGGCATGGCTAAGGTCTCGAACTTCTTCTATCATTATAAATGGCACGTGGTTGCAGCTGTGTTTTTTGCGGCGGTTATCGGCTTTTTCATTTACGATATCGTGAAGAAGGAAGCAGGCGATATGCGCGTGCTTGTGCTTACAAAAAGCACTGAGGTTGCACAGAACGTTATGTATAAAACCAAGGATTTTGAGCTTGCCTTTGAGAAATACTGCCCCGATTTTGACGACAGCGGATATGTTCATGTTGATGTGTACAATATCGACCTGAGCGAAAACGTAAACCCTGAATATATGCGCGCTCAGACAACGAAGGCAATGGGTGAGATTTCCTTCGGCGAGGCTCAGCTGTATATTATGGACAGCGAAGGACTTGATTCAGTTACCGATGGCGGCGGCACAGCAGGTTTTGTAAATCTTGAAGAGCTTTATCCCGACTGCGAGCAGGTTGACGGCGTTTTTTATCATCTGAAGGACAGTGATTTTGCTTATCTTTCGGGATATATTGAAGCCTGCCCCGAGGATTTATTCATGGTTATCCGCCGTACTACTGAGACAACTGCCAACCGTGAACGCGCTGAAAAGGCGCAGGAGCGTGCCCTTACCGTTCTTGATAATATAATCAACAACAAGCTGGACGGCTGGGAGGATGATGACGGCAGAGTCTACGGAATCTACGACGAAGGCGAGACTGTGCTTGAACCGACCATATAAAGATTGATAATGCAGGGGTGACAATGGCCGCCCCTGCAATAAACACGTTTACAGAAACTTCTTCAACCCGTCGGCGTACTGCTCCTCGCGGCTGAGAAGACGTTCCGCAGTATCAAGGGTATGCTGGCTTGCATCATGGCAGTGGTTGACAGTTTCAGCGATATCCACAATGCCCATATTTGTACCTTTGTACATCATTTTAGCAAGGTTGTTGCGGCTGTTGTCATTCCATGCCTTCATGGAGATACCCATGTGCGCCATGGCAGTTTCCATCATAGGTACTTCCTCCACCTCGCCGCCTGCACTCTCGATTTCGGATTTCAGTTCCTTGCAGGTTTCCTCATAATGTGCCTGTTGGCGGTCGATATATCGGCGCAGTTCGGAGTCCTCGCATTTTTCGGACACCTGCTTTATGCTGTCGGACGCCATACGGCTGTTTTTGTAAATACAGTTGAGAATATCAATATCGTGCTTTTTTAACATAGAAATACCTCCTTCAGGTTATACAACTATCTTTCTCAGAAAGGACAAGTATATGCAGAGAGAACATATTATGAAAATATTTGGCAAAGGACTTGCCTACACTCTTTTCGGAAATATTTTAAGCGGAATTATGATAATTTCCATTGCGCCTATGATAAATATCTGGTTTATCTGTCTTGTGGCGCTGATTTTTACGCTGTTTATCTACGGGTCGTTGTTGTTTACGGCAGGCTTCCGTGACGGTCAGCGTGAAATAGCGCTTCTGAAAAACCACCGTGTTGAAAGCTCTCCGAAATACCGCTGGGTAATGTTCGGGCTTATCTGCGGCGGGATAATTTCCATTCCGAGCATTGTTGTTCTGCTGGGGCATTTCGGACTTCTGAATATCAGCGGCGAATTTATGTTCATTTACCGCTTTCTGAATGGCGCAGTCTATCCGCTTTATCACGTTGCAGGTGTTCAGAGCGCGGCGGCGACGGATTTCCCTCTGTGGCTGCCCCTTTTATGCATCGGAATTTATGTGATTGTTTCTCCGCTTCTGGCACAGATAGGGTACAGATTCGGTTTTGACGAAAAGACCAAGGAGGGCTTTATGTATGAAAAGTGAGATTATCGTGCGTTCTGCCAAGGATGAGGATTTAGAGGGCATAAAAAGCCTGCTTTTACAGGTGCTTACCGTTCATCACGAGGGAAGACCTGACCTTTTCAAGGGCAATACCCGTAAATACACCGACAGCGAGATTATCTCCATAATCCATGATAAAAATACGCCCGTGCTGATTGCGGCGGACGAAAATGACCAGGTTATGGGTTATGCTTTCTGCATTTTCCAGCAGCACAAGGACAGCCATATTCTGACAGATATAAAGACTTTATACATCGACGACCTGTGCGTTGATGAAAAGGAAAGGGGAAAGCATATCGGCAGTAAGCTGTACGAGGCGGTGCTGGATTTCGCCCGTGAAAGCGGCTGTTACAATGTAACGCTTAATGTGTGGAGCTGCAATGAAAGCGCAATGCGTTTTTATGAGAAAATGGGGCTTGTGCCGCAGAAAATCGGCATGGAGAAGATATTGTAAAAAGTTTAAAAACCGGCAAAACAAAGCGGGCGACCAGTGGTCGCCCGTATTTATATATTCTGATTTTCATTCGTCTTTTTTGAAAGCCTCATTCTCTGCCCAGAGATTTTCCAGTTCTATAAGGGTCGTGTCCAGCTGAGGACGGCAGCGCTCGCCTACTGCAACCAGCAGTGCATTTATAAGACTTAAAGGTGCTACAAGGCTGTCTGCAAAGCTCACCATGTCACTTTTCGCAAGCAGAAGCTCGTCCGCATATTCTGCGAGAGGAGAGGAGGCGCAGTCTGTAATTGCAATAACGTCCGCCCCGCGTTTTTTTGCATAGGCGGTAGCAGTTATGGTGTTTTTGGAATAACGTGGGAATGATATGGAAATCATTACGTCGTCAGCGCCGATACGCAGGATACTTTTGAGTATACCGCTGGAATTTATGGGTGAAACGTAAATTACATTCTCAAAGGCAAGACTCAGGTAGTTGTGTAAGAAGCGGGATAGGATATCACTGCTCATTGCGCCGAAAATATAGATTTTCTCCGCCTTCAGAATCTTATCAACCGAACGGTTGAAACTTTCCTCGGAAATATTTTCAAGGGTGGTGCGTATTCTGTCCACGTCCTGGGTAAGGACATTCTTTATGAGATTTCCGCCTGCAAGCCTGTCACTGGCAATATCAAGGCGCTGTAAGGTGGTAAGGCGGTTTTTGCTGTAATCCTGAAGTGCCCTCTGCATTTCCGGATAGCCTTCAAAGCCCATTTCAATTGCGAAGCGCACAACGGTGCTTTCGCTGACGTTTACTGCCGCACCCAACTTTGCAGCTGTCATAAAGGAAGCCTTTTCGTAGTGATTTATAATGAAATCCGCAAGATAACGCTGGCTTTTGGAAAATTCCGCCATTCGGGATTCAATATCGGAAAGAAGATTGTTATGCATAGCATTACTCCGTAATTATAAAAAAATAGCGTAATCGCTTTTTCACATTGTAACACATAAAGGTAAAAAATGCAAGAGAAATTTTTGAAACTTGCATAATCTTTGCCGCCGCGGAATATTTTTACACATAACACTTGCAGTAAGTTATGGTTTGTGGTAAAATTTAAACATACCTTATATGAAAAGGAAGTACAAATGGAAAAGAATTTTGATTGTATAGTAATCGGCGCAGGTGCGGCGGGAATGTATGCCGCAGTAACAAGCGCCACGAACGGCTATAAAACAGCCATAATTGAACCTAACGAAAAGGTGGGCAGAAAGCTTGCCATAACGGGCAAGGGCAGGTGTAACCTTACAAATAACTGCACTGCCGACGAAATCATGAAAAATATCCCCCGCAACCCTCGCTTCATGTACAGTGCTTTGTCTATGCACGACCCCTCGGACGTAATGGCGTTTTTTGAAAACGAGGGCGTGCCATTGAAAACCGAGCGCGGCAACCGTGTTTTTCCCGTATCTGATAAGGCCTATGACATTGTGGACGCGCTGTTTTTCAAAATGAAAAGGGAGGGTGTTGTGATAATCCGCACCCGTGCTCTTGATATAACGGTCGGGGACGGATTTGTGACAGGCGTAAAGACCGACAAGGGGCATTTCTCCGCGCCTAAAGTTATTCTTGCCACAGGCGGAATGTCCTACCCCGTCACAGGCTCCACAGGCGACGGCTACAAGATGGCAGAGCGACTTGGTCATACTGTAACACCGCTGAAGCCCTCTCTTGTACCGCTGGAAACGGAAGAAAACTGCGCTGAAATGATGGGGCTCAGCCTTAAAAATTCAACACTTTCGGTTCGTGATAACGAAAAAGGGAAGGTTATTTTCAAGGAAATGGGAGAAATACTGTTTACTCATTTCGGCGTTTCAGGACCGTTGGTGCTCAGCGCAAGCTCACACATGGGCGATATTTCCCGTGGAAAGTACAGCCTTTTTATAGATTTGAAGCCTGCTCTTTCGGAAGAACAGCTTGACAGCCGCGTTCAGCGTGATTTTCTCGAAAGAAAGAATATGCAGCTTGACAACGCTCTGAGAAAGCTCCTGCCTGAAAAAATCATTCTGCCCCTGCTGAAAAAATGCGGTATTAACCCCGAAAAGCAGTGTAATTCCGTTACACGTGAGGAACGCATGGCGCTTATCCGTGCGGTAAAGGGATTTTCGCTTGAGGTCACCTCTTACCGTCCTATTTCCGAGGCAATAATCACTGACGGCGGAGTTTCCGTCAAGGAGATTAATCCTAAAACCATGGAATCAAAAATCGTGGGCGGACTTTATTTTGCAGGCGAGATTATCGACGTGACAGGCTTCACGGGCGGATTTAATTTACAGATAGCCTTTTCTACCGCCTATGCGGCAGGACAGTGATATCATCTTAATCTTTGCATTATCTGTTTTTCTTCAAAATTGAAATATCTTGTTAAAAAATCTGCAAATTTAACGGTTTGTGCAATGAGGAAATGCATATTTTTAAATTTTTTTGAAATTTTTTCATCAAACATATTGCAAAATATGACAAAATGTGCTATTATTACTATTGTCAGTTGATTTACAGCGTGAAAATGTGCTGTAAACCCCAAAATTTCTATTTTCAGGAGGAAAGTTCCAATGGCAATCAAGAACCAGTACCTTAACGACTTACTCGAAAGAGTAAAGAAAAGAAATGCAGGCGAGCCTGAATTCATTCAGACCGTTACAGAAGTTCTCGAAAGCATCGAGCCTGTTGTAGAACAGCGCCCCGACCTTGTTGAAGCAGGCGTTCTCGAAAGAATCGTTGAACCCGAAAGACAGATTATGTTCCGTGTACCCTGGGTAGACGACAACGGTAAGACACAGGTTAACCGTGGCTTCCGTGTTCAGTTCAACTCCGCTATCGGACCTTACAAGGGCGGTTTAAGATTCGCTCCCAACGTATACCTCGGTATTATCAAGTTCTTAGGCTTTGAACAGATTTTCAAGAACTCCCTCACCTCTCTCCCTATGGGCGGCGGCAAGGGCGGTTCCGACTTCGACCCTCAGGGCAAGTCCGACGCTGAAGTTATGCGTTTCTGCCAGAGCTTCATGACAGAGCTTTCCAGACACATCGGTCCCGACCTCGACGTTCCCGCAGGTGACATCGGTGTAGGCGCACGTGAAATCGGCTACATGTTCGGTCAGTACAAGAGACTCAGAAACGAGTTCACAGGCGTACTTACAGGTAAGGGCATCCAGTACGGCGGCTCTCTTATCCGTCCCGAAGCAACAGGCTACGGCGCAGTTTACTACACAGTAGAAATGTTAAAGCACTTCAGCGATGATATCAAGGGCAAGACAGTTGCTATCTCCGGTTTCGGTAACGTAGCATGGGGTGTTGCACTCAAGGTTACAGAGCTCGGCGGTAAGGTTGTTACACTTTCCGGTCCTGACGGCTATGTATACGACAAGGACGGTATCAATACTCCTGAAAAGATTGCATATATGCTTGAAATGCGTGCTTCTTGCCGCAACAGAGCACAGGATTATGCTGATAAGTTCGGCGCTGAATTCCACGCAGGTGAAAAGCCCTGGGGCGTTAAGGCTGATATCATCATGCCCTGCGCTACACAGAACGAAATCGGCATGGCTGAAGCAGAAAAGATTGTTGCTAACGGCGTAAAGTACTACGTAGAAGTTTCCAACATGCCTACAACAAACGAAGCTATCGCATTCCTCAAGTCCAAGAACGTTATCGTTGCTCCTTCCAAGGCTGTTAACGCAGGCGGTGTAGCCGTTTCCGGTCTCGAAATGTCCCAGAACTCCATGAGATACAGCTGGACAGCTGAAGAAGTTGATGAAAAGCTCAAGGGCATCATGAAGAACATCTTTGAAGCTTCTGTAAATGCTGCCAAGACCTACGGTCTCGGCGATGACCTCGTTGCAGGTGCAAACATTGCAGGTTTCTTAAAGGTTGCTGAAGCAATGAAGGCTCAGGGTTGCGTATAATCTCTCAGAAATAAATACATAAGAACAAAAGCGGAGCGGAATACATAATCCACAGGGCGGGAAATCCCGACCCTCAGGGTTGTGTACCCTCCGCTGTTTCGTTTAATGAAAGGAATCATATCATGAATATTAATCTTCTTGCTGTTGAAACTCTGGAAGAAACGGTTGAAGCAAGCGTTGAAGCTGCTACCGAAAGTGTTAACCACATGAGCGATATGGTAAGCGGTATCTGGAACAGCTTTGTGGGCAAGCTCCCCACAATTATCATTGCAATTATCATTCTGATAATCGGTATGCTTGTCTCCAAGCTAATACTGAAGCTTATGGGAAAAGCTATGGATAAGTCAAAGCTCGACCTTACAATCAGCAGCTTTGCAAAATCCGCAGTAAAAATCGTACTTAACGTATTCGTAATTATTATCGTGCTCACAACTCTGGGAGTTCCCATGGATTCTATCGTTGCTGTTGTGGCAACAGCGGGCGTTGCCGTAGGTCTTGCGCTCCAGAACAGCCTTTCCAATCTTGCAGGCGGTTTCCTTATTCTTATTGAAAAGCCCTTCAAGGTAGGCAGCTACGTCAAGTGCGGCGGCGAAGAGGGTACAGTTGAAGCAATTTCTATCCTCTACACAAAGCTCATGACCGTTGACAACAAGATCGTATTTATCCCCAACGGCACAGCAGCAAACTCTGTTGTTCTCAACTTCTCTGACGCTGAGACACGCCGTGTTGACCACCTTATCAGTATTTCCTACGCTGAGGACCTTGACCGCGCTATCGCTTCCATCAACAAGGCAATCGAGGGCAACGCAATGATTATGCGTGACGGTGACAAGGCTCCCTTTATCCGTCTTGTAAGTCAGGACGCAAGCAGCCTCGGTATCACTGTTCGTCTCTGGGGCAAGGCTTCTGATTACTGGACAATTTATTTCGATTCTCTCGAAGCAATCCGCAGACAGTTCGTTAAGGACAATATCGACGTACCCTTTAACCAGCTGGACGTATTTATTAAAAACAAGTAAAGCTAAAAAGTAGAACAAAAGATATATACAGGAACGGCGGCAGCCCCATTGAGGACTGTCGCTGTTCGTCTTTTTATTCCGCAAAAACAGGATTTTCACCTAATACCGCGGTTTTAAGAGAGTGGGGCGGGTATTCCCGCCCCGTTTTGTGTCACCGTCCCCGCCGTTAATCAGCTTATGAAGAAATCAAAGTCAGAAGAGGCGGGAACTACCTGAGGCGGTTCGCCTCAGCAGCAGCCGTTGTTACCGCAACCGTTGTTGCCGCAGCCACAGCCACAGCCGTCGTTTGCGTTGCTTCCCCAGTTATTGCCACAGCCGTTACCGCAGCAGCAGAATAAGAGAATGAGTACGATGATCCAGATACAGCTATTGTTACCAAACATAATTGGTACCTCCTGATTAAATATTTATGAAACGTTTCATAATATAATATATGACGGAGGCAGAAAAAGGTTACTTATTTTTCAATGACATTATTAATTATTCTTTAAATAACGGAGGGTCACCATGACAGAATTCAAAGGCTTTACGGAAAAATCTAACCTGGCGCTGACAAAGGCGCTGGAAGCGGCAATGTCCTTAGGTCATACCTATGTGGGCAGCGAGCATATCCTCTACGGACTTGCGGCGGAGAAAAGCAGTACCGCCCACCTGCTTTTAAGCCGTCAGGGGGTTAATGACGGCGATATACTGGAGAAAATAAGGCTGGTAGTGGGTAAAGGCGTAGCTACAAGACTTACGGTACGCGATTTTACTCCCCGAAGCAAGCGTATACTTGAAAGCGCATTGGAAAAAGCCCGTGCCGACAGCCGCAGTCTTACAGGGACGGAGTATATTCTGAGCGCAATTATCGAGGACGAGGGTTGTTACGGTATGCTGTTTCTGAAGGAGTCGGGAGTGAATACAGAAAAGCTGCGGCATGATTGCATGGGCGGAGTTAAAAAGTTTGACCCGCCGAGACTTGACAAGAACGACAAAAAGCTTAATGCCTTGAAAAAATATGCCCGTGATATAACCGCAGACGCCGCCGCAGGACGGCTTGACCCTGTTTTCTGCCGCGATAATGAAATAGCCGAGGCGGTGCAGATACTGCTCCGACGCAGAAAGAACAACCCATGCTTCATAGGAGAAAGCGGAGTAGGTAAAACGGCAGTGGCGGAGGGTGTAGCCCTGAGAATTGCAGAGGGCGAGGTGCCCGAAGCATTAAAAAATCATCGGATATACTGTCTGGATATACCGTCCATGATTGCGGGAGCTAAATACCGCGGTGATTTTGAGGAAAGACTTAAAAGCGTGATACTTGAAGTAAGCGAGGCAGGGAATATCATACTATTTATAGATGAAATCCACGGACTTGTGGGTGCAGGTGCGGCAGAGGGCGCAATAGACGCGGCTAACATCTTAAAACCTGCCCTGTCAAGGGGTGAAATTCAGGTTATCGGTGCCACTACCACCGAGGAATACCGCCGCTATATCGAAAAGGACGGTGCACTTGAACGTCGGTTTCAGCCTGTCACAATCGAAGAGCCTGAGGAAGAGGCGGCGGAGGAAATCTTAAAGGGCGTCCGCGAAAAATACGAAAACTACCATAAGGTTAAAATAAGCGACGAGGCGATAAAGGCGGCGGTGCGGCTGTCCGTCAGATATATGGAGGGGCGGCAGCTCCCCGATAAGGCAATAGATTTAATGGACAGAGCCTGCGCGGCGGTGCGGATAAGGGAGTATGAAAGCATACCCGACTTGTCCGACGTGAACAGGCGGCTTCGTGCACTGTCTGACAGGAAGGAAGCGGCCGTGCTTCGTCAGGATTTTGAGGAAGCTGCAAGAATACGCGCCGAGGAAAAGGGGCTTGAAGCAAGGGCGGAGGTGCTGAAAACAGTAGAAAGCGGCGGTGAAAAAACAGTAACCGCAGAGGATATCGCTCTTATGGCAGGCAGTCACAGCCGATTGCCCCTGTCGAAGCTTACTGCTGACGAGCGTGAAACGATTCTTGGTATAGAGGAGGAGCTTAAAAAGCAGGTCATCGGACAGGATAAGGCAGTAGAAGCGGTAGCGGCGGCAATCCGCCGTGGCAGGTCGGGCATAGGCAGAAAGAACCGCCCTATTGGTACTTTTCTTTTTGCAGGCCCCACGGGGGTAGGTAAAACGGAGCTGTCAAAAGCCCTGACCGAAGCGCTTTTCGGGGACAGGAGCGCGCTTATCCGCTTTGATATGTCGGAATATATGGAAAAGCACAGCGTTTCCGCACTTATCGGTGCGCCTGCGGGCTATGTGGGGTATGAGGACGGCGGCAGACTTATTGAAGCGGTAAAGAAAAAGCCGTACAGCGTGGTGCTGTTCGACGAGATAGAAAAAGCCCACCCCGATGTGCTTAATCTGCTTCTGCAGGTGCTGGACGACGGTCACATAACCTCTGCTGACGGGCGGCGGGTGAGTATGAAGAACTGCGTAATAATAATGACTACCAACGCGGGAGCTGACAGTGTAAAATCCGCATCTTTAGGCTTCGGCGGAGGCTCAGACAGGCAGGCGTCACCACAGAAAAAGGCTTTGGAGCAGGTTTTCCGCCCCGAATTTCTCAACCGCATTGATGAAACAATAATCTTTTCGCCGCTTTCGGAAGAAAATATCCGCCGTATATGCCGCGGAATGATTAAGGAGCTTTCCGACAGGGTAAAGGAAGCGGGGTATGAGCTGGAAATAACCGACGAGGCGGTGGATTATATCGCAAGGACGGGGTACAGTGAAAAGCTGGGTGCGCGTAATCTTTACAGGAATATGGTGCGGCTGCTGGAAAACCCCATTTCCGAGGAAATACTGAGAGGCAGAACGGAAAAGAGGATTGTTTTTGATGAAGAAAGGATAAAGCCTTGAAATTGCTCTGATTTTATGGTAGAATAAAGAAAAAATACTAAGGAGCGCAAAATGGGCAAAAGAGCAGGAATTGTAGATGAAACACGCGGTCTTGCGGTTATTTCCATGGTAATATACCATCTTTATTTTGATTTGGTATATTTCTACGGAATTGATTTCGGCAAGCTTATAGATACGGTAATGGACTGGTGGCAGCCGCTTATAGCGGGGACGTTTATCTTGGTTTCGGGTATTGCCGCAAATTACTCAAAGAACTGCTTCAGGCGCGGTGTGCTTTGCTTTTTTGTAGGTATGGGTTTCACTTTCGCCACTGCTTTTATAACTCCCTACGCGCCTATCTATTTCGGCGTACTGCACCTTTTAGGTATTTCCATGATGATTTACGGCTTTATCGGAAAATATGTCAGCCGTATTCCATGGGTGCTGGGTCTGATAATTTTCGGACTTCTGTATTTTATCACAATCAATATCCGCCACGGCTACATGGGATTTACGTGGCTGTTTACAATTGATATGCCCGATGCGCTTTACAGTGCAAGACTGCTATTTCCGCTGGGATTCCCGCCTGCAGGTTTTTCAAGCATGGATTATTTTCCGCTTCTGCCTAATTTCCTGCTGTTTCTGGCAGGCTCTTCCCTTGGCGTCCTGTTTAAATCGGGGCGGGCGGCAAAGGGAATGTACATGGTGCGGTTTTCAGGTCTTGCGTTTATCGGCAGACACGCACTGTTAATCTATATCCTCCATCAACCTGTTATGGTGGCAATACTTGAGCTTATTTTCAAGATAATGGGAAAAGAGACAATGTTTATTTAAAAAAAGCACCCCGAGGGGTGCTTTTTCTTATCTGTAATATGTTTCTGCAAAATCTTTAAGCTTTGCCGCCTGCTTCGGGGTAATCTGTCCCTGCTTTGCGCGCCACTGCCAGTTGCCGCCCACCGTGGACGGAACATTCATTCTTGCGCGGTCATCAAGTCCCATAACGTCCTGCATGGGAATAATAACCAGCCCAGCATTGCTCCTGTACAGCTCGCGGATAAATGTCACATTCAGTTTTTCAAAGGGTCTGGGCTTCAGGTATCTTCTGCACATTGCTTTGCTCTTTTCGTCAGCGCCCTTGTACCAGCCCATGACCGTAGAATTATCATGAGTACCCGAGTAACACACGGAATTTACGGGATAGCGGTGGATAAGATGGTCATTATCGTTACTTTCGGGGTTGAAGCCGAACTGTAAAACCCTCATTCCCGGGAAGCCCGAATCTTTAAGAAGCTCCTTTACACTGTCGAAGATATCTCCTAAATCCTCGGCAATTATATTCACTTTACCCAGCTTTTCTTTTACTGCGTTCCATAAATCCATGCCCGGACCCTGTTCCCACTTTCCGTTTACGGCAGTAGGCTCGCCGTAAGGAATAGCCCAGTAGGTGTCAAAAGCACGGAAATGGTCGATTCTTACAACGTCATAGAGCTTCGCTGCTTTTTCAATGCGCTTTATCCACCATGCATAATCTTCCTTCTTCATAGCAGCCCAGTCATAAAGCGGATTTCCCCAGAGCTGACCCGTAGCGGAGAAATAATCGGGCGGAACTCCCGCAACCGCTTTGGGATTCAGCGCCTTATCCATAAGGAAAAGCGAAGGATTTGCCCACACATCAGCACTGTCGGGAGATACATAAATCGGGATATCTCCGATGAGCTTTATTCCGTTTTTGTTGGCATAGGTTTTCAGCCTGTCCCACTGGCGGTAGAAAATGTACTGTACAAATTTCCAGAAACCTGTTTCTTTTTTCAGCCGTTCACGTGCGTCATCAATTGCCTCTGCTTTTCTGAGACGCAACCCATCACTCCACTTATTCCACGCAACATTATTGCTGTTGCCTTTTAGAGCCATAAACAGAGCGTAATCCTCCAGCCATTCTCCCTCAGCACGTGTGAAGGCAAGATAGCCTGCATCCTCATCAAAACCCTTGTAGGCTTCTCTCAGCAGGTTCATTTTTATAGGGGTTACCTTATTATAGTCAACGGCAGAGGGATTATTACCGTAATCCGCCGTGCATTTCTCCTTAGTGAGAAGTCCCTCTTTTATCAGTTCGTCAAGGTCGATTAAAAGAGGATTACCCGCAAAGGTGGAAAAGGACTGGTAAGGTGAATCGCCGTAGCCTGTGGGTCCTACGGGCAGCACCTGCCAGTATTTCTGACCTGCACTTTTCAGCCAGTCCACAAATTTTTCAGCCTCTGCTCCGAAGGTGCCTATCCCATAAGGAGACGGCAGGCTTGTTATATGCATAAGTATACCGCAGCTTCTCATAGTGTGGTTTCCTTTCACAAATTATAAATCAACACTTTTATCGGTTCTGAATGGCGCAACGGGCAATCCGTTGTCGCCGTAGAGGGTAACCTCGCCGTAGTTTGTCCACTGATAGCGTACATTAAGAGGTGCGCTTACATCGGGACTGAACACAAAGATTTTCTTTCCTCTTATTTCAAAATCCGCAGGCTTGTAAATATTGTCACTGCCTGCAATTTCAAAGCCGCATTTCTCGCCTGTAAGGGTGAAGCCCTCGGCGTAGTCAAAATGAACCTCAATTCCGTTGTCCTTTACGATATGGAACTTGTAAAGCGGTGCAAATGCCTTTGTTTCCTTGTCGCCGTAGACTAAATTCATAGCCTGAAGCGCAAGGCGGTGACCTACCTGCTCTTTATCCTTCGGGTGGATTTCATTGAACTCGCCGCAGTCAAGAATAACAGCAAGACCTGTATTTTTAATGGTGCGGAAGGCTTTTTCCTGTGCCTCACGGATAAGACACCAGTGCTTACGGTCACTGTCGCCGCTGTAACGGTGCATGGGGAGCTGTACGATAAGGAACGGCAATTCATCGTCGCCCCAGTCCTCACGCCATAAGGTGATAAGCCCGCGGAGCATCTTGTAGTAATACTGAGGGCGGTCATCATCGCTTTCACCCTGATAATAGATAAAACCGTTTATAGTATACGGGCAAACGCGCTTAACCATGCTGTCGTAAAGACCTGTGGCATGGAAAGGGTTGCGGGGAGCCAAGGGTCCGGGGTATTTGTTTTCGCCGCAGTATTCAAGACAGCCGCCCCAGGTGGGATTTTCCACAGTCGTATAGTATTCTGCGCTCTTCTTTTCCCATGCGGTGTGGTAATCTTCGTATTCCTTGTAAATTCTGTCCAGTTCTTCGGTGGTCTTACCTTCGATTGCCTTATCATAAAGGTCAAGGTCATAACGCATATCCGTATCAGCCGAAAGGCTTTCGCGGCTCATCCAGTGACAAGCCTTTGTACCGCCCCAGTTGCAGCCGATTATGCCCACAACACAGCCCAGCTTTTCTGACAGTTCCTTAGCGAAGATATAGCCTACCGCCGACCAGCATTTCGGGGACTCGCCCTCGAATTTCGCCCAGCCCATTTTTGCTTCATCTTCAAGGAATTTCTCATCTATATAGGGATTTTTCTGGGTGTAATAGAATCTTACATTAATGCCCTTGTCATTTTCCAGGTGCTGTGCGCCTGTGATGCAGTTGCGAAGCTCATATTCCATATTGGACTGACCGCCTGCAAGCCATACCTCGCCTACGGCAATATCGGTGAACTTTTTAAACTCATCACCGCAGCGCACGGTCATTTCATAGCCCTCGCCTGCGATATGAGGCGGGAGAACAGCATTCCATCGGCCGTTCTTAACCTGTGTTTTTACAATATTTCCTTCAAATTCAACGGTAACTGCGGCGCCGTCGTCGCCCTCACCGAATACATTTATGCATTTATTGCGCTGTAAAACCATTCTGTCGCTGAAAACAGCGGCAACCTTAAATCTGCTCATGGCGGTTGTCCTTTCGTGTAAATAATACTGAATTAATTATACTCTTTTTTGTTCTTTTTGTCAAGGTGACGGTGCATTATAGTACGCATTTTGTGAAAAATCACAGCTTTTTGCATACCTCTTTAACCAGCCCCACAACTACAATCCTGTTTACCTCGTCCTTTTCAAAACGTCTCACGGGATAATAGGGGTTGAAGGAGTGGAGCTCCAGCCAGTCTCTGCCGTATTTGACGCGCTTTACAAGCGCCTCGTCCTCTATCATTACCACCGCCACACTGCCGCTTTCCACGCTGTCCTGACGGCGGACAAGTATCATATCTCCGTCCTCGATTTTCGGCGACATACTGTCTCCTTTTACGTTTATCCAGAGGAAATCACCTGCAGAAGCGGCATTTGTAAGGTATGTGGGCTTTACACTCACAGCACAGCTGTCTGCATAACAGCCGAAACCTGCGCTTACGCTGTCGTAAACGGGGATATTATACACATCTGAAAATTCGGGAACGGTCTCTGCTGCTGTTTCCAGTCCTAAAAGCTGTTCGGCGGGCATTTTCAGAGCCTCGGCAATAAGTCTTGCCTTTTCTACGGGCAGCTTTCCAGTGGTACCTGTCTCGTAACGCTGGAGCGTGGATTTGCTGAGTCTGGTTCTGTCGGCTAAATCCTGAAGGCTGAGCCCAAGCTCCTTACGGCGCATTTTCATACGGTTTGCAACCTCGTTTTCCCTTTTTTCACTCATATATGCCCTCTTTCTGCGGATATTTATATAATCCGCCACCGTTCTTTATTTTTCTTCATTATATCATATAATTCCCAAAAATGCAACACCTTTGAATAAAATTTTATTTTTGTTGCAAAAATGGGTTGACAAAATCTTCCGAAATGTGCTATACTGATTTTGCCCCAAAAATGAAACGGTTTATCCGGATGACCCAGATTTGCAACGAAAGGAGAAAAATGTACCGATGCTGTGAATGTAAAAAGACAATGAAGAATACCGCTTTCAGCTATGACGCCTACGATAACGAGATATACAGAAGGTGTCCCGACTGCGGCGGTAAGACAGAAGAGGAAAGAGCAAAGTGTGTGCTTTGCGGCACAGCTCTTTTCAGCGGACAAACAGCCATAGAGGCAGGAGAAAATATATATTGTACGGAATGTGCAGTGCCCGTGGCAGTGTAGGGAGGAAATTATATGAAAATAAAGGATTTACTTAACAGCCATTATGAAATAAGCTGTGCTATCGACTTAAAGCTTGAAGTTATTGCGGAGCTTAAAAGCCTTGCGACAAAGGTTACCACATCGCCCTTTACAGGCAGCAGAAGCGAGGGAACCTATTCTGACAGAGTAGGACGGACCACTGCAAGAATTGTTGACCTTGAAGCTGAAATAAACGCAGAGATTGACAAGCTCGTAGAGGTGAAAGAAGAGATAAGATACATTATAGCCACCGTTCCCGACAGCAGAAGAAGAACTGTGCTTGAACGCAAGTATATTCTTAACCAAAGCTGGGAGATTATTGCCGAAAAGATGGGGTACAGTCCACGTCAGATAATGCGTATCCACAACGCTGCTATCGAGGAACTGGAGGCTTACTACGACGGAAGCTGTGCATAAGCTGAATTTTTCAGATTATCATGATAAAGTGTTGATTTTCTGTGAAAAGTATGTTATAATGCTGAATACAGGCTGAAATCCTGATAAAACAAAGTAATATTACGGAAAGGAAACTATCATGAAAAAGAAGCTTTTATCTGTTCTTATGGCTTTAACAATGCTTGCAGGCACAGCAGTTTACACACCCGCCGCTGATGTTCCCTTCAGCGTTAATGCAGAAGCTGCTTCTTCCGAGAAACTGGCAAAGCCCGCCTCTTTAAAGGCAACAATAAACGGCACAAAGGTTACCCTCAGCTGGAAGAAGGTAAGCGGCGCAGAAGCCTACGGCGTTTATAAGTACAATACTTCAAAGGAAAAGTACGTAAAGGTAAAGACCACCACCAAGACAAAACTTACCATCGACCTTAAAAAGGCAGGTACATACAAGTTCAGAGTGTATTCCCTCGACAAGGTTGACGGAAAGTACAAGAAGGGCAAGTATGCTTACAAGAAGGTTACTATCCAGGATAACGTGCTTGAGGACGTTATGAAGGGATTCACCTACGGCACAAGCAGAAGCAAGGTGCTCGACAGAATAGGCAACGATAAGTACACAGCTGTTGACGACCTTATCCTCTGGGAAAAGGAAGAGGGCGTTGTATACTGCTATGAGTTCGAAAACAAGAAGCTCAAGTACTACGGTGTAGCCTATGAATACAGTGATTCCGCATTAAAGAAGCTCAAAAAGCTCTTCTCAGGCAGTGAGTGGAATTGTCTTAATGAAGACCCCACCGAGTTTACTAAGGAAGATTTTGTATACGACACGCTGATTTATTTCACCGATGATGAGATTGCAGTTATTATGCAGGAACAGACAACTGACCTGATTATTGCGCTTGTAGGTGAACTGTAAACATCAAAAGGACGGCCATGCCGTCCTTTTTCTTTGTTTAATTTAGCTTAAATAAAGCAAAAACCCTTTCCGAATTCAATCGGAAAGGGTCAATTTTTTATTTTTTACGAAAACGGTTGTAAATTCGTAAGTTTTCGGGTTATGAACACTCACAAACCGCATAACAAAGCCAATTACTTCTTCTCAGGCTTCATTGTGGGGAATAATAAAACGTCACGGATAGAAGCGCTGTCGGTGAGGAGCATTACAAATCTGTCAAGACCCATGCCGAGACCGCCCGTAGGAGGCAGACCATATTCAAGGGCAGTAAGGAAGTCTTCGTCGATTTCGGCATTTGCGCCCTGCTTTCTCTTTTCTTCAACCTGCTTTGTGAATCTTGCACGCTGGTCGATAGGGTCGTTAAGCTCGGAGAATGCGTTACCGAATTCACAGCCGTTGATGAAATATTCAAAACGCTCTGTAAATGCGGGGTCAGAGGGCTTTCTCTTTGCTAAAGGAGAGTTTTCAACGGGGTAATCGTAAATAATTGTAGGCTGAATGAGATTATCCTCAACGAAGGTCTCAAAGAAAGCGATAAGTACGTCGCCCTTTGTAGCGTCTTTCTTTTCGAGTTCAACATTCTTTGCCTTTGCTGCAGCTCTTGCGTCCTCGTCGGTAGCCCAGTCGGCAAAGTCAACGCCTGCGTACTTCTTTACCGCTTCAATCATGGTAAGTCTTTCCCAGGGCTTGCCTACTGCGATTTCCTTACCCTGATAGGGTACGGTATCTGTGCCGCAGATTTTGAGAGTTACTGTGCGGTACATATTTTCAATTAAATCCATCATTCCGTAGTAGTCGGTGTACGCCTGATACATTTCAATGGATGTAAATTCAGGGTTATGAGTAGCGTCCATACCTTCGTTTCTGAAGATACGGCCAACTTCGTAAACCTTGTCAAAGCCGCCTACAATAAGGCGCTTTAAGTAAAGCTCGGTTTCGATACGTAAATACATATCAATATCAAGAGCGTTGTGGTGAGTTACGAAGGGGCGTGCAGCTGCACCGATTTCAAGAGTATGAAGCACGGGAGTATCAACCTCAAGGTAGCCGAGATTGTCAAGATAGCTTCTGATTTCACGGAGAATAAGGGAACGTGCAACGAAGGTGTCCTTAACCTCGGGGTTAGCGATAAGGTCGAGGTAACGCTTTCTGTAACGCTCTTCCTTATCCTTTAAGCCGTGCCACTTTTCAGGGAGAGGAAGAAGAGACTTGGATAAAAGTGAGATTTCCTTTGCGTGAACGGAAATTTCACCGCGTCTTGTCTTGAAAACAAAGCCTGTGATACCAACGATATCGCCTAAGTCCCAGGTCTTGAATTCCTTGAAGCATTCTTCGCCGATTTCGTCAATCTTCACGTAAACCTGCATTCTGTCGCTGCCGTCACGGATATCTATGAAGTTAGCCTTGCCCATATCTCTCCAGCTTGTGATACGGCCTGCGATATGAACGGTTTCATTTTCAAGAGTTTCAAAGTTTTCTCTGATATCCTTTGCAAGGTGGGAAACAGGGAACTTTGTGATTTCATAAGGATTCTTGCCGCTTTCCTTAAGTGCGGAAAGCTTTTCAAGTCTGATTCTGTGCTGTTCGGAGAGCTTTTCCTGAAGCTCTTCTTCGGTTAATTCTTCTTCTAAGATTTCGTCTGCCATTTTTATGTCCTTCCTTTTTTCTGCTTATTAAGCGAGTCTGCCTATTTCGAGGATTTCAAACTTGAACACGCCTGCGGGAGCTTCAACCTCTACGGTTTCGCCGACGCAATGACCAATAAGAGCCTTGCCGATAGGGGATTCATCGGAAATTTTCCACTGAGCCATGTCAACTTCCTTGGAGCCTACGATGCTTAAATCAAGGATTTCATCCTCTTCGATATCCTTTACCTTAACGGTTGTACCGAGCTGTACGTGTTCGGTGGAGATATTGTCGGAGTCGATAAGAGTAACGTTCTTTAAAATTGCTTCGATTTCCGCAATTCTTGCTTCGATAAGACCCTGTTCGTTCTTAGCCTCATCGTATTCGGAGTTTTCGGAAAGGTCGCCGTAGCCTAAGGCAATCTTGATTTTTTCCGCAACCTCGCGGCGCTTTACGCCTTTGAGCTCCTCAAGCTCGGCTTCGAGATTCTTAAGTCCTTCGCTTGTTAATACTGTCTTCTTTGTCATGGTTTTATATCCTTTCTGAAATTGAATTAACGTTGTTCTTCCGCAGAGGTGCCGCCCATAGCTGAGAGTACGACCTCTACTGCCTTCTTATATTGTACGTCGTAGGTATTTACATAATTCCCCGGCGCAGTTTCCGTTATGCCTGCATATTCAACAATAAATTCGGGCTTTACGCCTGTTTCGTTGTATGAGCCTGCTTCGGCTGCGGGTTCTATCACCGCTACCGAGATTTTAACCGCAGTACCATCGCTGAAGGCACGGGCCTCCTGCAGAGTTCCGTAACCCATAGTGGGTGTGCCGACGATTTTTGCCGCAGCGCCGCCTCTGAGACAAAGGGCAATAAGCTCCGCACTGCCGCCTGTTTTTTCATTGACCATTACGCTTATGGGGAGAGCTGTGGATTTATCGTCAGAGGTTTCACCGATAACCTGATATGAATTGTTCTTGTAAACGGCATTTGCAATAGTCATTTTGGGGATAAAGGGGTCGAGAATTTCCGCTGCAGAGGAGTAATTTCCGCTTTCGCACTCTCTCAGGTCGAAGATATAGCCCTTTATTTCTTCCGTGGCGTGTTCTTCAAGAGCAAGCCCCACCTGCTTTCCCGTGAGATTATGGATATCTGAAACACCGATATAGAATATACCATTATCCAGAAGCTCATGTTTTACAGAAGAGATTTCAAAGGACGTGCGGCTTAAGCTGTGTTCGATTTCCTCGCCGTTATGGCGGACGAGAAGGGTGGTTTTTGTACCTTCGTCACCGAAAAGGATAAGTTCGGAGGCTTTTTTGTAGCCTATTTCCAGAACATTCTGACCGTTGACCTTTGAAATAATATCGTCCTTTGTGATACCTGCTTCCTCAGCAGGAGAATTTTTATAAACTTTGGCAACCTTTGGATAGCCGCCGTCGTTTACTGTTTCGATACCAAGGCTTACTATGACGCCGCTTTCCAGCATGGTTTCATAGTAATATTCATCGGTGGTATAATAATCGGAATACCTGTCGGAAATACCGTCAAGATATCCCGCGTAGATACCCGATTTCACTGATTCATCGTCTACGGCGCTGAGCGAGTAGTTACGCACAAAGGAGTCGATTTCCTGAATACGGGTATTGATTTCCTCGCGCTGCTGAACACCTGCTATTTTGTCGTTGTACAGGTTCAGCGAAGCGGTCATTGTCACCACGAAGGTAACGGCGCACGCCACGGCGATAAGGCTTATGGCAATACCCAGGGAGATTTTCTTGTTCATTTTATGTCTAGCCTTTCTTAAGGTACGCTTACATAATTCAGCGGGTCGACTCTCTGACCGTCCTTACGGATTTCAAAATGGAGGTGAGGACCTGTTGACCAGCCCGTAGAGCCTACGGCGGCGATAGTGTCGCCCTTGTTGACCATCTGACCTACGCTTACGTAGATAGCGCTGCAGTGAGCGTAAAGCGACTGGTAGCCGTCACCGTGGTCGATAACCACATACATTCCGTAGTCATAACCGGGGGTGTAGGTTGTCTTTGCAACGATTACCTCTCCGCCCTTCATAGCGTAGATATTTGCACCGTTGATACCGCCGTTGCCGATATCAATTGCGCCGTGGTTGCCGCCTCTCCAGGGGTCGTAGCCGAAATATGTCGTAATAAGTGTGAACTTGGGGTCGAGAGGCCACCACCACTCGCCCTGGTCGTAAACTACCGAGTTACTTGCGGCAAGCTGTGCCTGACGGATAATTTCGTCAATCTGCTTTTCATAAGCTTCGATTTCCGCAAGGCTTACACGCTTTTCTTCGGCGTAAACGTCCTTCAGATATTCGAGGTTCGCAATCTGGGTTTCGTAGTTATTGTATTCCTCGGTGTACTGAGCCGCCAGCTTGTTTGAATAGGCTCTTTCCTCGTCAAGAAGAGTATGCTCGTCCTGAAGCACCTGCTTCTGTTCTTCAAGGGCTTCCTTGTCCTCTTCAAGCTGAGCTACGTCCTTTTCCAGCTGAACCTGCTCGTCCTCAAGACGATGTATATCGTCAAGGAGCTGATTCATGAAGTCGTAGTTCTGGTCAGAGGCACTCTGCATCATCTCGGTTCTTACGAAGATATCGTAGAAATCCGCAGAGCCTGCAAGAATACTGAGCACATCATCGGTGTCGTTTATGTACATTGTGCGGATAATCTGACCGAAGCGGTAGATATTGTCCTTATTCTGCGCGTCGAGGGTTGCGATTTCAACCTTCTTATCGGCAATTTTCTGTTCGGTTTCCGCAATAATAAGCTCAACATCGGCAATTTCCTGCTCTTTGGCGGCAATTTCCTGTTCCTTTACGTAAAGCTTGTTATTGAGCAGGTCAACCTGTTCCTGCTGAGCCATAAATTTCTGATAATAAGCGGCAGAAAGCTCTTCGTTAGCGGCAATATCGCCTTCGGTCGAAGCAATTTTATTTTCAAGCTCGGCGATATGCTCTTCGTTCTGCTTGATGAGGGCTTCAAGCTCCGCCTGAGTTGCGGCGGCGGTGGGGCGGATATCCGCTTTGCTTCCCATTATACCGCACATAAGACAGAACGCGCAAGCAAAAGCTGTCGGACGGATAATTTTTTTTAGGGTGTGATAATTCATAATTATTTTTCCTCCTTCTTAGGGGGTGGGTGTGTATGAGTAATAATGAAGAATGAATGATGAATGATTTAGGTATCGCCTTCGGCGATGGATTTCAAATTTTTAAATGTTTTTCTTCATTGTATTAAGTGTGGCAATCAGCATCTTTTTTATTGAAATACACTTGCTTTTTAAAAAGTTAAAGCTATCATCAAAAAAGCCCGTTCGTTCAAGAACGATAATCCAGTATTCGGTTTCAGAAACTTCTTTAAGGGCGATCTGCATTTTTGAAATAAAATCCGCTTTGCTTACTGCGTATTGTGCCTCATGAATGTTTGCGCCTACGCTTGTGCCACTTCGGAGGATTTGTTTTGACATGACAAATTCCTTTTTACGATCGACAAGCCACTTATAAAATTCTACTATTGAAACAGACAAATCGATAGAATAGGTCGCTAATTCGTTTTCCTTCATCGAAAATCACCTTATCAAAATCAATCGCCGAAGGCGATACAATAATCATTCATTATTAATCATTCATTTTTCATCAAGATTTAACGCAAAGCGTTAAACCTTCAGATATTTCGCTGTACTGATAACGGTGCCTATTGCGCCGAGAAGTGCGCCGAGTATGCAGTTTGCGGCAAGCACATACCATGTAACACTGTCAAAGGAAATTACGTCAACCATGCCGAAAATCTGCCAGATTTCGAGATTTTCCTTGAAAAGGCCAACAACGGCATTGTAGGTTACTCTTGTAATAAGCCATGAAGCCACGCCTGCGGCAATACCGATAAACATACCTTCAATAAAGAACGGAATCTTTACAAAGGAGTTGGTAGCACCTACCACCTTCATGATATTAAGCTCCTTCTGGCGGGCATAAACGCTGCTTCTGATGGAGTTGTAGATAATGATGATGCTGGTAAGGATAAGCACGGCAAGAAGGGCAAAGCCTATGACTGTAAGGGTGGAGCGGATATCCACAAGGGCAGAAGCAAAGTCGTAGGGGGCTACAACCTTTTCAACGCCTTCGATAGTGTTGAATTCATCAGCCGTCTGGGAAATAAGGGAGATATCCTTCACTGTAACCCGGAAGGTGTGGGGCATGGGGTTGTCGGGGAGATATTCAAAAAGCTCCGCAACCTCGGGCATGGATTCCTGCTGGTCAGCCCATGCTTCCTCCTTGGAGTAGAAAATAACGCTGTGGGTGTTGGTGTTTACGTTGATTGCATCGGAAATGTGGGTGAGCACAGATTCCTCTACGTCGCCGTATACAAAAATTTCGATTTCGTTCTTTTCCTCAATGTTGGACATGATAACGTTGATATCGAGGGCAACGAGAGTCGCAAGGCTTACTAAGAAAAGGCTTACAAGCAGCACGCAGAAGCTTGCAAAGCTCATCATGGCATTTCTGAAAACGGAGCCTACGCCTCGTTTTACCAGATAGCTGAAATTACTCATTCTCATAATCAGTTTCCTCCTTCTATATAATCGTCGAAGTCAACTGACCCGTCTTTTAAATTAATGATACGACCACCGAAATATTTAACAAGGTCGTGCTCGTGGGTTACCATGATAACGGTAGTTCCGCACTCGTTGATATCCTTGAGCAGCTCCACGATTTCGTAGGAAAGCTCGGGGTCGATATTACCCGTAGGCTCATCGGCAATGATAATCTTGGGGTCGCAGGCGAAAGCGCGGGCAATGGCCACACGCTGCTGCTCGCCGCCCGAAAGCTGGCTGGGATAGCACTTGGCTTTATCGCCCAGCTTTACGAGGTTCAGCACGTATGGAACTCTCTGGCGGATATATTTTTTGGATTTATCTATAACTCTCAGCACGAAAGCCACATTTTCGTACACCGTAAGGTTCGGAATAAGACGGAAGTCCTGGAAAATCATTCCGAGGGAACGGCGGAAGTAGGGGAGCTTGCGGTTTTTGAGCTTGGAGAGGTTATATTCATTGACAAATACTCTGCCACTGGTGGGCTGGATTTCACGAGTGAGCAGCTTTAAAAGGGTACTCTTGCCCGCACCGCTGTTACCGACGATAAAAACAAATTCACCATCGTTTATGCGTAGGTTTACGTCGTTCAGAGCGTCGATACCACCCTTGATACCGTCGTTATAGTGAACGTCAACGTTCTTTAATTCTACCATTTATGTAAAAATCTCCTTTCTTTTGCTTAAAAATGACAAAAAAGGGGCATAATTATTTCCATATAATAAGACTCCGCAAGGGAGGAAAAGGTTGCATCAGTGCAACAAACGCAGCTTAAAAAGCCGCATAAAAACACTATGCGAGGCGGCATAGTTAAGCCGCCCCGATGATGTCGCAATATTAATCAGAACTTAACAGGGTCTGCGGAGAGGTACTTTCTTACCATAAGCGCAATCTTGAAGATAATCGCGTGGTCGAACTCTCTTAAATCAAGACCTGTAAGCTTCTTTATCTTGTCAAGTCTGTAAACCAGTGTATTTCTGTGAACGAAGAGCTTTCTGGAAGTTTCGGAAACGTTCAGGTTGTTCTCGAAGAAACGCTGGATAGTGAAAAGGGTTTCGTGGTCGAGAGAATCAATAGAGCCCTTCTTGAAAACTTCCTTTAAGAAGGTTTCGCAGAGTGTGGTGGGGAGGTGGTAAATAAGTCTTGCGATACCGAGGTTATCATAGCTGATGATATTCTTTTCTGTGTCGAATACCTTACCTACTTCAATTGCAATCTGTGCTTCCTTGAAGGAACGTGCAAGGTCCTTTACTCCCATAACGGGTGTGCCGATACCTACATTTACTCTTGTGAAGAACTCTGTCTGGAGAGTATCGGAAATGGAGCGTGCAAGCTTCTCTAAATCCTTGACGTCGATATTGTTCTTGATTTCCTTGACCAGTACGATATCGGTTTCAGTAATATTGAAAACAAAGTCCTTGTTCTTGTCGGGGAAGAGGTTCTGGATAACGTCATAAGCGGAAACATCGTTGCTGGAAACGATATTGATAAGGAAAACGACGCGGCTTATATCGGAGTTGAAATGAAGCTCACGGGACTTAATGCTGATATCGCCGGGGAGTACGTTATCGAGAATGATATTCTTGATGAAATTGTTGCGGTCGTACTTTTCATCGTAATACTGCTTGATGCTGGAAAGGGAGACAGCGAGTATGGACGCGTACTTGCCTGCGATTTCATCTGTACCTTCAACGAAAACCGCATAGTCGGGCTTTACGTGAACGCCGAAGGGCTTATATGTATATCCGTCGCGGATAAAGATATCGTGGGATTCACCCAGCTCGATAGTGAAGAAGTCGTTGCTGGTGCCTATTCTGGAAAGCTCGCTGCAGGCTACGACTGTTGCGTTTTCGTCAATAACGCCGATAACTCTGCCGATGGTATCACGCATCTGATGAACTACGCCCTGAAATAATCTGTTTGACATAATAAAATTCCTTTCCGGGCTTCAGCCCGCCTTGACGCTCCCGCTTTGAGGCTCTTTGATAAAATCAACGCATAGGGGCGGAAAACGTCAGTTTTTATTGCTTTTCTGCGGGTATCAGCCGCCGCAGATATATTCACATATTATTTTAATAGAAAACTCAAAAAAAATCAAGTCTTTTATGTGAAAAATGTAAATTTTTCTTATAAAAATTTTTACATATTGCCAAAATGGGTGATTTGTGGTATAATAAACAGTAATTCAATGCTGAATTGATGAATGATTAATGATGAAAAAATGAAGGATTACGGTATCCCTTCGGGATTGATTTGAAAATTCTAATCCGTCGGCGCAGCCGACACATCAATCATTCATCGTTCATCATTCATTATTCATCACCAGGAGGTTAAAAATGAGCGAAAAATTCTATATAACCACCCCGATTTATTATCCTTCGGGAAATCCTCATATCGGTCACTGCTACACCACCGTAGCCTGCGATACCATTGCGCGTTTTAAGAGAATGCAGGGCTACGACGTAATGTTTCTGACAGGCACAGACGAGCACGGTCAGAAAATCGAGCTCAAGGCAAAGGAACAGGGCGTTACTCCCAAGGAGTACGTTGACCCTATCGTTGACAATTTCAAGCGTCTGTGGAAAACCATGAACGTAAGCTATGACCGTTATGTAAGAACTACTGACGATTATCATATTGAAACCGTACAGAAGATTTTCAAGACTCTTTACGACAAGGGCTATATCTATAAGGGCAAGTACACAGGCAAGTACTGCAATCCCTGCGAAAGCTTCTGGACAGAGTCCCAGCTTGTGGACGGCAAGTGTCCCGACTGTGGCAGAGATGTTGTTGAGGCTGACGAGGAGGCTTACTTCCTCCGCCTTTCTGATTTCGCTGACAGAATTGAAAAATTCCTCACAGAAACCAATTATCTCCAGCCCAAGAGTCGTGTAAACGAAATGGTAAACAATTTCATCAAGCCCGGTCTTGAGGATTTATGCGTATCCCGTACAACCTTCACATGGGGCGTACCCGTGGACTTTGACGAAGGCCATGTGGTTTACGTATGGGTTGATGCACTTTCCAACTATATCAGCGCTCTCGGATATGAAAACAGCGCTTATGGCGATTATGACAAGTACTGGCCTGCGGATATGCACATGACCGCAAAGGAAATCGTGCGTTTCCATTCTATTGTATGGCCTGCTATACTTATGATGCTTGATTTACCCCTGCCCAAGCGCCTTTACGGTCACGGCTGGATTAATTTCAACGGTCAGAAGATGAGCAAGTCTCTCGGTAACGTTATTGACCCCTTTGTACTGGGTGAACGTTACGGTGTTGACGCAGTTCGTTATCAGATTTTACGTGATATGCCCTATGGCTCCGACTGCAATTTCTCCAACGAAATCATGATAGGCAGAATCAACACTGACCTTGCCAACGACCTTGGTAACCTTGTTTCCCGTACAGTGGCAATGGTTGACAAGTATTTCGGCGGAACTCTTCCTGCCGACAGAGTAAGCGATGACCTTGACACCGAGCTTATCGCTATGGCAAAGGCGCTCCGTGAGCCTGTTGCACAGTTTATCGGCGACGCACAGCTTTCCAAGGCGCTTGAAGAAATCTTCAAGGTAATTTCCCGTGCAAACAAGTATATTGACGAAACCACTCCCTGGGTTCTTGCAAAGGACGAAGCCAACAAGCCCAGACTTGCAACAGTCCTTTACAATCTGCTTGAAACTATCCGCCTTACTTCTTCTCTCCTTTATCCTTTCATGCCTACGGCTATGCCCAAGGTGTGGGAGCAGATAGGAGCAGACGAAAGCATGGTAACTTATGAGAATGCGGCACAGTTCGGCGTTCTGCCTCTTGACGTAACCGTCAAGAAGGGCGAGGTGCTTTTCCCCAGAATTGATATGGAAAAGGAAATCGAAGAGCTCAACGCTCTCCTCGGTCCCAAGAAGGAATGGAAAGAAGACGAGGATTTGGATAAGGCGAATATCATAAAGATTGACCAGTTTGCTGAAGTGAAGCTGAGAACAGGCGAAATCACTGCTTGCGAGAAGATGAAGAAGGCTAAGAAGCTTCTGAAAATCCAGATTGACGACGGCAGAGACGGCAGACAGATTGTTTCGGGAATTGCAAACTACTACACACCTGAAGAGCTCATCGGAAAGAAGATAATTTTCGTTGCAAACCTTGCACCTGCAAAGCTCTGCGGCGAGGAAAGCCAGGGTATGCTTCTTGCGTGCGATGCAGGCGACGACGTAAGAGTTGTATTCATTGACGGCGATATTCCTAACGGAAGCACTGTAAGATAATCAGAAAATAAGGACGGCAGCGACCGTCCTTTTCTTTGTCCTTTTATGAAAAAATATTGACTTTTTCGCAGTAACAGGCTATAATAAAATTAACTATGATTACGGAGGGATTATATGGGCTATTTTGACCGTTTTAAAAAGCACATTTTAGGCGCTGTTGCGCTGTTCTGTCTGGTTCCTGTTACGGTGCTCGGCGGATATGTGATAAGTCTTTCCTTTAAATATCAAGACAAGGTAATTCTTGTGGTGGGTATCGCAGTAATAGTTATCGCTGTTACTCTTATGATTTTTGCAGCTGTCGGGGCAGCAAAGCGTTTAAGGCCCATTGAGGACGCCACTGAACGTCTTTGCAATACTCTTGCTGAAGATGAACGTGATATAATATGTAACGCCGCTGAGGGTAACCCGTCAAAGCTCATATATTCCCTGATAGACTATATGGCGGGCAGACGCATGGTTTCAGGCAGCAGTACTCAGCAGAAGGAGCTGTTTGAAGCGGCGGCAGAATGTACCGATGATATAATCTGGCGTTGGGACGAAAACGGAGATGCCTACTTTATTCCCGAAATCTGGAAGAGCAGATACCCGGGGCTTGAACTGGAAAACGGCACGCGTCTTGAGGAATATATCCACCCCGATAATGTGGACGAATTCCGTTCAGCTATTGAAGTAATGATGGCAAAGGCGGGCAGAAAGACAGCCATAAATGTACAGTTCAAAGCCGGTGACAGATATATTTCTGTGGGAATTACCGCGCGTTCTTCAGAAATAGGCGGAATGGTCTGTGCGGCGGGTGCGTTATCCGACTGTGAAAAGATTTCAGAGTTTGAAACCACTATCCAGGAAAAATATCTCATGTATCATTTTGCGCTCCGTGCGGTTTCGGACATCATCTATGAGGTTGACGTTCCTACGGACACCTACTGTGTTTTAACGCCCAATCAGTGGAATGTCATGTTCAGTATTCCGCTGAACGGTGATTTCTCCTTCCATCGTGCCGCCTATGCCGAGCTTATACACCCTGACAGCCGTGAAGGCTTCCGTGATCGCTTCGGCAACTATGACCACCTTTTATTCATGCCTGACCGCAGTATTACCTACGACTACCGTATACAGCACAAGAACGGCGACTGGATATGGGTGCGTCACTCAATAACCTGCGTAAAGGACGAGGACGGCAGGGTTCTCAAGGTTATCGGACATATCCGGGACATAAATGAAAAGAAGCGTCAGGAATTCCGCGAGCTTTACGACCACAAGCATGACGCACTTACGGGTGCTTTCCTCCGCTCCACTCTTGACGCTGAGTTCGATTCTCTTGTAAAGCTTCAGCAGAAGAATATTGTTGTGATGAAGGCGGATATCGACAATTTCAAGGATATCGTGGAATATTACGGCTATCGTGCGGGAGATATAATTCTCCGCCAGTTCGTGCTTGCCCTGTGGGAATCACAGCAAGGCAGATGCAGTGTAGGACGTATCGGAAATGATGATTTTATTATCATAATGAAGGAAGTCAATGAGCATAATACTCCCGAAGTTATGGCAGAGCACATTTTCAATTTAATTCTTGACCCTATAAAGATTGACAATCATCAGCTTGTAATAACTGCTTCGATAGGCTGGTCGGTATACGGAACAGACGGCGAAGATTTTGATGAACTTATAGAGAAGGCCGAATATGCCTGCCGGAAAGCACATAAAAGCGGCAGAAACAGGTGTGAAGCCTATAAGGAGGAAATGCTTGTATGACCGCTTCGGCAATAATCTTAGCGGCGGGAGCTTCCTCGCGTATGCAGGGCACAAACAAGCAGCTGCTGACCCTTGGGGGAGTACCTGTAATACTCCGCAGTGCGCTTAATTTTCAGAATTGTCCTGAAATAATCGAAATTATAATTGCCGCACGGGCGGAGGACTGCGAAGAAATAGAAAGGCTTTGCAGAGATGCAGGTGTGACTAAGCTCAAAACAGTCTGCGAGGGCGGAAAGAGCCGTGCGGAGTCGGCAGAGATTGCCTTTTCCCACGTGGAAGATACTGACGTTACCGCAATCCACGACGGAGCGAGACCTTTCGCTTATCCCGACCTTATTTCAATGGTAATTTCCGACGCCATGGAGCATGGCGGAGCAATTGCCGCTGTGCCCGTAAAGGATACAATAAAAATTACCCGTGACGGCTTTATTGAAAGCACCCCCGACCGCAGCACGCTTTATTCTGCGCAGACACCTCAGGCTTTCAGAACCTCGCTTTACAGAAAAATGCTGGAAACGGGCGGAGATTTCACGGATGATTCACAGCTTGCGGAAAGACTTGGCATAAAGGTAAAAATCACCGCAGGCAGCTACAATAATATAAAAATAACCACCCCCGAGGATATAGCACTCGGCGAGGCTATAACGGAGGCAGAAAAATGATAAGAATAGGTCACGGCTATGATGTACACCGTCTTGCAGAAAACCGCAGGCTGGTGCTTGGCGGTGTGGAAATTCCTTTCGAGCTCGGGCTTCTGGGACATTCCGACGCTGACGTGCTGGTCCACGCCATAATGGACTCAATGCTTGGCGCGCTGGCGCTTGGCGATATCGGAAAGCATTTTCCCGATAACGACATGAGCTTCAAGGATATAGACAGCATGGTGCTTTTTGAAAGGGTTGTCGGACTTATAAAAGAAAAGGGTTGGAGGCTCTCCAACCTTGACGCTACAATTTCCGCAGAAAAGCCGAAGCTTGCGAAATATATTCTTCAGATGCGGGAAAATATAGCGAGGGTATGCGGAGTCGATATTGACTGCGTAAGCGTAAAGGCTACCACCGAGGAAGGCCTTGGGCTTAAAGGCGAGGGTATCGGCGCAACCTGCGTGTGCATTCTGACAGATGAATAATCTGCTTTTAAAAAAGATAATATAACACGGGCGAACACAGTTCGCCCGTTAATTTTGCGTATTATACCAATCCGAAGTAATTAACATCCCACCTTACGCCGTCTGTGCTGTAAAGCTTGAATTCATAGCTCTGACCGTTATAAATACCCTTGAAATGAACATTGTTCTTGTCCTTTTCAATAAGCTCAAAGGTGAAATCCTTTATAGACGGGAAGGGCTTGTATTCAACGGGCTTCCACGCAAGGAGACCATTCACGTTCTTGGTGTTGAAGCAGCTCAGCAGACGGTTCTTTTCTCCGCTGGTCAGATAGAAGCGGTATTCCTGCTCAAAATAGGTGTAGCCGAAATTTGTTACATAATAGCCGTCTTCGGTGGTGTAATGGGTTCTTGGCAGGTTATAGCAGTTTCCGTAAACGGAGAGCAAGCCCCATGCTGCCGCAAAGGTGCTGTCCTGATTGTCGTCCAGAAAATCAATATCAACGTTGCTCATGCCGTAGGTAACCTCGTTGTTGAAGCTGTCAATTATCTCGCTGTTCGCACTGCACACGCTGAGATAGTACTGCTTCACATTTTCGTCTCCGCCTACAATATTAAGCTCCTGATTAGAGAGGGAAACTGCTGCGATTTTATTCATGCCTATGTCGAAGAAGCGATTGTCGATATAGTCTTCGTCGTAGATTTCCTCGGGGAAAATCTCCGTAAGCTGATTGATATTGGTGATACCCTTTAAGAAATACGTTTCTTCCGTAATGCCGCTTGTGACGATATTTCCTTCGTCGTCCATGCGGATATATTCGGAAATACCGAAGTTCATACCCATATCCCATTGATAATTCATACCGTTATAGCGGAAGGCGTCCTCTATTATCATGCCCGGGTTTACGTCGTCCGCGTCCGGGAGAATAATTACATTCTCATTATCCTCTTCCGCAGGCGGGTCAGGCTCAAAGAACATATAATCGCTGAATACAGAGCCGCCCTGAGCGATATTCACCACCTGAAGGGCATAGACTCCGCTTCTTCTTTCGGTTTCAACGCTTCTGAGATATGTACAGCCGTCCTCGTACCGCATAATTCCGCCTATTGCACCTTCAAACTGTCCCTCATCGTTTTGGGTGAGCGAGAAGAAATCAAGGCTGTCCCAGAGAGAGCTGTCATATTCTTTCTGAAGATAGGTTTTACGGTTGTTTTCGGTGGTTCCGTTTATTACCATGCGGTAAATATGGCTGATTTCCTCACCGTTTTCGGTTTTCTTCACCTTAATCCATGCTTCGGGTATGTTGTTTTCCGTAAGCCTTACCTTTATATCGGTTTTGTCTTCCTCGTAGCCGAAGCCCAGCCCGTTCAGCGTACCTAAAAGGTCGTATCGGGTGTGCGCCCAGCCGTTGCTGTAACCGTAGGAGGGTATACTGTAAAGATACAGCTTTCCGTGACCGAGGGTGTACCAGCATTCCTTGCCGTCGCTGAAAATAAGCTGCGGCGGTATCTCTTCGGGGTCGTAGGTTTCATAATCGGAATGATAAAGCTCGATTACGGGGAAGATATCCGCGGTGTTTATATTGACCGCCCATTCGTTGGATATTTCGGGGTAGACAGGGTCGTCGTCAATGCCCATTTTTCCTATATAATCCTCGGGGTTTAGCGCCTTTCCGTTGTGGAAAAGCCCGAAGCCAAGCCCTGTATCCATAGTGTAGCCCGAATTATTCATCCAGCATAAATATCTGCCCTTTTCTACGCTGTCGCCCTCTGAGACATTCAGTGCGGAGCAGTGTGCGTACAGAGAGGTGTAGCCGTTTCCGTGGTCAATCAGAACATAATTGCCGTAAACGGGGTGGTTGCGCTCGGCTTTAAGCACTGTGCCATCCTCAATGGCATAAACTCCGCCGTACATACAGCCGTCGTAGCTGTAAAAAACATGGCTGTAACCGCACTGTGCGAAACTCTTGCTCATAGTGTCGGGATAATACACGGGGCAGCGGAAATTGCTGTCAAAATCGAGATTTACGTACTGCGGAATTTCAAGGGGCGCGGCGGTAACCGCCTCGGTTGTGGTTTCAGAAGTGGTTTCCGAGGTTTCGGGGGTGGTGGTTGTCGTTCCCGTGGTTGTGGTTTCTTCGGTTTCTGTAATTTCCACAGGCGGCTCGGTTGTAAGGGTGGCATAGTAGCTCTCCCAGTTGAAGTTTGTCTCGGGTCGGCTGGTTGTGGTCTCGGGAGTGGTTGTGGTTATATCAGGGGTGGTGACGTCGGGGGTAGAGGAAGCCTCGGGCGGTGTAGTACCTGTGTCGGTGACTTCGGAAGGGCGGTTGCGCCACAGCTCGCTGACGGAGATACCGTTGGCCTTAAAGAATACTCCGATGCCGATTACAACCGCAAGTGCTGCCGCAATTTTCGCACAGGCGCGGAAAATACGTCTGCCGCGGCTTTCGGGCAGTGGTTTTTCAATTTTCAGTTCTGTAAGCTCGCCCGTCAAGGGAAGATTTTTAGCATAGGTCTTTACGGCTTCATTTATGTACTTGTCATCAAGGCCGTCCATGACCTTGTTTCTGAAATCCTTCATACGGCGATACCCCCTTTCTCTCTGAGATATTCCTTAAGCTCGTTCCTTTGTCTGAAAAGGCGGGATTTCACCGCGGTTTCGCTCATGCCAAGCGAAGAAGCAATATCCGTCACGGACAGGTTGAAATAATATCTGCCCACGAAGATACGGCGGTTTTTGGCGGTCTGACCTGCAAGAAATTCATTTATTAACGATGAAAGGCTGTTTGCGTCGGCGTAGTCCTCAATAGTGCGTCCATCGGGGATAATTCCGCAGAACTCTATGTCCGTTTCATGTTCAATTCGTTTGCTGTTTCTGCGGTATTCGGAAATAGCCTCGTTGCGGACGGTTTTTGCAAAATATCCGCCTAAATCCTCGGGCTTTTTCGGAGGGATTGCGTTCCACAACCGCATACAGGCGCTGTTTATACATTCTTCTGTATCTTCCTCGCTGTGGAGGATACCCCGCGCTATTTTGCGGCACAACCTGCCGTATTTATCCATAAGCTCGGTGATTGCCGTTTCCGAACGGGCAAAAAACAAGCTGACTATCCTGCTGTCGTTCAATATAATCATTCCTTTCCGCTTCTCTTTATTTATATAACGATTAAAAATGGAAAAGGTTGCGCAGATTTTGAAAAAATATTAAAATATTACTGATTTTTCGGTGGGGGAGCGTATTAATCAAAAAAGCACCCTCAGTGGGTGCCTTTTTAATCAGTCTTTCTTGAACATATCGAGAATACCGCCGACCTTGTCTGCGATACCGTCGAAGGAAACCTTTGATTTTACGCCGTCAACTACCTTTCCGATAACATCATCGGGGAGGTCAACGCCGAGAACCTTTTCAACCGCCTTGATGGGGTTTGCCTTGAAATCATTTGCAAAATCGGGGTCAGACTTTACCTTTGCCACGATTTCTTCAATTTTTTCCTTGATATCCATTGTTTTTCTCCTTTCTTAATATAAAAGACATGCGTCTTAATTTTCAAAAGTGCCCGTAATAAGCCATTCGGGAATCATGCCGATATCGTAGAGAGTTACGAAAAGACGGATAAGCAGACCGATAGCGGCAATAACGATAGCGGCAATTGCAAGACCTCTCCAGCGCTTGCCCTTAGCGAAGCCCGCAATAGACGCGGAAAGAGACAGGGGTTCAAGCACCAGCGCGATTACAAAAAAGCCTATAATCGAGGACACAAAGCCGAAAATCGTGAAAAGGTCATACATTGTGTAGTCCTTTTTATGTACGTGAGCAGGAGCAGGCTGTGCAGGAACCTGCGCACCCTCGGGAGCTGCAACAAATTCAGAGCAGCCGCAGGCGTTACAGAAGTTATTGTCGTCTTTATTGAGTGATTTGCATTTTACGCAGGTTTTCATGGTAAAAATCCTTTCCCGTAGTGTTTTTATTATGGTGAAATTATACCAAAAAAAGCTCATTTTGTCAATACGCACAGGCATTATCGGCGAAAAATGAAATATTTTTCAAAATAAGCGGAAAAGCCTTGACAACGCGGGATAAATATGATAAAATAATTATACCTCGGAAAGGGGCTTATTTTTTTGCGCAATTTTGCGCGGAGCTCCTCCGCAGTTAAGGGTATTGCGGATATGCGAGGGAGGCTTAGTTCATTCATAAGAATGAATAATAAAATAGGAGGTGCCGAAAATGAGAGTTAAAATTACACTCGCTTGTACTGAATGCAAGCAGCGCAATTACAACACCAAGAAAAACAAGAAGAATGACCCTGACAGAATTGAGCTTAACAAGTTCTGCAAGTTCTGCCGCAAGCACACTCTCCACAAGGAAACCAAGTAAGGAGGACTCACATGGCTAACGAAAAGGCAGCAGTGAAGACTTCGACTCCCAAGAAGGAAAAGAAGTCCATTGTGAAGTATTTTAAGGATGCCAGATCCGAATTCAAAAAGGTAGTGTGGCCGTCAAGAAAGCAGGTAATCAACAATACAATCGTTGTTATCGTTTCTATGGTGGTTTCGGGTATCGCTATCTGGGGCGTTGATTCAATATTCATGCTCCTGATTAAGCTTATGCTTGGCAAGTAAGCTGGGTGACGACGCATTAAAAGGAAAAGGGGATTAAGATGTCAGAGGCTAAATGGTATATTTTACACACCTATTCCGGCTACGAGAATAAGGTTGCAAACGACATTAAGACGTTAGCGGAAAACAGAAATCTTCAGCATCTTATTGAAGATGTAATGGTTCCGATAGGTCCTGCTACGGACGACTACGGAAAGCCCATTCTCGACAGAGAAGGCAACCAGAAGGAAGAAAAGCTTTTCCCCTGCTACGTGTATGTCAAGATGGTCATGACTGACGAGTCCTGGTATATCTGCCGCAACACAAGAGGTGTTACAGGTTTCGTAGGTCCCGGGTCAAAGCCCATTCCGCTCACAGAGGAAGAGGTTATCAACCTCGGCGTTGTCAAGAAGGTTTCAGAGTCCAAGGTTGCAGTAGGCGATATGGTAAATATCACCTCCGGTGCACTGGAAGGCTTTGAGGGTACGGTTAAGGAAGTTGACGAGGCAGCAGGCACTGTACTTGTTACAGTGGCAATGTTCGGTCGTGAAACTCCCACAACCTTAGAAATATCGGCAGTTGAAAAAATCAACTAATGTTACGTTTTTTTTGGAGGTAATTAAAAATGGCTCAGAAAGTAGTCGGATTTATTAAATTACAGATTCCCGCAGGTAAAGCTACACCTGCTCCCCCTGTTGGTCCTGCATTAGGTCAGCACGGTGTTAATATTATGGCGTTCACAAAGGAATTCAACGAGCGCACAAAGAACGACGCAGGTCTCATTATCCCTGTTGTTATTACAGTATACGCTGACAGAAGCTTCACTTTTGTTACAAAGACTCCCCCCGCTGCTGTTCTTATCAAGAAGGCTTGCGGTATTGAAACTGCTTCCGGCACACCTAACAAGACTAAGGTTGCCAAGATCACAAAGGCTCAGGTTCAGGCTATCGCTGAACAGAAGATGAAGGACCTCAACGCAGGTTCTATCGACGCTGCTATGTCCATGATTGCTGGTACTGCTCGCTCCATGGGTGTAGAAGTAGTTGACTGATTTAAAAAGTAAGTACGAAATAAATTTTATGCGTGGGAGGTTTTATACCGTTTGACCACAAGGAGGATTTTTACATGAAGCACGGAAAGAAATATATTGAAAGCGCTAAGCTCGTTGAGAACGGCAAGTTCTACGAAGTAGGCGAAGCTTGCGATTTAGTTTGCAAGACTGCAAAGGCAAAGTTTGACGAAACAGTTGAAATTCACGTAAGACTCGGCGTTGACTCCCGTCACGCTGATCAGCAGGTAAGAGGCGCTGTTGTATTACCCAACGGTACAGGTAAGACTGTAAGAACAATGGTATTTACAAAGGGCGACAAGATTGCTGAAGCTCAGGCTGCAGGCGCTGATTACATCGCTGACGATGATACAGTAAAGAAGATTATGGACGGCTGGATGGACTTCGACGTTGTTATCGCATCTCCTGATATGATGGGCGTTGTAGGTCGTTTAGGTAAGGTTTTAGGTCCCCGTGGTTTAATGCCTAACCCCAAGGCTGGTACAGTAACACCTGACGTTGCAAAGGCTGTTACAGACGCTAAGGCAGGTAAGATTGAATACCGTCTTGATAAGACAAATATCATTCACTGCCCTATCGGTAAGGCTTCTTTCGGTCAGGCTAAGCTTGAAGAAAACATGGAAGCTCTTATGGCAGCTATCGTTAAGGCTAAGCCTGCTGCTGCAAAGGGTCAGTACCTCAAGAGCTGCACTCTTTCTTCCACAATGGGCCCCGGCGTTAAGGTTAACACAGCTAAGTACGGTGTTTAATCGCTGATTAATTTAAATTTTAAAGGGTATAGTTTTTTCTATACCCTTTTAATCTATCATAAAGAAAAAGGTAAATAAGCAAATTATTTCAAAGGAAAATGAAAATGAACAAGGAAATTACACTGGTAATAATGGCGGCAGGCATTGGTTCCCGCTTCGGCGAAAGAATAAAGCAGCTTGAACCTGTGGGTCCCGACGGAGAGCTTATCATAGACTACTCTGTTTTTGACGCAGTTCGTGCAGGTTTTAACCATGTCGTCTTTATCATCAGAAAGGATATTGAAGCGCTGGTAAAGGAAAAAATCGGCGACCGTCTTTCAAAGCACGTAAAGGTAAGCTATGCTTTTCAGGAGAAGAATGATATCCCCATAAAGGGCGAGCTTGCACATCTTCGCGCGAAGCCTTGGGGAACTGGACAGGCTGTTCTAGCGGCAAAGGATATTGTAAAAGGTCCATTTGCGGTAATCAATGCCGATGATTTCTACGGCGCAGAGGCTTACAAGACCATAGCTGAGTATCTCAGAAATGCAGACGAGTGCGGAGTAATCCCCGAATACGCTATGTGCGGCTTTAAAATTACAAACACGCTCAGCGAAAACGGCACTGTAACACGAGGAATCTGTACAGTGAATGACGGCTGTCTCACCGGTCTTGAAGAGACCAAGGAGATAAAGCGCGATGCTGACGGTGTAATCAAGGGCGTTTATAACGGTGAAACAAAGATTATCGCTGAAAATGCGGCAGCTTCCATGAATATGTGGTGTTTTACCGAGGGCTTTATGTCAATTCTTTCCCGTCAGTTTATCCGCTTTTTGTCAAATCTTGATGAAAATAGCGTAAACAACGGTGAATTTCTCGTACCCATTGAGATTGATAAGCTTATCAAGTCGGGCGAATGTACAGTTAGGGTTCTTACCACTGACAGTAAGTGGTTCGGCATGACTTATGCCGAGGACGTTGCAGAGGTGAAGAAATCTCTGGCTGAATACGTTGAAAAAGGTACATATCCTGCATCATTATGGGAATAAAATAACTAAAAGGCGGCACAATGCCGTGCCTGTCATAAAAAAGCTTTTAACCCTGCCGTCAAACCGACTGCAGGGTTAGCTGTTTCTTATAAGAGGCAGGAATTGCCCATAGGGGTTCCCTATGTGTTGCCTTAAAATTTTATCCCATTGTCTTTAAATCCGCCAGTATCTTTGATTTTGTAAGGTCAGCCTTGCCCGTGCTTCGGACAAGTGCGGCGGAATCACGTGTCATATCTTGTTTTACAAGTCCGAATTCCTCGAAAATATCAAGAATTATGCGGAATTTGCAGTAGTTCAGCCCCTTTTTGGAAGCCAGAAGTGCTGCCTTGGAAAGGCAGGCGGTCTTGCGTAAAATATCATAGCACAGCCTGAGTTCTGACTGTTCGGGAACCATGCGGCAGAGAAGTCGCTTATCCACACGGCCGCAGCGGTAATCTTCGTATGCATTTTTAGCGGCGAAGAAGCGCTCCTGACTGAATTCTGAATGTCGGATATCACTGACGCGCATATTTATAGTTCTGTGCCCGTTGTATTCGTTGATTTCCGCAGAAGCAATCATGTCCACAAATTCACCTGCTTCATAAACAAAAGCGTCAAAGGTTGAGCCGAAATGAATCGCGCGGTATTCCTTACCTCCGAAAATAAAGGCAAATGACACATATTTTCCGTCCTTGAGACTCTTTTTCGACTTAATCTGACAATTTCTGAACATGAAAAGGGGAGAGGGATTCTCTTCTCCGAAGGGTTCAAGCTTCTGAAGGAGTTCAATATTTCCAAAGCTCAGCTCAACTGAGGTGATTTCCATATCAGCGGTGATTTCTTCAACCGCTGTTTCTTTTTGTGCGCAGTAATTATAAACCGCTTCAGTGAAAGCGTCGATGTTCTCTGTGGAAAGCGTAAGACCTGCCGCCTTTGTGTGACCGCCGAAGCGGATAAGGTGCTCCTTACAGCTGTCCAGCAGCTCATAAAGGGACAATCCCTCAAGGCTTCTGGCACTGCCGCGTGCGGTATCACCCTCAATGGTTATGACGATATTGGGTTTTCCGTACTTGTGGAGTAACCTTGCACTGGCAATACCGATAATTCCGTGGCTCCAGCCCTCGCCCTTTACGATAAGTATACGTTGGTTCAGCAGGTCGGGGTTGCGGCGTATCTGTTCCTCTGCTGCCTCAATTATATCTTCCTCCGCCTGTTTACGAAGATTGTTGAGACTGCAAAGTTCCTCTGCCTTTGAAGATGCCACCGCAGGACTTTCCGCCAGCAGAAGTTCCATGGCTGTTTTTGGGTGAGCATATCTGCCCGCCGCATTTATTCGCGGGCAGAGCATGAAGGCAAGCTGAGAGGAGGTGATTTCGGGCTCATCTTCTTCGGCAAGGTCAATTCCGCATTTGCTCATAAGCGCCCGCAGACCTTGATTTTCCGTATAAATAAGCGCATCCAGCCCCTGACGGACGATAAGCCTGTTTTCGTCCACAAGCGGAACGATATCTCCCACAGTCCCGATTGCGGCATAGGGTGAATATTCGGGAAGAACTGTTCCGCAGTCACCCTCCATAGCGGAAATAAGCTTCAGTACAACGCCGCAGCCTGCGATTTTTCTGAAAGCAGACACATCCTCTTTGCGGTGAGGATTTACAACAGCTTCAGCAACAGGCAGGGTGTCAGGCACCTGATGGTGATCGGTGATAACCAGAGTCATTCCGAGCTCTGCGATATGCTCAGCTTCGTTTACGGCAGAAATACCGTTATCAACAGTAATAATCAGCTTTGTACCTCTTTTGTGAAGAAGGTCGATAGCGTCATTATTAAGCCCATAGCCCTCATCACGGGAAGGTATATACCAATCTACCTCTGCGCCAAGTGCCTGGAGGTAGTCGAAAAGCATATATGTAGAGGTGATGCCGTCACAGTCATAATCACCGTAAACAGTGATTTTTTCGCCGCTTTCCACGAAATCGTTAATAACCTGCACGGCTCTTTCCATATCCGCCATTAAGTAAGGGTCGGATAAATCTTCATTGTTGAAGAAAAGCTCCGCTTGTGCGCGGGAAAGAATACCGCGTCCCGCAAGAATTTTACAGATAAAGGGCGGAAGCCCTGTTTCATTTATAAGAGAATTTACCGCCTCATTGCTGACGGATTTTACCTGCCATTTTTTCATTGAATCAAAACCATTCTTTTAATATCATTATCTTTATTAATTATAACACTTTTCGGTCAAAAAAACAACCTTAATTGAATAAAAAACGGACGCCTTAAGACTGGCCTCCCATAAAGAAGTATTCAACATTCACAGTAAAGGTTGCGTAAAATTACGCAGCCTTTCTCTTTTTACTGTATTCCTGCCTGTCAGCGACAATAGTAGCTGTTGCCGCCTTAAATCTGTAAACAATGTCAATCTTCTGTTGCCTGTGTCCGCTTGATTTGTCGGGAGCGTAAACAACAATTTTCTCAATAAATTCGTGCATAACTTCAGGCGTAAGCTCCGTTACCCGTGTACGGCTTCGGATAATATCCAGAAATTTCTCTACATCGGCTCTTTTCTGCTCGTTATTATAAATGAAATCGGATATTTCAGCAACCGCCTGTTTCAGCTTGCGTTGTTCATCTTCGTATCCTTTAGACATCAACTGAAACCTTTCATCAGAAATCTTTCCCGCAACATTATCCTCATAAAGCCTTGTAAACAGCTTGTCCAGTTCGGCAATTCTCTTTTCCGACTGGCCAAGCGTTTTTCTTGCCTTTTTGAGTTCGGCAAACCTTACCGCAGCAGAGACCTCTACCGCTGTTTTAAGAAAATCATCCTCATTGTTATGCACGTTATCAAGCAGCTTGTTGATTTCAGTAAGCACGATTTCTTTCAATACCGCTGTTCTGATATAATGAGCCGAACATTCATCCTGAAATTTTGCATAATGAGAACATTTCAAATGCTCCTGCTCCGAAGTAAGACTTTGCGAACGGCACAGATACATTTTTGAACCGCAATCGGCACAGAACACAACTCCCGAAAAAGGACTTATCTCACCATTTTTCTGAATTCTCCGTTTGTTTTGTCGAAGCTCCTGCACCAAATCAAAATCTTTCTGTTTGATAATGGGTTCGTGCGTATTCTCAAAAATCGCCCAATCGGTTTTATCGTTCTTGACTTTTTTCTTGTTTTTGTAGGATTTACGTCGGGTTTTAAAATTTGCTGTGTGCCCTACATATTCAATTTTCTCAAGAATGTCCGCAACAGTTCTCGCAGACCAGCGATATGGTTTATCATCTGGAATTGTACCATTGCTTTTGAATTGCCAGTATGCTGTCGGTTTAAGGATGTTTTCTTCCGTGAGCATTTTAGCAATTCTCAACGGTCCGTTTCCATCAATGCAAAGTTTGAAAATTCTCTTGACAACAGCCGCCGCTTCTTCGTCAACCAGCCAAATGTTTTTATCCTGTTCAGATTTGACATACCCGTAAGGCGGTAAGGTAGCAAGTGGCTTTCCCAATAATCCTTTTGCTTTGAAAACTGCTCTTACCTTCTTGCTTGTGTCTTTGGCATAAAAATCATTAAACACATTGCGGAACACCATCATTTCATTCTCGCTTTTTGCAGTGTCAACATTATCATTGATAGCAATGTATCGAATATCATAATCGGGAAAAATAAGCTCAATATATTCGCCTGTTTTTAGATAATCTCTACCAAGTCGTGACAAATCTTTGGTGATGATAGTTCCTATCTTGCCATTTTCCATATCCGTAATCATTCTCATAAAATCGGGACGTTGAAAATTTGTACCGCTGTAACCATCATCTATGTAAAACTGCGGATTGGGGAAACGGTTGTCCTCTGCATATTTCAGAAGAATAGCTTTCTGGTTGGTGATACTGTTGCTCTCACCTTGTAAATCATCGTCGTTGCTTAATCGACAATATAACGCTGTAATTTTATTTACCATATAGTCCTCCTTACCTATAAAAACTACAGCGGATTATGTTACCTTTATTATATCACATCTTCAAGAATAATTCAAGATGGTAAAGCGCAAAAGTGAAAATAATCCGCTGGTAAGTTTTTTCTACACTACGCTGCAAATTGCAGACTCTCAACATCTCTAGAAATAAGTCGCTTGATAATGTCATCAAGGGTTTCCTTGCAATCAAAGTTGAAGTGGGTTTCGACAATATATGTTGTGTGACCGATTTTGTATTCGGAGATGTTTGGTGCAAGTGAGGCACTTTCTTCACTCGCTACGGCGGTATTCCTGCATACATTTCTAATCATTTAACTCCTTTCTGCCTTGCGGCGGTTGACTTAATTTTTGTGTTTTGATATAATAGAATAAAAATTATAAAGCGGAGGCAAGTATGAAAACCATTATAACAATTCAACATACACAATCGGTTCATCACACTAATGGAATGGTCGGTTCTTGGACGGATTGGGAATTATCCGAAGTAGGCGTTGAACAAGCCAGAAGAATCGGCGAAAAACTTAAGAGTGAATTAGAGGACAGAAAATTTGTGATGTACTCTTCCGACTTGTTGCGTGCAAAACAAACCGCAGATAATGTAGCTGAATATTTGGGTATTACTCCCATATTAAGAAAAGAACTCCGAGAAAGAAATCTAGGAAAATGCTGCGGAAAATCTGTTCAGTGGCTTCGTGAAAATCTCGAACAGCAGGAAAAGACAATAGATGACAGATTGTTCTCCGACGCTGAAAGCCGCAGAGATGAATGGAACAGACTTAAACCATTTTTTGACGAGATAATGACCAACGATGAAGAAAACATAATCATTGTTTCTCATGGAGATTTATTGAGCGTGTTCAACACTATGTTTTTAAATCTCGGAGTTGAATCTATTAATAACTGCGAATTGTTCGGACTTTCAGGCGGTGTGTCCTATATGTTTGAAAACAATGAGGGTAAAAGATTTATAAAAAAAATTAGCGATATGTCATACATACAATAACTGATTTTGTAAGAGCGTGAGTGAAAACCTCACGCTCTTTTTTTCTTGCCCACTGCATTAAGCACTTAATCTTCCCGAACTGCGATAACCACTCGGTTCAGATTTCACATTTTCTTCCTTATCATCACTTCCATCAACATCATAAGTGATATTTTCAACTCTTGCAATTTCAGCCAAAGCACGCTTGTCCTTTTCGGCATTGACAACTCCTGCACACCATTCATCTTGAACAGCACATCAAGAATTGCCTTAAACTGCTCAGCAGTCAGGTTTTCACCGAAATACTTGTAAACAAGTCCACCCACCTCGCAAAGATTATGAGTGCGTTCTTTTCTTTCCTCAGCAGCAATCTTCGCTACAAGTTCCTTTCGGGAAGTCTCTATCTTGGATAAAGCCTTTTCCGTGTTCCTTTTTCGCTCATCATATTTTGCGAGCTTCGCTTTCATTTCGGTTATATCAAATTTTCTTGGCATAATATATATCCCTCTCTTTCATAAAATCAATCAAATTTGCCTCACTGCATACGCAGGAGGGACAGCTTTGCTGTGGGATATTCGGTTTGCACTAATCAATAATCTTGGAACAAACAAACCAAATATCCCGAAGGGCGCACTTATACAAACTCTGACCGAGTTCGTGTGCGCAAGGAGAAGTATCTCCTTGACCTCTCTAAAATTTTGCATACGCAAAACAAAATACGCACAGCGGTTTTACAGTGAACGGTGCTTCTTCAAAGGCTTGTCCTGATTTTGTTCAGGCGGCACGGTTGTCGAATTTACTCTCCCTTCAACTACATTCAAAGCCTCGACAGCTTTGTCATAATCCGCTTTCGGAAAGAAAATTGCTCCCGTGCCATCAGTCATACCCATAATGTGACATTGCACATTCCTTTTCCGCAATTCAATTTCAAAATCTTTTAAATGTGAAATAGCACCTTCAAGCTTCTGCATTTCGCAATATTGACAGCCTACAATAGTTTCAAGATAATCCGTGCGAAGCTGTATTCTTTCAGAGCGAATGTCATCTAACTCACGTTTCTGCTTTTCAATCTCCATATCAAGATTTGTCAGAGCAATCCGTCTGTTCCGACTGCCTTTATCAGTACGATAACCCTTTTTCTCAATCGCACAAGCTGTTGCACCCAAATGTACCTGCGGAATTTTATCAATCCCTTGTTCCGCATAACTACGATGGTCGATACGCTCATCGGAAACAGCATACAGCTTGTGATTGCACCAATCCGCCCACAGTTTTCTCCACTTCAGCAAAAGTGACTTGTCATTCCACGAACGGTCTTTTACAGTAAATCCATTCTCCTCAACTCTGCGTGTGGTTATCAGAATATGAACGTGAGGATTACCGTCACCCTTATCGTGAATTGCAAAATCAGCACATATTCCACGGCTGATAAAACATTGCAAACAGAAATTCCGTACCAAGTCAATCTGTTCGTCACGGGAGATTTCTACAGGCAATGATGCATCAATGTGCTTTGCGGTCTGGCTGTTCTTTCTTTTTTCTGCTTGCTCAACAGAATTCCAAAGAACAGACCGCTTCATAAATTCGGGCGGGGCATTTGACGGGAGCAGGATTTCCTTATGTACGATTTCTTTCTTCTTTCGGTAATCGTGGGTAACACCGTCATAGCTGTTTTTAATTTTCTCGCCCGAAATATATGCAGCCTTTGCAACTGCACTTGCATTTTTGCCACGGCTCACGACCTTGACGTTAAAATGATAAATTGCAATACTCAACACCTCCTTGTAACAGTTTCATTTACATCATTCCTTTCCTTAAATTTGAGAGAGCAAAAAAGTGCCCTTCACTAGTACCTACAAATTCGCCCGAATTTTTAAGTATGTTTTCGGGAATTTCTGAAAGTTTGTAGCATTGCATAAAAAGCGGCGATATTTTTAATGCAAAATACAGCTTTCATAAATTAAGGTCAATCAGATAGGGAAAATATAACCCGTGTGAAAAACTTTGCAGGATTGCATATTTTCGAAGTTGCACTTTAGGCTGTTTTTTACAGAGTGCAGACTTTGAAATTTACCCCTCTGCCTATAAGGAAAAAATCCTAGAATATTTTAGTGTTTTGTAGAAAACTTTTTTCAACTTTCTATGTTTTGTATAAATCAGGTAGAGGAATATACTGCGAAGTGTTACTATTTTGCCTCTCATAAGTAAGCTATGGGAATGGAAATTTTTAAACCCATTGGAAACAAGTTTGGAGAAGTGCATAAAACAAAAGCAACGTTACTGGTTGTTTTGTAACGCTGCTACGAGATAACTATTTAATTTTATGTAAATTTAACTATCTGTCAGAAATGTTTAAAATCTCAAATTTAAAGGGAGAATCTGCCGTTAATTTGTTGAAATTAACCGAATTATATGATATAATGTAATTTGGAGTTTTTTAATTAAATTCAGACGAGAAGTCAATTAGGCTAAATGCCAATTATATATGTGTAACTCACAAGGAGGTAATCCCAAAATGATAGGAATAGGAATTTACGTAAAAAACAGCCCAAAGGCTATTGAAATGTATAAATCAGCCTTTGGTTTAGAGCTTGGATATCACGTTTTAAATAATGACGGTACATATTATCATTCGGAGTTGATGAAAAACGGCGAAGGATTTTGCTGCGTTGTTGAAGCAAAACAGGATACATATACAGACAGAAATCCTATTGAACTGGGTGTGCCTTTCAATACTCGTGATGAACTTGAACAGGCATTTGCAATTTTATCAGACGGCGGTAAAGTTGAATTAGATATATGCGAATTACCGTGGAGTCCCTGTGCGGCAATAGTAACAGATTGCTTCGGGGTAAAGTGGTTTCTGTCCTTGCCGCAGCATAGACCTGCTGATGATTGGAAACCTGAGGACTGAAAAATGAAAATAATGATTTTTATAGAAGGAACAACATTTTATACTAAACCCGTGTTGTTCCTGTTTTCAAAATACGGCTACAAACCGATTGGAAATGCAGTTGAGGTAATCAATTCTTTACACGGCAAAGGTCACGATATATTTCTTTGTTCCTATGTTCGCAGAAGTCGTTACAATTTTATAAAGTCTGTTATTGATTTTTATGGTATCGACTATACTGAAATTCTTTGCAGAGGTAAAGCCGAAAAATACAGCGACATTGTTGAGCGTATTCGTCCTGATGTGCTGATTGAAGATGACTGCAAGAGTATCGGCGGTGTGAAAAATTGCTGCATAAATGATGTAAGAGAAGATATAAGGGCAAATATCAAATCTATTATTGTACCTGAGTTTTCGGGGATTGATGGTATAATAATTGAAATTGACGGTGGTAACAATGACTGAACTTAATATAAAAGACCATATCTGTAGAGAATTATCTTCAGAAGAACAAGAAATAGCATTGGACTTTGTTGCTTATTTAGAAAACAATGGTTTGACCTTTTATAAAGACAACAGCGATTGTTGGAAAAACAAAATTTACTATTGGTGTAAATACAACAATGATTGCGTATGTTTCATCTCGATAAAAGACCCGGACGAACCGCAAAATCTTTGGACAGTATGGTCTGACGATATTAAATCGGAATGGCTTAATAAATATGATGTTGATGATGAAATAAAGGAGCTTGCGTGGAAACATATAGACCACTGCGGTAATTGCGGTTCCTGCAGAGGCGGACGGCGCAAGGTTATTTTCGGACGAGAGTTTAAAGCTGTCTGCGGCTGCACTTTCAGAGTTGATAATCCAAGCATTGAGGATTTGAATTTTCTCAAGAAAATTATTGAAATAAGAATAAAAGAATCTGTTAAGTAAAGCAAGGTGAGAACGTGAGCGATTATGTTATCGAAAAGCTGAATATAAGCGAGTATGAGGAATGCAATAATATATGGAATATGTCTGCCGACCCATATACCGAACCTTTCCGAAAGGAAATTGAAACAGGTAATCGTGTCGTGTATGTTTATAAAGTAGATGGTGAGTTTCTTGGCGAAATTGCTTATGTTCTTGATATGAACGATAGTGATTATACTATCCCTAATCAGAGGATATATATTTCACGTTTGATTGTGAAACCTGAATACCGAAACAAAGGTATAGGCGGTATTCTTGTGGACTTTATGATTGAAGAAATCAGAAAAATGGGATACAAAGAAATTTCTATCGGTGTTGATAAAGACAATACAGCAGCGTTGCACCTTTATCGCAAAAAGGGATTTACAAATGTGATATTCGATGGCGCAGATGAATACGGGGAGTATTATAAGCTACTTAAAATTTTTTAGGATTATATTTACATAAAAGGAAGTGAAATCGTGAATACATTACTCGAAAAAGCTGAACGCCTTATACAAATACACAAGGAAGGATTGCTCGGCGGCGAGGTTATGCCCGAGGACGCTAACCCAAATTTGGAAAAGTCAAGTGCAGAGAATT
>JAFUNV010000049.1 GCA_017472865.1 Ruminiclostridium sp. | reverse complement strand
AGTGTAATTATAGGCTACTTCATTTTAGCAATAATATATACGATAATGTATATAAAGAATTTTATGAAGGACGGCGATTTCTACTCTATATTTTTCGGCATTTATATGCTTATCTTCTGCGGACATTTTATTGCTCTCGGCTTTATCTCAAAGAAAAACAACAAGGTTATTGAAGAAACAGAGGAGGACTAATTATGAAATCAAGATTTGAAGAACAGGACTTATTAAACGACAAGGGCTTGGATGAAATGCAGAAGGCTTATGCTTACAAGCTTGCATTCAAATGTTTCAAGGCTCTTTACTGGTCGAACATCGCTTTTACCTTTATACCGCTTATATTCCATGGGGTAACCAACAAATCATCCTTTTACGCTATCACATCCATGCTGCTGTTCATTGTAACAAATATCATTTATCTTGTGTTCGGTGCTAAGGCATCAAAAGTCGGTGCAATGAACCCGACATTTGCAAAAAATATGGCACAGCCTGCAACAATCATTTCCTACATAATGATGTTTATAATATTTATGACTGTGGCAATATTGAAATTCAGTGAAACAGGCGCAGGTGTTATCATTTACTTCGGAATATACATTGCAATTATGACAGCAACACACGTTGCACTCGGGTATATTGCCAATAAAAATAACAAGGTTGCCGAAGAAGCAGAGGAGGAAGAATAATGGATAACAAAAATACAGCTCTCAATCAGAACGTTGACCTGATTTCTACAAAAGGACTTGACGAAATGCAAAGGGAGCAGGCTTTTAAAATCGCTTTCAACTGCTTCAAGTATTTTTATTGGGGAAATGTTGTTATTGCCACCCTGCTGGTTATCGGCTCAATATTTTTTGACGAGAATCTGACTCTTGTGTATACCTTATCATTTATCGGCATTGCAATTATATTATTTTCCTCAGTGTTATACGTAATTTTTGCAATCAAGAGCACGGCAAAAGCCTCTCTCAACCCCGGGTTTGTAATAAATTCGTCAAAGCCGTCACGGATTATTCTTATGTCGGTTATGGGGTTTGGGTATACTATTGTTGCTGTAAACAGATATCTTGACGGTGAATCTATCGCACAGTTATTTTCAGGAATATTTATGGCAATTCTCTATATCTCACATATTATTACATATTTTCTTGCAAGAAAAAGTCTTAAGCTTATGAAAACAGAAACAGAGGAAGAAGAATAATGGATAACAAATTAGACAACGGCAAGAAAGCCGCTCTGCTTTCCGTAAACGGACTGGACGAAATGCAGAAATCAGAAGCTTATAAAATTGCTTTTAAATGCTTCAAGAACTTCTACTGGGGAATTGTAATTATTGCAGCGGTGCTTATTATCCTCCCAAAATATTTTGACGATAACCCTACCTTTACTCACACCTGTTCCGTTATCGCAATTATAATCGGGCTGTTCGCTTCTGCAATATACACAATTTTCGCCGCAAAAACCTCACGTGTAGGAGCTATGCCCCCTCAGTTCATCTCTGCAATTTCCTCAACAAAAGGGATAATTGCTTTGTCGGTTATTGTTTTTGCATTTATTATTATTTCAATAATCGGATTCTTTAAAAGCGGTTCTGAACGAATTTTATACTTTCTGGCATTTACTTTAATATTTTATATTTCACACGTTATAACATATTTCCTTGCAAAGAAAAGCACAAAGCTTATGAACGAAGAAACAGAGGAAGAATAATAAAAAACGGTAAGGCTTAAGCCTTACCGTTTTTTTACAAATTACTACCATTCCAGCCCCATTCGGGTTTCTGGGAATACTGAACATATATTCTCGCAGGCTTGATACCAAGCTCGCCGTTAATTATTTCAGTAATTTTTCCAGTGAGTGCGTCAAGAGTTGCCGCGGAAGCAGAGCCGAAAATGCTTACCTCAACCATTGCGCAAAGCTCGTCTGTACCCTGAAAATAAAGTGTATATTCAGGCTCTAAGCCTACCATAAGCCAGCTTTCAGACTTACCGGGGATTGTGGTTATTGCCTGACCTAATTTTGCCTTAATTGCCGTTTCCTTGTCCTTGGAAACAGGTGAGTTTGTCTTTACATTTATAAATGGCATTGTTTTTCTCCTTTAAAAATCACACCGCACAGGGCTTAGCCCTGTACGGTGTTTTGTTTAATTATACTGCTGAGTTTTTATTAACGAATACAGGATAATCAACTGTACCGCAGAGGCTTCTGTAGTTGCCAACCTTTACGTTCTTGTCAGCAATTACATAGTTAAGCTCGCACTTGTCGCCTACTTCAGCGTCCTGCATTAAGATACAGTTCTTGATAACTGCGCCCTTACCTACCTTTACGCCGCGGAAGAGAACAGAGTTTTCAACTGTACCCTCGATAACACAGCCGTCAGCAATAAGGCTGTTCTTTGCGGAAGCTTCAAGACCGTAAACTGCAGGAGCGTCATCACGTACCTTTGTGTAGATAGGATCTGTAAGATTAAAGAGTTCGTTTCTTACTTCTCTGCTCATAAGATCCATATTAGCCTGATAGTAAGCCTGGATACCGTCAATCTGTGAATAGTAACCGTCAAAGCGGTAACCGAATACCTTTAATTCACCAAGCTTGTGCTGTAAAATATCAACCTCAAAGCTGTAAAGATTTCTGCTTACAGACTCACTGATAGTCTTCATGAGGAATTCCTTGGACATTACAAAGATATTCATGCTTGAGTCAAATTCGCCTGCCATATCGGGGCGGATAAGAACGTCACAAACCTCACCCTGGTCGCTTACCTTGAGGATTGTTCTTGTCTTTGTCTGTTCAGGTGTGAATACATTTCTGCCATAAACAACAGTAATGTCAGCACCCTTTTCTTCATGATAATCGATAACCTTCTTATAGTCAACATTAGCAACACAGTCACAGTCTGTAAGAAGAACATAGTCAGCGTGAGCGTTCTTGATAAAGCCTTCAACGCCTGCAAGAGCTTCAAGTCTGCCTCTGTAGAGACCGCCGTTTGTGTAGTTATTGCTGTAAGGAGGTAAGAAATGTAAACCGCCTGTTTTTCTGGATAAATCCCATTCATCTCCTGAGCCGATATGATCAAGGAGAGACTGGTAATTAGACTTGGTAACAACGCCTACATTTGAAATACCGCTGTTTACCATGTT
>JAFUNV010000048.1 GCA_017472865.1 Ruminiclostridium sp. | reverse complement strand
GTTCAAGGACAAGAGCGAAAAGCACCCCGAAAATATAAACGCAGGCCTTTTTACCTATCCCGTACTTATGGCGGCGGATATTCTTCTTTATCAGGCTGACCTTGTTCCCGTAGGTGTAGACCAGAAGCAGCACATTGAGCTTGCAAGAAATATCGCTCAGCGCTTCAATTCCGTATACGGCGATACCTTCATAATGCCCGAACCCTATATCACAAAGACAACTGCTAAAATCATGTCCTTACAGGACCCCACAAAGAAGATGAGCAAGTCGGACGAAAACCCCAATGCGTGCATTTCTATCCTTGATGACAGAGATACAATCGTCAGAAAGTTCAAGAGAGCCGTAACGGACAGCGAGGCTGAGGTTTGTTACAGAGAGGGCAAGGACGGTATCAACAACCTTATGTCCATCTACTCTGCGGTTACCGATAAGAGCTTTGAAGAAATCGAAAAGGAATTTGCAGGCAAGGGCTATGGCGACTTCAAGCTTGCAGTAGGTGAAGCTACTGCTGATATGCTGGCTCCCATGCAGGCAGAATTTGAAAAAATTATAGGTGACAAGAAATATATTGCAGAATGCATGAAGGAAGGCGCTGAAAAGGCATACAAGGCCTCCAGAAAAACACTTCAGAAGGTGTACAAGAAGGTAGGCTTCGTAGAACTCCCCCGATAAGCCATGAGCAGAAAATACAGGATATTCATGACCGTCGCTTGTTTTGCGGCGGTTCTGCTTGGTATTGCGTGCAGGCTTTCGCTCAACAAGGTTGAATATACCTTTGAAACCGATAAAATCGACGGCACGGTGAAGATTGCCTTTCTGTCCGATGTTCATAACTCCCTGTACGGCGAGAACCAGTGTGAGCTTACGGAAGCTATCGAGGAATACGGCACGGATATAGTGCTTTTCGGCGGCGACCTGTTCGATGAATTTAACGATGAGGAAAATTCATGGGCGCTGGTGGACGCAATGGTTACGAAATACCCTTGCTTTTATGCCGTGGGAAACCATGAGCACAATACGGGCAAGGTAATGCTGTACAAGAAAAAGATGGCAGAGCGCGGCGTGACGGTTCTGAACAACTCTTCGGAAGTCATAGAGATAAACGGTCAGAAAATACGCATCTGCGGTACTGAAAACAAGTTTGAAACCGAAAACGCAGAGCCTCAGAATGACGGTATTTATTCTGTTCTTCTTCATCACTATCCTCATGATTTTCCCGACCTTTCACAAAAAGGCTTTGACCTTATTCTTGCAGGTCATGCCCACGGAGGTCAGTGGCGTATCCCCGGGCTTATCAACGGTGTTTACGCGCCCGACCAGGGACTGTTTCCCGAGTATGCGGGCGGACTTTACAGCGAAAACGGCACGGATATGGCGGTGAGCAGGGGCTTGTGGAAGCACTACGACCGCATATATATCCCCCGCATATTCAACCGACCTGAGCTTTTACTTATAACAATCAACTGAAAGGAGCCGCTGTTATGCGAATCGTGGCACTTATCGAGAATACAAGCGCAACTGAGCAGCTCAAAGCGGAGCACGGTTTATCCCTTTATGTGGAAAACGGCGGCGAAAGCTTCCTTATAGACACAGGCGCATCGGATAAGCTGATACAGAATGCAAAGAGAATGAGGATTGACCTTTCCGCAGTAAAGAAAATCCTGCTTTCTCATAATCATTCGGCTCACACAGGCGGAATTGAGCCGCTGGTAAAACTTAACCCCGATGTGAGAATCTATGCCCGCCGCGACTGTAACGGAGAATATTACGCAAAGTATGGTATGCTGCGTATACCCGTTGGCGGCGTCAGCGACCTGGCAGAGGATTACCCCGATAATTTCGTTTTCTACAACCGCTTTCACGAGGTTGCTCCGGGATTTTTCGCAATGTGCAACGAGATACCCGATTATACTATGTACAGCGAGGACGGGCATTTCTATAAAATGGCGGGCAGCAAGCTTATAAAGGACGATTTCCACCACGAGGCTTTCTTCGTGATATTCCCCGACAACAAGCGGGACAGAGGCTGTGTTGTCATTTCGGGCTGTTCTCACTGCGGTATAGTGAATGTTCTGAAAACTGTCAGAAAATCCTTCCCCGATTCTCCCATACTTTCGGTTATCGGAGGCTTTCATCTTATGGGCAGCTCAACCAAGAAGCTGTGCTGCTCCATTGAATATGTGGACAAGACAGTGAACGAAATCAAGGCTATTGAGACAGGAGCAATCTATACCTGTCATTGTACGGGGCTTACAGGCTACGGAATAATGAAATCCCAGCTGGGAGACCGCATACAGTATCTCCAGACGGGAGAGGAGCTGAACTTCTGATGAATATTTTTATTACAGGCTGCGGTAAGACGGGTGCCGAACTGGCAGCACGGCTTAACGCATACGGCCATGATATTGTAATTATAGATAATAACGAGAAAAATTTTGACAACCTGCCCGACAGCTTCGACGGGCTTACCTTCTGCGGTGTGCCTATTGACCAGGATGTGCTTGAAAAGGCGGGTATCAGTGATTGTGACGCGCTTTTTGCCGTTTCTCTCGACGATAACGAAAACCTTATGGTGGCACAGCTTGCAAAGACCGTATACGGTGTGGAAAAGGTTATCGCCCGCGTCAGCGACAGTGAAAAGGAGGCGCTTTTCAGCACCTTCGGTTTTTCTACCGTATGTCCCACAAACCTTACGGTTGATTCTCTCATGACCGCCTTCGGCGAGTTTACGGGAGAGAGCTGTTTTTCCATGCGAAACCGCACCATAAGAATGTTTTCCGTGCCTGTTCCCGAAGAGCTTTACGGTGAAAAGGCACTGGAAATAACGCTGGAGGAGGACGAAATCCTCTACGCAGTCATAAAAAAGGACGGCGGAATGAAGCTTGTGAACAACTATAATTTCGTTCTGAACGAGGGCGATACCCTTGTTTTTTCCAGACTTGTTGATTAAGCGGAGGGCGTGACATGGATAAAATCATAATCACGGGCGGCGGCAGGGTAGGCTATTACCTCGCCAAGACCCTTTGTGAAAGCAGCTACGATGTGGTGCTCATAGAAAGCAGCAAGGACGAATGCAGAAAAATTGCCGACTCATTGGATATTCCCGTTATATGGGGCGACGGAACCTGCGCCTCGGTTATGGAAAAGGCAGGAGTGCGCGACGCAGACGTATTTGTGGCGGTTACGGGCAAGGACGAGAATAACCTTATTGCCTGTCAGACGGCGAAGAAGCTATACAACGTGCCGAAAACCGTGGCTAAGGCAAACAACCCCAAAAATGTGGAAAATATACGTATTCTCGGCGCAGATATAGTGATTTCCGCTACGGAAAGCATTATCAGGCTGCTGGAGAGGGAGGTCGACCACAGCGCTATCAAGGAGCTGCTACCTCTTGATAACGGCAGTGCGGCGGTTTATCAGATAGAGCTGCCCGAAAATTTTGCATATTCGGGTAAGGAAATTGCTGATATAACCCTTCCCGAAAGCTGTAATATCATCTCCATAACCCGTGGCGGCAGGCTGATTATCCCAAGAGGTAAGACCAAGCTTCTTGCCGAGGATAAGCTGCTTATCGTGTCGGAGGAAAGCAGCGTGGCTGACGTAAGAAGGGCTTTAAAGCTGAAAAAATGACGATTTTGCTCTAAAATATGCAAAAATACCTGTTTAATTTTGGTTATTCATCTATAAAAAACAAAAACACTTGAAATTTGTTATTTTATCAGCTATAATATAATGTGGTATTTAATGAAATTCAACGATAACAAAGAAAGGTAAGAGAAACGATATGAAATCACCTTTTACAGCTGCCGAGCTTAGCAAAAAGCTCAAGGACAACCTGGTGTATGACTTCCGCATCAATCCCGATGAGGCAACAAGCACCCAGATTTACAAGGCTCTTTCCCAGATAGTGGTTGAACATCTCAAGGAAAAGCGTCACGCTTTCATGAGAAAGGTAAACTCTGAAGGCAAGAAGCAGGTTTATTATATTTCTATGGAATTCCTTATGGGCCGCTCCTTAAAGACCTCTCTTTTCAATATTGGTCTTAACGAGGTTGCTGAGGAAGTTCTCAAGAAGGATTTCAAACTCAAAATCGACACTATTTATGAAGAAGAACCCGACGCAGGTCTCGGTAACGGTGGTTTAGGCCGTCTTGCCGCTTGCTACATGGATGGTATGGCTACCTGTGCATATCCTGCAACAGGTTATTCTCTCCTTTACGAATATGGTATCTTCAAGCAGAAAATTATCGACGGCTGGCAGACAGAGCTTCCCGATAACTGGCTCCCCGGCGGTGAAAGCTGGCTCGTACCCGTAACCGATCAGGCTATCGAGGTTCATTTCGACGGCGAAATCCGCGAATACTGGGACAACGAGTACCACCACATTTCTCACGTTAACTACACACCCGTTATGGCTGTTCCTTACGATATGTATGTATCGGGCTACGACAGCGAGGGTGTTTCCAAGCTCCGTCTCTGGAGCGCAAAGGCTATGTCCTTTGATATGAGCGCATTCAACAGCGGTGACTATGTAAG
>JAFUNV010000047.1 GCA_017472865.1 Ruminiclostridium sp. | reverse complement strand
TGACTCCTTTCAGACGGAAGGCGCAACATGTATTTCTCTCAATCAGGCTTCTTACAAACTTTACAGTGACTTCAGCCGTACAAATGCTGACGGCAGACCTTACTTTACAAGAACTGATGCAAAGAATATCCTTGGTGAAGGCTATCAGAAGCTTATCGACAGCGGTCTTTCCATTATGACCGAAAATGCTAACCAGTACGTACTCAAGTACGCTGATTATATCAAGGATGTTCCGCTTTATTCTTCAAACTACGACATCTTTGACTATGACATTCCTTTTGCACAGATGGTTCTTCACGGACTCGTGCCTTTCTCTTCAAAGGCAATCAACAAGAGCGCCGATGCAAAGGAACTCAGATTCCTCTCTCTCGTAACAGGTACACCTGTTCATTATGAGATGATGTATAAGAATCCCAACAAGTTCGCAGACAGTAACTATGATGACCTTTATTATTCCAACTATATCGGCTGGACTGATATTGCTGCAGGCGAATACAAGCTGTTCAACGACATTGTTGCACAGGTTTCCGATTCTTACATCACAGAATATGAGAGAATCAATGAATATGAGTACCAGTCAACATTTGAGAACGGTACAACAATTTATGTAAATATCGACACAGAGGAAGTTAAGGTAAACGGTACTTCTTATGATATGTCGGCTTACGGATTGGGGGTTAGTGAATAATGAGCGATTTTGAAAAAGACAGAAACGAAGAGCTGGAAACAGAAGAACTCGTAACTGTTACATCTGAGTCGGAAGCTCCCGAAGCAGCCGAAGCAGCAGAATCCGCAGAAGAAACCCCTGTGGAAGAAGCACCTAAAAGACAGTATGCAGGTCATATGACAGCCTCCGCCGCAGCACTCAATGCCGCAGGTGAGGTTGACATCAGACGCAGAAGACCTCGCGAAGAAAAGAAAATCAAGGAAAGCAAGATTTCCTACGAACGTAAAAAAGGCCTCTACGGTTACGGATTTATCGCCCTCTGGATTGTCGGCGTAATCTATATGTTCCTTATTCCGCTGGTACAGTCCCTCTGGTACTCACTCAGCTACACAGAGCTTGTCAGCCAGCCCGCAGTAATTGAGGAATACGGAATGGACGGCCCCGGTATCTATACCGAGTGGAATAATTTCGGCAACTACAAGAAGGCATTTACAGAAAACGCAGACTATCCTAAGAACTTAGTTGACTCACTTGCTGAGACAGCATATACAGTTCCGCTGGTTCTCGTATTCTCACTCTTCGTAGCTCTTCTCTTAAATGACAATTTCAAGGGCAGAGGCTTTGCCCGTGCAGTATTCTTCCTGCCGGTACTTATTGCCACAGGTCCTGTTCTTCAGGTTATCAACGGTGATATGTTGGCGCAGGGCGTAGGTGAAGCTGCACAGTTCAGCTCACTCTTTAAGGCAGACTTTGTTGATGAGTTCTTAAAGTTCATGGGACTTACAAACATCAACCAGTCCTTTACAGAAGCTATTACAACAGTTACTGAAACAATCCTGAACCTTATCTGGGATTCAGGTATTCAGATTCTTATCTTCATTTCTGCTCTTCAGCAGATCCCCGTTTCCGCTAAGGAAGCAGCTTCCATGGAAGGTGCTACCGGTTGGGAATTCTTCTGGAAGATAACATTCCCCACAATCTCTCCTATGATCTTCGTAAACCTTATCTATACAGTTATCGACGCCTTTGTTAAGGCTGACAACCCTGTAATGCAGCAGGTTATGAGCTATGCGAGAGCTTGGGAATACGGCTTCTCATCCGCAATGGCGTGGGCATACTTTGCAATTGTAGCAGTAATCCTCGGTATTATTTCCGCAATTGTATCAAAATTCATTTTCTATCAGGTAGACTAATCAAGGAGGAACTTCAGTGGATAACAACGAATTTGAAAAAGAAACAGTTGTATCAGGCACAGATGTTACTCCTGATATAACCGAAACTGCTGAAGCTGCGGAAGAAGTAATCTCCGCAGTGGAAAGCGAGCCTGTCGAAGCACCTGTAAAGGAAGCTAAGGCAGAAGAAAAACCCAAGGCTCATAAGGTTGAGCTTTATGACGAAAACGGAAAGAAAAAATCCAAGCGTCAGATTAAAAAAGAAGAAAAGAAGCGTTTAAGCCAGTTCCACATCAGCAGTTGGGAAATCATCAAGAATTACCGCAGCTATAACGAGGGCGAAAAGGCTCATTACAGAGGAATTCTCGGCAGACGAGTTTCCGAAAAGGTATGGCCTGTATTCCGCTTCCTCATTCTCTTCGGTCTTGCATTCGTAATTCTTTACCCTATGCTTTACATGATTTCATGTTCAATCAGACCTCAGGCAGAAATGACTGACCCGTCAATTCTCTGGATTCCTAAGACTTTCATGATTGACAACCTTATTGAAACATGGATGGCTATCGACTACCCCAAGCTTGGATGGGAT
>JAFUNV010000046.1 GCA_017472865.1 Ruminiclostridium sp. | reverse complement strand
CTCGATATCGCTGATACGCTCGTGAATGCGGTTTGAGATAGTGTCGATAAAAGTGTCGCGCTGCTCCTTGTGTTTGTCCAGCATTTCCTCAACAGCCTTTGTGCCGTATGGGTCGAGAATTTTAATGGAGATATCCTCCATCTCTTCCTTAACGGCGCTCATACCGAGACGGTGGGCAATAGGCGCATAGAAATTCATGGTTTCCAGTGCCTTTTTGCGCTGCTTTTCGGGAGGGCGGTACATGATAGTACGCATATTGTGGAGACGGTCAGCAAGCTTTATAATAATAACCCTGATATCCTTGGACATAGCCATAAGGATTTTACGGATATTTTCCGCCTGCTGCTCTTCCTTTGTATTAAGCGGCACCTGACCGATTTTTGTAACGCCGTCAACGAGGTTTGCAACATCCTCGCCGAATTTCTTGCGGAGAAAGTCAAGTGAAACCTCGGTATCCTCAACAACGTCATGAAGGAGCGCTGCCACAAGGGTGTCTGTATCCATGCAGAATTCCAGCAGGATACACGCCACCGCAACGGGATGGGTTATATAAGGCTCGCCCGAGCTGCGCTTTACATCAGCATGCGCTTCTTCAGCGATATTGTACGCCGCAACGATTTTGTCAATATCGTAGGACTTTTCGCTTGCCCTTATTTTTTCAATTAAAACGTCGATTGTGTAGAGCACATCAAGCACTCCTTTCTTTTTGATTTACACGCCTTATTTATATATATTGTAAATGGATTTTATGTATTTTTTAAAGTCGTCACGGATATCTTCGGGGGCGGAAATTTCCATCTTGTTCCCGAACTGCGAAACCCAGCTGTAAAAAACAGGGCTGACGGTGACGGGCTGATTTATGGTGAAATAATTTTCGTCCTCATGGGAGGTTATAAGAGTATTCTTGCCGAATCTGTCAAAAATAACGCCTGAAAGGGAATTATGTACCTTCAAGGTAACACGCAGGTCGTCACCCGAGAACATACCGAAGCGCTTTTTGGTATATTCGTTCAGATTGAAGTTTTCGGGAGGCTCCATACGCTTTTCATCGCAGATAATTACCTGTTCGATTTTATCTGCGCGGAAATTTGACACAGTTTCATACTTCTGATAGTAGCCCACAAGATAGTAATTTTCCTCGCGCCAGCAGAGTGCGTAGGGAGAAACCTCGGAATAGGCCCCGTCGTTGTGATAGCGCTTGTTCTTTTTGTGGTCGTAGTCAAAATACAGGAACTTGATTTTTTTCTTTTCGCGTATAGCCTGCTGAATTGCGTCAACGTTGTAATAAATCTGCTCGTTGCCGTTCTTTACACGGTCTGAAACAATAACGTTGCGTTTAAGCTCGCCCGCGTCATAGCGGTTGGCAAGGGTGCTGAGTTTTCCGATAAGCTCTCTTGATTTCTTTTCCGTGATAAATCTCGAGCAGGCAACCGCATCTGCCAGCAGCTTCAGCTCATGTATTTCAAAATCACTGCTTGCAAGATAGTAGGAGGTATTACGGGTAGAGCCTGTTTTAACGATATCCATGCCGTAGTTGGTGAGTGCTTCAATATCGCTGTAAATACTTTTTCTTTCCGCTTCAATACCGTTATTGCTGAGTTTTTCAATTATCTGTGCAAGAGTAAGGGTATGCTCTTCGTTGGTCTCGCGGCGGAAAATATCCGCAAGAACCATAAGCTTCAGTTTCTGATTACTGCTGCGCGGCATAATTAACCTCCGTTTTAGAAATGACAGAAGCTGTCATCTGATATCAGTCCTCGTCATCTTCGCCGTCCACGTTGAAATCTTCTGTTGTGGCAACTGCCTTCAGGAGCTTTTCAGCCATGGAGGAGATAAGGTTCTTGTACTGAAGCTTTTCGGGCCAGCCCTTGGGGAAGCCCTGAACGCCATAGTAAGCGCCCATGATAGCTGCGGTGAGAGAAGCACAGGTGTCGCTTGCACCGTCATGGTTAGCCGCAAGCTGGATAGCGTAGCGGGGGCTTTCGTAATGAAGCACGGAGCAGTAAACGGCAATAGCCAGAGCCTCGTAGGCTTCAAAGCCGTAGCCCATCTTGCTTACCGCAGAACGGGGGTCAACCTCTTCGTTATTTACAAGCTCCAAAGCGTAGAGCATTGTCTTTTTAAGTATTTCGCCGTCAGCAACGCCGTTCAGCAGTTCTATAACTGTATGAACCGCGTCTTCGATTTCCGCACCGCTTACGATTTCAGCAATAAGCGCGGAGTAACAGCCTGCCGCAATATAGCCTACAGGGCTTCCGTGAGTGATTGCTGCGGCGCGGCAGCCCATATCGAACGCCTTTGCGGTATCATTGTAGAAGTAAAGTCCGATAGGCGCAACACGCTTGATGCCGCCGTTGTCCTTGTTGTCATTGAGGCGGTTTTCGGGTGTGCCGTAAGCCATATTTCTGATTTTAAGGAGCGCGTCGATATTCTTGGTATCGGCGGTACGCTTCTTGTAAAGACCCTTGGCCTTTAAAAGTCTCAGCTTATAAGGATTCTGAGAGGGGTCGAAAAGCCATGCGTACTCCTTGCCTGCGACGGTTTTGGTCTGTGTGTAGAGCCATACCTGATAAGCGAGGAAGAGGTAATCCTCATAGTTTACACGACCGTCGTCAGCGCCTGCACTGTGTGCCCATAAAAGGCCGTCGGCTGTAAAAAGGGAAAGCTGGGTGTCATCAGTGAAAAGTGCTGTGCCCGTGCGCTTGCTCACCGCAAGGTCAAGGCAGCCAAGACGCTCAAAGCGCTCGCATATAGATTCATAGTCCATAAGCTCGATAGGATAGCCGAATGCGTCGCCGAGGGCAAGGCCTATCATTACTCCCTGGAATTTGTCGTCAAGAAAAACTTCGCTCATTTTAAATCATGTCCTTTCGATGGGTATTAACTGTTATTTATGATATTTACGGTTGTTTATAATCGTAAGGGCGCGGTAGACCTGTTCCGCCAGCATAACTCTTGCCAGCTGGTGTGGAAAGGTCATTTCCGACATACTCATTTTAAGCTGCGCCATATTTTTTATTTTATCCGAAAGCCCGTGGGAACTGCCTATAATAAAGACGATATTGCTTTTTCCACCGACAGCGGCTTCATTCAGCTTTTGTGCGAATTTTTCACTGGAAAGCTGCTTTCCCTCGATGCACATTGCGATAACAAGGCTGTTCTGGGGGATTTTTGCTGTGATTTTCTCTGCTTCGGCGTCAAGTGCGGCAGAAATTTCATTATCTGAAGGGTTTTCGGGCAGCCTGTACGGTTCAAGCTCGGTGACGCTGAATTTCGCAAAGGCGGAGATGCGCTTTTCGTATTCCTTTACAGCGTCGGTCAGGTATTTTTCCTTTAGTTTTCCTAAAGCTATAATCTGTATGTTCATTTCTTATTCCGGCTTACCACTTTTTGCTTACGTTGTTTCTTCTCTTCTGTCTTGCTTCCATTTTAGCTATGCGGCTCTTGCGCACACCGTTAAGAATGAGGTCAGCGATGATGAGCACCGCAAGAGAGGCGATGCAGAGCCGAAACCAGTCCTTTTCGAATATACTGTTTATCATGCGCATGGTATATTCGAACTGTGAAAGTGAAATACTCTGAGAAGCAATAAGATTTCGTGTAGCGATAACCTCGCCGTCCATAACCAGGTCGAGCGTACCCATTACCTGTCCCTTTTCAATAGGTGCAACAACAGCCTTGTTGTCGTTCATGTCGGCGGTTATGGTAATTCTCTGTTCGATTACGTTGGTGTCCAGATTTCTCGGCAGAAGGGTAGAGAAGGCTGAGGAGGATTTTAAAATTACAGTATCAGCTTCCTCGCCCATATCAACCTTTAAGTTGGTGATAACCATGTGCTCGTTGAGCACTTCCATGATGTCAAAGGTGCGGAAAGCCCATTTGTACATGGCGATATGGTCGGTAAAATGTGCATTGGTCTTTACACCTTCGGCGTCATAGTAGGGTGCGCCTGTGGTTACCAGCAGATAGTTGAAGCCGTTCTGGGTAGCCATGGAAGCCATATTCATCATACCCGGGTGCTCGTTGCCCGCAGCGTCCCAGTATACGTCAATGGAGCCTGTCTTGATATTCTTTGCGTATTCGTAATAATAAACGTTTTCGTCAATATTTCTGATAAGCGCGTTGGTATTGATTATTGTATAGGGGTTGGGGTTATAGGTATTTGCGGGGAGAGTGTATTCCTGCGTATTTGATATTTCAATCAAGGTAGGGTGCTTTTCGTAAGCATAACGGCACATAAGATAAAGGTCGTAGGGAGTGGAGTAGTTTTCTGCATGCCATAAGCCGTGGGTGTTGCTGAAATGAGTATTGGTCATGCCCAGCTCCTGTGCCTTCTTATTCATCAGGTCAATAAAGGTGGGTAAATCGCCTGCAATATTGATACCGATAACGTTAGCCGCTTCACAGCCCGACTGAACAAGCATTCCGTAAAGGCAGTCGCGCATAGTAAGACCTGTCTGACCTACATCAAGGCCGCAGGTGCCTGCGCCTGTATAGTTGGGGTTATCCTCCCAGAACTCGTTGGTAGCTGCGTATGTAACGGCAACTTCGCGTTCAAGATTGGAGCAGTTTTCAAGGGCTACAATAGCGGTCATAACCTTGGTAACGGAGGCAGGGTAGCAGCGGTCATGCTCGTTTTTAGCGGCAATAACCGTATCCAGGTCCAGATTTACCATATAATAGCCCGAGCTTTGTATATCCACATCAGGAGTGAACGCCGCTTCGGCATTTATCGCGCCCATATCGGTGAAAAATACAGCAAATGTGAAAAGAAAAGCTGTAAGAACAGCAGTAATTTTTATATTTCGCATATAGACAAAACCACCTTTTTTGTATATAATATTATTTAAGCGTAATTTATACGTATAATTATAAAGATACTATTATAGTATACCATACTTTTCAAAAAAATAAAAGACTTTTTTCGTCAATATATAAAATTTTTTATTGATTCGGGTTACAGGAGAAATAAATGATACTTGTTACAGGCGACGTCCACGGGGATATTACCCGTTTCAAGGATAAAAGACT
>JAFUNV010000045.1 GCA_017472865.1 Ruminiclostridium sp. | reverse complement strand
TTTTAAAGAAGGAAATGCCCAACACCAAGCTTCAGATGCTTTTCCGCGGTCAGAATATGCTTGGCTATCGTCATTATGCTGACGACGTTCTTGAATATTTCGTTCAGAAGTCTGTTGCAAACGGTATTGATATTATTCGTATTTTTGACGCACTCAACGATATCAGAAACCTTGAAACCGCTGTTAAGGCTGCCAAGAAGGAAGGCGCTCACACTCAGATTGCTATTTCCTATACCTTAGGCGATGTTTTCACTACTGATTACTATGTAAACTACGCCAAGAAGATTGAAGAAGCAGGCGCAGACTCCATCTGCATCAAGGATATGGCTGCTCTCCTTACTCCTTACGAAACCGAAAAGCTCGTAAAGGCTCTCAAGGCTAATGTAAAGATTCCGATTCAGCTCCACACACACTACACCTCCGGTCTTGCTTCCATGTGCTTATTGAAGGGTATCGAAGCAGGCGTTGACGTAATCGACACAGCTATGTCTCCTCTCGCTCTCGGCACCTCCCACGCTCCCACAGAGTCCATGGTTGCCGCACTTCAGGGCACAGAGTACGACACAGGTCTTGACTTAAAGCTTCTTACTGAAATCCGTGACTACTTCATGGGTCTCAGAAAGAAGTATATCGACAGCGGTCTTCTTGACCCCAAGATGCTTGCAGTTGACGCTAACGCGCTTATCTATCAGGTTCCCGGCGGTATGCTCTCTAACCTTCTTTCTCAGCTTAAGCAGGCAGGAAAGTCCGACCAGTTTGAAGAAGTTTTAAGAGAAGTTCCCAGAGTGCGTGAGGACGCAGGCTTCCCGCCTCTTGTAACTCCTACCTCCCAGATTGTTGGTACACAGGCTGTATTCAACGTTATTATGGGCGAGCGTTACAAGACAGTCACCAAGGAATTCAAGGGTCTCGTAAAGGGTGAATACGGTAAGACTCCCGCACCTATCAGCCCCGAATTCCGCAAGAAGATTTTAGGTGATGAAACTCCTATCGACTGCCGCCCCGCAGACTTGATTGCTCCCGAGCTTGAAAAGCTCAAGGCTGACGCTGCAAAGTGGACAGAGCAGGAAGAGGATGTTTTAAGCTACGCAATGTTCGGTCAGGTTGCTGAAAAATTCTTTGAAAAGCGCCGCGACAAGAACAACGGTATCGACAACGTTCATGCTGATAAGGCTAACAAGGTTATGCCTGTTTAAAATTTGAAAAGATTAACGGCGGATACCGGATGGTATCCGCCGTAGCTTATAAAATAAGATAAAAAGCGGGCGACCGCAGGTTGCCCCTGTAAGCAATCCCCTGTTTTTATACAAACAACTAATCCCGCAGTTATGCGGGATTAATTTTTTTATAAAAGATTGAAACACCGCCAAAGGCGGCTAGCCTTGATAATATTACATTATGCACAACTGCAAGCCCTGCCGTTTTGCCTGTTTTGCAAAGATCAAGCTTCTAAAAGGCAGGAACTGCCAAAGGCGGCTCGCCTTTTTATTCAAACCTCAGCTTAACAGGGCCTGTGTCCTCAGAGAAGGTGATAGCGTTATAAAGAATAAGCACGCTGTCAAACTCGCTCATATCAACAATGCTGTTGTAGCTTGCGTTGATATATCTGAGGTCGAGGATTGTGATATTGCTGTAATGATTCACAAGAAAAGGTATAAAAGCGTGTGCGTAACTGTCCTTGAAAATAAGGATAGACTGACCATTGGGGTTTTCGTTGGAGGTAATCTTCATAACAGGTGAGTTTGTGCCCATAAATGAGGAGTACTTGTCCTTTACTTCAAGGTATTCGCGGAAATAAAGGCTGTCATATTCCTTTTCGCCATAACCATCGTTAATTGTAAGAGTGATATCCGCAGCCTTGCCGTTGAAATGGTAATAGTCCATTATGTCGGGCGTTACGCTGTCGTCAAGGGTCTTTGAATAAAGCGTACCCCTGAAATCACTGCTGGCGTGCTCAATATCAAAGCTTGAAAGAGGAGTCGCCTGATATCCCAGCTGCTCAGCCGCAGCCGCATACGCGATATACGCTCCGTAGGTTGTCCAGTGATGGTCTGTGCGGTAATAGATATACTCCTCAGCGTGAGCTTTAAGAGCGGGGAAAATATCAATCACCTGACAATTGAGATTTTCGCGGCAGTATTCATTAAGCTCGGACTGACTTCCTATAGGTGTGCAGTCGGGGAGCAGATTTCCGTATATCTCCTGCGAGGTGGGAGCCAGCATAAAGCTTACGGGAATATCAGAATGACGCTCTGTGAAAACATTTATAGCGCTGATATTCTTGTCGATAAACTCCTTGTCATAACCTGACCATTTCTGCATCATGCGGTCGTCTACTGTAAATATACCATTGACCTCGGTCTTTCCGATAAAGCGTTCAGTGGCGTTCTTTATCTTTATCCAGCCCTCTCTGCCGAAAAATCTGTCAGAGAACCATTCCTCAAAGCCTGTCATAGCAGATTTATCGAAATATGTCTCTGAGGATATTTTCGGGAAAGCTGAAAGATAGCGGTTTTCATTTTCCGAAAATGGTCTCTCCTCCTCGGGGAGATTTATAAAGGTGAGAACGGGAATTATCAGCAGTATCACAAAGAAGGCTGCCACGAGTATTATTTTATATGCTTTTGATTTCATGACTTTACCTCCTTAGAAATTGAAATATAAGAACGGGTTATAGGTTGCGTCAGCAAGATATGCTATGCAGAGTATAAACACCGCAACCTTTGCCACAGGTGTAATATAATTTACCGCTGTGGGTGCTTTTGCGCTGAGCTTTTCTACTATAATCTTCCATGCGTCGGTGCTTGCAAAAATACCCAGTACCAGCATTACGCCATAATTCAGAAGCAGATACAGTGCACTGTTGTCCGCAAGGATACCTGTTGTACCGAACATTGTACCCATATAGCTGAAGGCTGTGGGCAGGTCGGGCGTTACGAAAAGCACCCAGCCGAGAATTACCAGAAGCATCGTATAAAGCCAGCTTATGAAGGTAGGAAGCTTTTTGAGAATTTTACCGAGAAACAGCTTTTCGCAGATGATAAATACGCCGTAAAGAGTTCCCCAGAGGATAAAATTCCAGCTTGCACCGTGCCAGATACCTGTCAGAACCCATACAACCGCAAGGTTGAAGACTGTTCTGCCTGTGCCCTTCCGGTTACCGCCGAGAGGGATATATACATAGCTCTTGAACCATGCGCCGAGAGTCATGTGCCAGCGGCGCCAGAATTCGCTTATGCTTTTTGAAAGATAGGGGTAGTCGAAGTTTTCGGGGAAATTGAAGCCCATCATCTTTCCGAGACCGATAGCCATATCGGAATAGCCCGAGAAGTCAAAATAAATCTGAAGGGTGTAGCCGATTATTCCCAGCCATGCCGTCAGTACCGACATTTCAGGACCCATGAGAGCAAATGCCTCGTTCCAGAGCTGACCTATACCGTTGGCTATAATTATTTTCTTTCCGAGACCCGTGATAAAACGGACAATACCCGTATAGATAAGGTCGAGGTTGATTTCTCTCTTGTCCAGCTCAGCCGCCACGTCGTCATAACGGACGATAGGTCCTGCAACAATCTGAGGGTAGAGAGTTACAAAGGCTGTGAAGGAGATAGGATTCTTCTGAACCTTTACCTTGCCGAGATACATGTCAATAGTGTAGGACATGGACTGGAAGGTGAAGAAGCTGATACCGATAGGAAGCGGCAGGTAGCTTTCGGGCTTTGAACCGAAGATTGCACCGAACAATCCGTTAGTCAAATCAAGGAAGGGATTTTCCAGCGACAGACCGAAAATATCGTTTATGCTGCCGAAGATAAAGTCACTGTACTTGAAAATACCAAGCAACGAAAGGTTCATAACCAGCGAAACGATAAGAGCTATGCGCTTTATAACGATATTGTCATTGAATTTGTGCATTGTAAGTCCTGCAAAATAGTCAATAAGAGTGGAAATCAGCATTATAACCACATATTTCGGCTCGCCCCATGCGTAGAAAACAAAACCGCTTACAAGAATTACAAAGTTTTTCAGCTTGAAGGGTACTGCGTAATAAATCAGCATCGTCAGCACGAAAAACAGGAATATAAACACCAGACTGGAAAATACCATTTAATTTTCCTCCTTTATTTTATTAAGTACAGCTTCATAGCTTTCCCTCGTATAAAGGCGGTTGAGCACCTCCATAAGCGCGGCAGTGCTGAGCCTTTCGGGAAGCTTCAGCTCCGACGTAAGACGCTTTCTGAGCTGTGAGCTGTCGGGCAGGCCTATAAGCCCGTCGTCCAGCATATCCGCCCTTGTGAGCCACTGGGCTTCTCCCTCGTTTTCTGAGAAAATACCCGCCTTTTCAAAGGCACTGAGCAGAATTTCGGTATCTATCCCCTCTACGCCGAGCTTGCCTTCCTTTGAAGGCTTGTCCTTGCGCTTTTCCTTACCGAAAATATCGGGAATGTACACGTTATATATCTTACCGTTTTTTATACAGCCTTTAAGGTGGTTGCGTATCTGAAAGCCAGCGCCGTCGCTGTCTGTAAGAATTATTACCCCCACCTTCTCCGCAAAGGCACGTATCAGGGCGGTTTTTTCCTTATCCTTATAGATGCGGAAGCCATCGGTTGTAAGAATAAGCCCGTCAATAACGCTCTCGAGCTTTATCTTGTCATACTTTCCTTCAACTATTACAGGCTGCTTTACGGTTATTTTCTTATTATCAGCCATATTTTTCTTCACCCGCCACGAAAAGTCTCGCTACCGCCTCTTCAAGAATAATTCTTGCATCAACGGCAACAGATTTTATTTCAATATCCGCACGGCTCAGAATAAATACTGTGTTTCTGAGGTAGCCAACAGTCAGCTTTGAAACAGCGTTCATCGCCTTATTAAGCACCCATTCACGATTTTTCGGATAACCGAACTGCTCCGCTGCCTGTGGTGGGAGAACCCCTGTGATTTTGGCAATCTTCGCGCGGTAGAAATCAAGATACGTGCCGGAAAGCGCGGATAAAATTATGACAGGCTCTATTCTTTCCGCCATGAGGTCGTCCAGAATGCGGAATGCCTCTGCCCTTTTTCCCGAATTTATGGCAGTTGCAAGCTCATAAACACTGGTATCCAGCAGTTTACCCACCATTCTGTCTATAATCTCACGGGTAATTGTTCCGCCCTTGCCCACGTAGCTCATGAGCTTTGTGGTTTCTTCGCTGACAAGGGTCATGTTGCACAGCACCCGTTCGCTCAGATACATTGCGTCCTCACCTGAGATTACTATACCCTGCTTTGCGGCTTTTTTTACAATAAGCCCCGCAATTTTCGCCTGTGGAATTCCGTCAAGCCTGCATACAGTACCTGCTTTTTCCACTGCGGCAATGAATTTCTTGGTTTTAGCCTTCTTATCGTCCGTCTGAATACCCGTAACGCTGAAAATCAGCACAGAGGTGTCGGGGATATTCCCGATTATTTCAATATATGTCTCCAGCGTCTCCTTGTCCATTTTTTCGGGGTCAACGTCGTTTACGATTATGGTTTTTACTTCAGCAAAAACAGGCAGCCCCTCCAGATAGTCGTTGAGCGCGGCGGTATCGGGGTTTCCGCTGAGACGCATGAAGTTGAAATCCAGTGGGTCATCTCCCACCGTTTTCTTTATTATTTTATCGGTATATGTCTTTACAAGGAACGGCTCTTTTCCGTAAAGAAAATAAACACGGCCTATTCTTCCGCCGCGTATGTCGCCGTTAAGCTTTTCCTCGGTAAGGTTCATTTCCGCCGTCCTTTCTCTATCTGAGAGCAAGCATACCCTCAGGATTTATTATAAGCTCTGCCCGTTCATAGCAGGCATTTACATTATTGTTCCAATTATAAAACCTTTTATCACATAAAATAGTTGCAGACTTTCCGCCGCCTGTAAAATTTTCAGTATATCCCGTATAAATCGACGCATCACAAAATGTTTTACTGTCAGTCGGCAGAATTCCCACAGTGAGACCTCTTATTTCCAGTATTATTTCACCGCGGTGAACAATAACACTGTATTCACCGCTTACGTCATAGCGCATACTGCCGCTCTCGGGAGTATGTACCGTGCAGTCATAATCAGGCAGAATATTATCGCCTGTATTTTCAGAGATACAGATAAGCTCAAGGCTTTCTCCCGCCGCACATTCATAAATCATATCCGCCGTGCGGTCATTGTACTCATGGGTATAAAGCGAGATACCCTTTCCGTCATAAACCTCTGTAACCGCATTGGTTCCGTCGGAATAAACCACAATACTGATATTGTCCATTTCCAGAATCGAAGAAGCCGCAAGGCCGCCGCAGAAGGAAACAGCCGACAGCAAAACCAGAAGCGGAACCCGTTTTTGATTTCCTGTTATAAAAAAGACTGCTGAAAACACGGCGATTATTGCGATACAAGGTATAATTGTCTCTTCTTCAACCTCGATATATGAGTAAGTCGAACTGCCCAGCAGAGTTATTATATGATCCATAATCTTAGCAGAGCTGCCTGAAGCAAAAAGCAATGTCCCTGAAAGAAACGGAAATATTACCGCTGCAGGAGTCAACGCAATAACAACTGTGAAAAACGGCTGTAAAACCACCGAGGTTATCATAGCCACAGTGGAAATTCCACCGAAGCAGAGCATACCGACGGGTGCAGCACATACAGCCGCACAAACTGAAGCGGATAATGCTTTTATGATATAGTTATTGTGCTTCAATCTCCTGCACACTGCGGGAGACATAACGCCTACCCCAAGAGTACCCAGTACCGACAGCCATAACCCCACGTCACGACAGGCGAAAGGTTCTGCCAGAAGAATTATAAGAAGCGCACCGCCGACAGAATCTACAGTGTTGCTCTTTCTGCGGAAGAAAAACGAGCAGTGAGAAATAATCATCATGAAGCCCGAGCGCAGTACAGAAGCTGTAAGCCCGAAGAACACCATGAGAAAACCTGTAAACAGCACCGCTGCAATTGCCGTGAAAGATTTTCTTCCCTTGAATACTGCATTTACTGCAGATACAAACAGGCATACCAGCAGCGAAAGGTGCATACCCGAAACCGCGGTAAGATGCGATACGCCTGAACGGGTAATGCAGGTTTTCAGCTCGGTGGAAAGTCCTGACTTGTCACCAAAAAGCATAGCGTTTACAAGCCCCGCAGAGCCGTCATTCAGCAGAACGCCTGTCTTTTCCCTGAAATAGCGGGAAAGCCCGGTTATGTGTGAAACAAGATTGGCCGTACCTTCCGTCACAGCAATATCTCCGCGTGCGTAGGCTTTCAGGAATATACCTTTGGAGTAGTAATATGACTCCTCCGCAAAATAGCCTGTGTCCTTAAGACGGCGGAACACTGCTGTAAGCTCTACCGTATCCCCGACCGTTATGCCTTTATCCGCCGTGAACAGAGTGAATTTTACCGCAGTTCCCTCTGCCGCACCTGAGACACTGAGCATTACGGTATCATTATCGGGGCTTAAAGTTTCAGTGACAGTGCCGGATACCTCCACTGTCTTTTCCGCAAGCTCATAACAAGGCTCAATAACAGCAAGACGATAAATTCCCATAACAATGAATGACACAGCAATTACTGCTGTGTAGAAGCTTATAAGCCGTCTTTTTCTTAGACACAGCACGCAAGCTGCCACAAGAATAACAAATACAGCAATCAAAGCTGTTATTTCCATAAAAGAAGCACAAATAAGCCCTAATAGGTATATGAAACCTGTTATGGCGTATTTGTGCTTCGCAGTACCGTTAATCAGCACATCTGCTCGGTAAGCTTCTTTCCGCCGAGAAGGTGGAAATGCAGGTGATGAACAGTCTGTCCGCCGTCGTCACCGATATTTGTAATTACGCGGTAGCCGTTACCGAGATGAAACTCCTGTGCAAGCTGGCGTGCAACAAGCATAATTTCTGCTGTAACGCCTACTGTGTCCTCGGTGATTTCAGCGATGCTTTCTATATGAATTTTAGGAATAATCAGAATATGAACGGGAGCCTGAGGGTTGATATCCTTGAAAGCAACGACTGTTTCGCTTTCGTAAACTCTTTCAGAAGGGATTTCGCCCGAAATAATCTTACAGAATAAGCAATCCATGATTTTTACCATACCTTTCTTAGTATAAATCCGCACAAGACCTTTCACAGCCTTGTGCGGTGCTAATCTTTACTTTAACATTTCTGCCGCAATACCTTCAAGTGCTGCAAGTGCTTCGTCAATCTTGGAAACGTCTGCAATACCTGCCATTGCACTGTCGGGCTTTCCGCCGCCCTTGCCGCCTGCAATTGCCGCAATCTGCTTTACAATCTGACCTGCATTTGCACCCTTTGCAACTGCTTCCTTGCTGCAGATACAGAGGAAATTGCCCTTACCGTCTGCATGACCTGCAAGAACTGCAATAAAGCTGTCATTCTTGCTCTTGAGGTCGTCGCCTGCCTTGCGTAAGCTGTCACCTACTGTGCCTGCGAGAACTGCGGAGAATACCTTTATGCCGCTGATTTCAACAGCGCCGCCTGTAACATCAGCCATAGCCGCTGCGGAAATCTGTCTTTCGAGCTTGTCTATCTCCTTCTTTGCTTCGGAAAGCTCATTCTGGAGAGCCTCACAGCGCTGAACGAGAGCGTTGGGGTTAGCAAGCTTCAGCACATCTGCCGCTGCCTGAACAGTGTTCTTTGCCTCTGCGAGTGCTTCAAGAACGCCTGCACCTGTAACTGCTTCAATTCTTCTTACGCCTGAAGCAACCGAGGTTTCGGAAATAATCTTGAAAAGACCAGCCTTGGAAGTATTGTCAAGGTGTGTACCGCCGCAGAATTCTGTGGAATATCCGTCAGTAACACTTACTACGCGTACAACGTCGCCGTACTTTTCACCGAAGAGTGCCATAGCACCCTTCTTCTTTGCTTCTTCGATAGGTAATTCCTCAGTAACTACGGGAACTGCCGCTAAAATTTCCTTATTTACGAGAGCTTCAATCTGCTGGAGCTCATCGGGAGTAACTGCGCTGAAATGAGAGAAGTCGAAACGGCATCTCTGGGGGTCAACGTAGGAACCTGCCTGGTGAACATGGTCGCCGAGTACAGTACGAAGCGCAGACTGAAGAAGGTGTGCGCTGGTGTGGTTTCTTGCGGTCGCCATTCTCTTTTCCTTATCAACCTCTGCTGTAACAGCGTCGCCTGTCATGAATGTACCTGTTTCAACGGAGCAGTAGCATACGAACTGGCCGCCGCCGATTTTCTTTGTATCAAGAACACGGAGAACATTGTCGCCGTTTGTGATTGTACCTGTATCGCCTACCTGACCGCCGCTTTCAGCGTAGAAAGGAGTTGTTTCAATTACAACAGCCACATCGCCGCCGTCAACAGTGTCAACAAGCGCGCCGTCCTTCAGCATAGCGAGAATCTTTGTCTCGGCTGTAAGGTCAGTGTAGCCCACAAACTTTGTCTTGATTCCCGAAAGTGCGTCAGCCGCAGCGTCGTCCCAGCCGCCCTTGAACGCCTGATTAGCACGTGCTGTAAGCTTCTGCTCCTTCATGAGCTCCATGAAGCGCTCTTCGTCAAGTGTAAGACCCTTTTCTTCAAGGATTTCCTTTGTAAGGTCAAGAGGGAAGCCGTAGGTGTCGTGAAGCTTGAATGCATCGTCGCCGCTTAATACGCCGTTTTCGCCGAGCTTTTCAATAAGCTCGGAAAGCATCTGGCTGCCCTTTTCAACTGTACGGTTAAAGCTTTCTTCTTCGGTTGCGATAACCTTTATGATATATTCACGCTTTTCCTCAAGCTCAGGGTAAGCGTTCTTGTTCTCAAGGATAACCTGGTCAACAATTTCAGTAAGGAAGGGCTTTGTAACGCCTAAAAGTCTGCCATGTCTTGCAGCTCTTCTTAAAAGACGTCTTAAAACATAGCCTCTGCCCTCGTTGGAGGGTCTTACGCCGTCGCCTACCATGAATGTTGTAGCTCTTGCATGGTCGGTAATTACACGGATAGAAACGTCTTCCTTGTAGTTGTCGCCATAGGTCTTGCCGGCAACTGAACAGATACGCTTGATGATATTCTGGATTGTGTCAACCTCGAACATATTGTCAACACCCTGCATTACGCAGGCAAGTCTTTCAAGACCCATACCTGTGTCAATATTCTTGGTTGCAAGCTGAGTATAGTTGCCGTGACCGTCATTATCAAACTGAGTGAAAACGTTGTTCCAGATTTCGATGATTCTGTCGCAGTCGCTTGCCTGTTCAAAACTTTCAAAGGGACCGTACTTTTCGCCGCGGTCGAAATGAATTTCTGAGCAGGGACCGCAGGGACCGCTTCCGTGTTCCCAGAAGTTCTCGCTCTTGCCAAGCTTTATAATTCTTTCACGGGGTACGCCCACTTCGTTTGCCCAGATTTCGCCTGCCTCGTCGTCCTCTTCGTAAATTGTAATCCAGAGCTTTTCAGGTTCGATTTCAAGCTCCTTTGTGAGGTATTCCCAAGCCCATGCGGTAGCCTCGTGCTTGAAATAATCACCGAAGGAGAAGTTGCCGAGCATTTCAAAATAAGTACCGTGTCTTGCGGTCTTACCTACGTTTTCAATATCAGGTGTTCTGATACACTTCTGGCAGGTTGTCACTCTCTTGCAGGGAGGAGTTTCTATACCCTGGAAATACTTCTTGAGAGGTGTCATACCCGCATTGATTAAAAGAATGGAATTATCGCCCTGAGGTACAAGGGGTGCGGAATTCATTCTGAGGTGTCCTTTGCTTTCAAAGAATTTAAGATAGCTTTCTCTTAAATCATTAAGACCTGTCCATTTCATTGGCTTTACGTCTTCCTTTCATTTTGTGTAGAAAAATATACTCTAATATTATACCAAATTATCGTAAAAAGTCAATAGGCTGTACCCCAAAATAAGCGGTACAGCCCGTGTTTTTACTGAATTTTATACTCCTGCGTCAATTCCGAGGAAGCCACAGATATTTTTATAGAAAATCTTTTCCCTTGCACTGTCCGTAAGATTAAGGCGGTTTATGCGCTCAATCTCTTCCGAAGCGCTCCACATGGGATAGTCAGTGCCGAAGAAAACCCTGTCCTCTGTGAAAGCTCTGATATACTCCTCAGCCTTTTCGGGAGTTACAAAAGCAAGTGAACTGCAGGTATCCACCCATACATTTTCAAGGTCTGTAAGGCACTTCTGCGCGTCCTCCCATTCCGACCAGCCGCCGAAGTGGGCGCCTATCATTCTCTGCTCCGGAAAACGTTTTGCCGCCGCTGCAAGCCTGTGTGGTGCGGAATATCCGAAGCGCTTGTCGCCCGTATGAAAAAGAATCGGCAGGCGGTTGTCAATTACCTCGTAAAGCTCCATTGCGTGCTTGTCGTCTATATTGAATTTCTGAAAATCGGGATGGAGCTTAACGCCCATAAGACCGATTTCAAGCATTCTTTTAAGCTCTTCGTCCGCTTCGTCAGCACTCATGGACGGATGAAGCGAGCCGAAGCCCACAAACTTATCGGGGTATTCCTTAACGCTGGCGGAAATAAAATCGTTTATTTTCTGAACCTGTTCATGGGTCGTTGCTACTGAGTGAACAAGACAGCGGTTTACGCCCGCTTTTTCACACTCAGCAAGCAGCATCGGTATACTTCCGTTGAAGGTCATGGGAATATCATAGAACGCACCTATATTCTGCGCCGCCTTATCAGCGATTTTTTCGGGATAGATGTGAACGTGACTATCAAAGATATACATTTTAACTGTCCTTTCCTGTAATGTCTCTCCCGTTTTTCTCTTTTACTTCAGTATACCACTATTTTTGACTGTTTTCAATGATTTAAATGCTAAAAGTTTAACAAAATCCATCGGTTGAAACTGCTATTTTTAGGCATATTTCAGACAAAACTCTGTTAAAATAAAACAAACTATTGACAAGATTTCCAAATTAATGTATATTATAAGTATATTAAATAATTTATAGGAGGAAGATTCAATGAAAATTTTAAAAAAAATGCTGTCTGCATTTATGGCAGCAGTGATGATTGTAAGCACTGTGTGTGCTGGTACAATCACCGCAAGCGCGGGCAGATACCCGTCTGAATACACCTTAAAGGGCGAGGTTGACGGTAATTACTACATAATTACACTCGGCGGCATAGGCTATGATGAAGGAACAAACGAGCGTCTTGCTTATCAGGCTTCTGAAATAAACTATACCGATATTGAATTTGCCACTAAAGAAGGCGTTTATACCATCAACTTTACTTATCTGAATCAGTTCAGAGCAAAGGAAGAAATATGCGTTGTTTATTTTGCTCCGTACAATGCAAACGGCAAACCCGGCAACCGTGAAGAGTTAACAGATGTCAGCTTCACTGTAAAAGGCGAGAATGTTGATTTAAGCAATCCCCAGAAAAAAATAGAACGCGGCTTCAGATTCACCAATAAAGGCGCAACTGCTGACTTTATTGCAAAAATTTCTAATTGCACCGAAGCAACTGTAAGGCGCGGCACAATTCTGAGAGAAGAAAAGAAGCTTTACAAGGACGGCCCCGGTGAATGCATCGTAAAGACAGACTTTGAAAAGGTTGCAGCTTCCGATAAGCCCGCCGAAACTCCCGTTGTTGAAGATACAAAGAAAGCTACTGATATCTCCACCCTCAAAATCTCCAAGATCTCCAACAAGGCATATACAGGCAAGGAAATCAAGGCTTCCGTAACTGTAAAGGACGGCAGCACTCTTCTCAAAAACGGTGTTGACTACACCTTAACCTACAAGAACTGCAAGAACATCGGTACAGCGAGCGTTACCATCACTGGTAAAGGCGATTACACAGGCTCAAAGACCCTTACCTACAAGATTGTCCCCAAGAAGGCAACTCTTAAAGTAAGCAAGAAATCCGATACAAAGGCGAAATTCTCATGGGCAAAGATAAAGGGTGCTGAAAAGTATCAGATTTACTACTCAACAAACGGCGGTAAGTCCTATAAGAAGCTCGCAACAGTTTCAGGCAGCAAGACCAGCTATACAAGCTCCAAGCTGGATTTTGACAAGTACAACTACAAGTTCAAAATCCGTTCCTACAAGACCGTTGACGGTAAGAAGTATTACAGCTCTTATTCTAAGGTTGTGACGGTTAAGTAAAAACAACATAATCAACTCAGGGCGGACGCAATGCGTCCGCCCTGTCCTGTTATAATTCTATCTTCACATCATATTCCCTAAGCCACATTTCAAGCTGGATAAGATATGCAAACATCTGCGGAGTGCACATAAGCTGACCATACCAGTTCTTTGAAAAGCTTCTTCCTTCGCTGGCTATAAGCTCGGTTATCTTTTCTCTGTCGAGAATTTCCGTAAGGCGGAAATCCTTTTCAGAAGCTAAAAATCTGAACCTGTCATAGACAAGCCGCATATAATCGGGATTATGAGTCTTGGGATAAGGGGATTTCTTGCGCCATACCACATCATAGGGCAGAAACTCCTCGGCAATTTTCCGCACAAGCCCCTTTTCCCGCCCGCCGAGAGCCTTCATTTCCCAGGGTATATTGTAGGCGTACTCTGCTATTCTGTGGTCGCAGAAGGGTACGCGCACCTCTAAGCCGTGCGCCATGGAGCAACGGTCCTTTCTGTCGAGAAGCGTCTGCATGAACCAGTAAAAATTCAGCATGAACATACGCCGCATTGCTCTGTCATCATCGGTATCTGTATCAAGATAAGAGGTTCTGTCCGTAGTAGCCTTCGCCGCCGCGTTTACGTATTCTTCAGCAGAAATATCGCCCAACACACCCGCTTTCAGCAGACCTGCACGCTCTGCTGTTGCTCCCGACCATGGGAATCCGCTGATATTAAGCAGTTCCTTTTTATGGAACCAGGGATATCCTCCCAGGAGTTCGTCGGCGCATTCACCGCTGACCGCAACAGTGAAATTTTTCTTTACCTCGCCGCAGAAAAGATAAAGCGAGCTGTCCACATCAGCCATTCCCGGCAGGTCGCGCGCTCTCATGGAGGGGATAAGTGCTTCTGCAAGGAGCGGAGAGTCGATTTCAACATTTGTGTGGTGTGAACCGATAAATTCGCTCATTTTCACTATCCACGGAGCATCCTCATCAGGCTGAAAGGCTGAAGCTACAAAGTTTTTACGATTATCCTTATAATCCACGGAATAAGTGGACAAGGTTTTCCCCTCGCTCTTGTATCTTCGCGCCGCCACTGCGCTTATAAGGCTGGAATCCAGTCCGCCCGAAAGAAATGTACAAAGAGGTACATCGCTTACCAACTGGCGGTTTATGCTGTCCAGAAGCAGATAACGCAGATGATTCATAGTTTCGGAAAGAGATTCGGTATGAGGCTTTGCTTCAAGAGACCAGTACTGCCGCTTTCTGAAGCCCTTACTTGAGAATACCGCACATTCCCCGGGCTGTAACTCTTCAATACCCTTAAAAACACCCAGGCCTCCCTTTCTTGCAGGCCCCAGAAGCATGAGTGAAGTCACGCCTTCCCTATCAATAACAGGCTTTACGTAAGGGTGCGAAAGGATAGCTTTAAGCTCCGAAGCAAAGATTATGCCATGCTCATAAGGATAATAGAAAAAGGGCTTTACACCTATTCTGTCCCGCGCCATGAACAGTGTTTCTTCAACGCTGTTCCAGACCGCAAAGGCGTAAATCCCGTTGAGCTTTTCCAGGCAGCCTTCACCCCACGTAATATATGCCTTTAAAAGCACCTCCGTATCGCTGTGTGTATCAAACGCACAGCCGTTTTTTATAAGCTCGCTGCGGATATCGGCCGTATTGTAAAGCTCGCCATTGTAGACGATTGTGTAGGCTCCGCTGCTCATGGGCTGTTTGCCGCGCTCCACATCAATTACCGCAAGACGGGTATGGGAAAGGCGGCAATGCGTATCAGAAAAATCGCCCTCGCTATCGGGGCCTCTGTGTGATATACACTGCCGCATTTTTGTCATTATTACATCCTTGTCTTCAAGGCTTGTTCTGAAATCTGCCCAGCCTGCAATACCGCACATAACAACACCTCCGTGAAAATCAGTATCGTTATAGTATATTCAGAAAGGGCAGGAGTGTTACATTAAAAATAAAATCAGCCTGTTGAAAAAGTCCAGCGGAAAGCCGGGCTTTTTCGACAGGCTGAAGGGAGCACACTACGCTCCCTTTTTATTTATTTGCCGATATACGAATACAGTCTGCAAAGCAGCATGCCATTATACAGCTTGCGGTTTTTGCTTGCCTTTTCACCGAAAAGGGTTTCGAAATCCTCTACTGAAGTGATTGCATAAAGCTCGTTTTCACCAAGGGGCAGCATTCGCTTACCCATGGTCTTATAAATCTCCTTTGCTTCCGCTATATCGCCCATTCTTTCCGCATAAGGCGGGTTAGTTATAATCTTGGACTTTCCTTCAGGGTAAACGAAATCCTTTACCGCCCTGCGTTCAGCCCTGATATACTTGTCAACGCCTGCCTTCCATGCATTTTCACGGGTAAGCTCAACCGCTGCACGGTCTATATCATAACCCAGCGCCATAAAGGTGCAGTCCTTACGGATTGCCTCACGCGCCTCGTCAAATGCGTCTGCCCAGACCTTTTTGTCTGTGAAGCCCCATTCCATTGCCGCAAAGTTACGGTTAAGGCATGGCGCAATATTCGCCGCCTTCATTGCCGCTTCAATAAGAATAGTTCCGCTGCCGCAGAAAGGGTCAATTACCGTGTCTGTTCCGCGTACACGGGCAAGGTCAACTATACCCGCCGCAAGAGTTTCCTTGATAGGCGCCGCGTTGGACATTGCGCGGTAGCCGCGCTTGTGAAGCCCCGTTCCCGAGGTATCAAGAGTGACAGTTATATTGTCCTTCATAAGCAGGAAATGAACAGGAAGTACCGCGCCTGTTTCAGGGAGGGTGCTTATTTTATACTTGTCCTGCATACGCAGAACGAAGGCTTTTTTCATGGTACGCTGAATTGCAGGTATGCTGGTGAGCTTAGAATTAAGGGAATGACCCTTTACAATGTGTATTTTATCGTTCCTGCCTGCATATTCTTCAATCGGCACATTCTTCATGTGGGTGAAAATATCCTCAAAGCTCTTGGCGGTGAAGCTGTCGAGGATAATCCCTATTCTTTCTGCAACGGAACAGGTTATGTTCGCCTTTGCGATAACCGCCTCGTCGCCTGTAAAATCAACTCGCCCGTCGCTTGCCTTTATATCCTGTCCTCCTGCCCTTTTCAGCTCAAAGGAGAGGGTCTTTTCAAGCCCGAAGTGGCAGGGTGCTGTAAGTCTGTATGTCATAATTAATTCCTTTCAAAATAAATGTAGGGGCGACCTGCGGTCGCCCGTTACATGATAAATTATTCAAAGAGAGGCGGTTCTTCCTCGTCGTGTTCAACCCAGTATTCTCCGTCATGTCTGGAATCGCAGCTCTTAGGAATATTGGATTCGCGGTAATAGCCCACAGTTGTCTCAGGACATAATGAAGTAGCCAGAAGACCCGTGTCGTTGCAGTAATTCAGTACAAGAGTACTGCTGTCGGGAACGAAGCTCTGTTCAACGCTTGTATCAACAATGTCAACCATAACGTCGTGCCAAACCTTGGCAAGAGTACGCCATCCTGCATAGCCCGCCTGAGAGCTTGTGGCAATTGCGTGGTTATCATCATGAGCAATACGGTAGCAGGCAACGTACTTGGGGGTAAGTCCCGCAAACAGAAGGTTTGACATATCGTTCGCCGTACCTGTCTTACCTACAACCTCAACATTGTCCAGCATAGCATGACGGCCTGTTCCGTAAGGGTCCTGAATAACCTTGAGCATCATACGATTTGTAATCCATGCGCTGTCCTCGGAGATTGCACGCTTGCCCGTAGTATCCTGTTCAAGAACTACCTTACCGTTTGCGTCAACTACCTTGGAATAGAAGTAAGGCTTGTAATAAACACCGCCGTTGCCAAGCACCTGATAAGCGGCAGTAAGCTCTACCAGAGTTGCACCGTTGGTAAGCGCACCTGTTGCAAGAGGCGCATAGGCTACGTCGTTTGTGCTGTCGAGATGCTCGAAACCAAGCTTATTAACAAGGTGGTTAAATGCATTGGTAAGACCGATTTTCTGCATGGTTCGTGCCGCAATGGTGTTGGTGGACTTCTGAACCGCATACCATGCAGGGAAGTAATTGCCTGTACCAAAGCCCGATTCCTGATAGTTATGAGGCCAGCGGATTGTATCAGTTTCCTCATCATAGCCCGATTCCGCCGCAAAAGCGCCGTCGCCTGCATATCCTGCGGGAATACGTCCCGACGAGTCCTTCATAAATGTGGAATAGGTTATAACGTTCATATCAATAGCGAGAGAGTAATTGCCGATAGGCTTTATTGTTGAACCTATGGCGCTTACCGCCTGTGTAGCACGGTTAAAGCAGTTATCACCGGGCTTTTCGCCTATACCTCCCGCAATAGCCTTTACATTTCCGCGGTAGTCCATGATTACGAAAGCACCCTGAATAAGGTCGTCGCTGTCTGAAGGAAGACTAGTGTCATATTCCGAAAGGCAGGTGTAGGGGTCTGCAAACTTTGCGGAAAGAGTATCCTGCATTTTCATGTCCATATTAAGATATGCAGTGTATCCGCCGCTGGAGAACTTGTCCCATGCCGCAGTGTAGGAAATATCAAAAAGCTCCGCAAGATCGCTTACAATCTGGTTCATAGCCGCGTCAACATACCAGTTCTGCGAAACGGTGTAGTTGCCGTTCCATTCATACGCAAAAGCGGTATCCTCACCAAGAATTTCTTCCCATGATACGTTTTCGTAGTATAAATCCTGGTTGTCGTCCTCGTAAATTCCGTAATAATCGTTATAGCGCTCGTCCACATAGCCGTACCAGTCGCCCTCTACAGGAAGTCGGAACTTTACCTGTTCAACCAGCGCATTTTCATATTCCTCAGTGGTGATATATCCGTTTTCATACATGTGACCGAGGGCATATTCCTGACGGGTCTTGGACTGCTGAAGGCTTGAATAAGGATTATAGTTTGACGGTGAACGTACAAGTCCCGAAAGTATTGCCGCTTCCGCTATGGTAAGCTCGCTTACCTCCTTATCAAAATAATGGTAAGCCGCCGAGCCGATACCGTAGGCTGTACCGCCGAAGCCGATACGGTTCAGATAGCTTTCCAGAATATCGAATTTTGTGTACTTGTTTTCAAGGGAAAGGGCGCGGAAAATCTCACGGAGCTTACGTCCGAAGGTAGTTTCGTTATCCTTTGTGATATCACGAACCAGCTGCTGGGTGATGGTCGAACCGCCCGCCGTACCGTCGGAGAAAAGCGCCTGAACAGTAACCTTCAGGGTTCGGCTCCAGTCTACGCCGTCATGCTCAAAGAAACGCTCGTCCTCTACGGCAACAAAGGCGTCCAACACGTGCTGGGGCATATCCTCGATTTCTACCCACACGCGGCTCTCATCACTGCTTATCTGCTTGATAAGTACGTCCTGGTTGTTTTCGTCCTTGGCATAAACAAAGCTTGAATATGACAACTCAACGTCCGTAAGGTCAACGTCAAAGCTGCTTTCCGCAAACTGCATTACATAAACTGTAAGGGCAACCGCCACAATACATATTGTGATTACCAGAATAAGTATCATGCACAGCAGAGCTGTACCTATGGTTGAGAAGAAGCCACTTACTGCACTTAAAACAGGGTGACGGTGAGATTTGTAATACTTCTCCGTTTCCGCTTCGCGCTTGGTTTTGCGGCGTTTTTCGGGCGAATAGTCATCGTCCTTGATTTTAACATAGGTTATCTTCTTATTTTTGCTCATATAAATTCCTTTTCTTTTATGTTCAGGGATTACTATTTCATCATTATCTTTATATTATAGCATACTTTTGCCGAAATGTTAATAGTAAAATGAAAATTTCTTGAATTTAATCAAGATTTGCATCAAAAAAGGCAATAATTTCATCAAAAAGCTCGGTATTTACCCCGTTGCACCAGCGCTCACGGTCAAGATTTTTATTGATATAATCAATTTTAAGCGTCTCAAAATTTTCTTCTGCAATATCCTCGGGAAGAGAATCCCTGTACTTTTCAAATTCGGCATTGAACTCCTCGGTGTACACACTTCTGTCCTCGCCGTTCAGAAAATCGTTATGACCCTGACCTGTAAGCTGTACAAAAGTAAAACGCGGGTCGCCGCCGTACTTTTCGTACCATATATCATAACCGTACTTCTGGGGCACGGTTTCATCATCGTCGCTGTGGATAACCATAACCGCTGCCTCGGAATTCGCAAAGCCGTTCATGGCTGTACTTTCCGCGTAATCGCCGAATTTCAGCTTTTCATACGCTTTCATTACGGGTAGCATTATATTCATCCCCGCTTCGCCTGCGAACTCTAAGCCGAACGAGTAAATCAGGTCTATCGAGGTATCAAAGCCAGCCATCGACACGACCGCTCTGACATCGGGATAGTAATTAAGCACATTGGTTACGGAATAACCGCCCCAGCTGTGACCTATAAGCATTACGGGAAGGTGATAGAATTCTTCCTGCTTGTCCAGAAATTCCAAAGCATACTGCAAATCAATAACGCCCTGGGGCAGCCCCTTTACGCTGTCGCCCTCGCTGTTGTCATTACCCGTAACATCATAGGCGAAAACGTAGTACCCGTTCTGCACCATATATGCGATGCCGTCCATATATGAATTATGACCGCCGCCGCCCAGACCGTGTGCAAATACGATAAGACCCTTGGCTTCTCCGTCGCCTTTATGGTAAAGATAACCCGCCAGTTTCTGCCCAGCGTCCGAGGTAAACTCGTAATCGGCGCACATGAGTCCTTCAAAATCCTCTGTGTGAAAAGCGTATGGGGCATAGGTTTCATATCGTATACCGAAAAACTGTTCATAAACAAGAGCTCCGATACCCGCAAGCAGTGCGGCACCTGCAAGGATTACAGAAAGAACAATTATTATCAGCTTATAATACCATTTCATTTTCTTTTTCTCTGCTTTTGCCATTATTTCCTCCAAAAAGTTATTTCAAAGCCATTATACCACAACTATGCGGCGGTTTCAATAGGAAAAAGGTTACAAAGTGATTACAAAACCGCCTCAAAGGTTACAAATTGATTACAGATTTTCTTTTTACATTGACTTTTACGTATTATCATGATAAAATGCAGAAAAGAGAAAGTTCCGACTTTCCCGCCGACTGAACAAACTGAATAAAAATGTCGGATTTTGAGCTTTTTAAAGAATTTTATTATTGACTTAAAGGCTTTTGAATGTTATACTTTATGTGAGTATGGCTAAGAAACGGCAAAAATCGCCACGAAAGGTATCACAAATAATGAAGAATTGTTTTATAATCAACACCAGAGCAGGTAAAAACTCGGGACTCCGCGACCTTGCTGAGGACCTTAAAAACACCTCTGCCGACTTTAAAATATACCGCACAAAAGGACCTCTTGACGCTACACGCTTTATCAGAAAATACTGCACCGAACACCCCGCTGAAAAAATCCGTTTTTATGCCTGCGGCGGCGACGGTACACTGAGCGAGGTTGTAAACGGCGTTGTGGGCTTTGAAAATGCCGAAGTGGCTTGCTTCCCCTGTGGAAGCGGCAATGACTTCGTTAAATATTACGGCGGTAGGGAACGCTTTTTTGATGTTGAAAAACTCATAACCGCGCCTGCCGTGCCTGTTGACCTTATGAAAATCGGCGATAAGTATTCCATAAACGTTATAAACTGCGGACTGGATGCTTACGCCTGCAAAACTATGAACGAAATAAAGAAAAAGCCCATAATCGGTGGTAAGAATGCTTATTATTCAGGAGTTGTGAAGAGCTTTATCTCCAACATGAAAACAAATGCAATGGTCTATGCCGACGGCGAGCTGCTCAACGAAGAAGGCGAGCTGCTGCTCTGCACTGCCGCAAACGGCACACATTACGGCGGCTCCTTCAGGTGCGCACCACGCTCAAAAAACAACGACGGTCTTATTGAGCTATGCCTTGTAAAGCCCATTTCCCGCGCGAAATTCATTACGCTGGTCGGTTCGTATGAAAAGGGCAATCATCTGGAAGACCCCAGATTTGCGGAATATATCATGTACCGCCGCTGTAAAAAGGTAACCTTCCAGGGGGGCGAGGATTTCGTGGCGACTGTAGACGGTGAGCTCTGCTTCGGCAGCGAGCTTACAATAGAAATTGTGCCGAACGCAATCAGGTTTGCAGTGCCCGATTATAAAGACGGTGAATGATTTTTATGTAACAGGTGCTTTCACGCACCTGTTATTATTTTATCATTTTGAAATAATTTATCAGTTTTCTATTGAAATTTTCACATATATATGGTACAATAAGCATATATGTATGCATCACAGACATAACAGAAGAAAGGAACGCAGAAAATGGCTAAGATAAGAGTTGCCGTCCTTTTCGGCGGCGCAACCAAGGACCATAAGCTTTCATTACAGTCCGCATTTTCTGTCCTTAACGGACTTTCCAAGGAAAAATACGACGTAACCCCTGTCGGTATCACAAAGAAAGGGCGCTGGCTCTATTTCCCCGGTGACTATGACGAAATACGCCTCGGCACATGGGAAAACAACAGCGACTGCTGTTCCGCTATCATAAGCCCCGACCCTATCCACGCCGGTATTATCACCATAATGAGCGACGGCGACACAGCCATAAAGCGTGTTGACGTAGTGCTTTCCGCACTTCACGGAAAATACGGCGAGGGCGGACGTATACAGAGCCTTCTGAAGCTTTCGCGTATTCCTTATACCGACTGCAATCCCGATACCGCAAATCACTGCATGGATAAGCAGATGACCCACTCACTTCTCAGCGAGGCAGGTATATCCGTACCTGAATACACCTGTCTTTCCAGAAGCGAGCTTAATAAAATAGACACACTTATTGAAGATATCGAAAAGAAATTCAACTACCCCGTGTATGTTTCCGCTTCAAGCTGCTCCTCCTCCATCGGCGCTAACGTGGCACGCAATTCCGAGGAACTGAAATCAGCGGCAAAAATTGCATTCTCCCACCATCATACAGCTATCGTTGAGGAATTCCTCCGCGGACGTTCTCTGTTCTGCATTGTAACAGGCTGCTCCTACAATATCGAGGTTTCTTCAATAGGCGAAACCGTAAAGACCCGCTGTGAAAGCGAGTATGCAGGCTATACTGCGGAATTTATACCCGGATCCGACCTTACCGCCGAGCAGGAAAAGGAAATAAAGGAGACCGCCGTAAAAGCCTACAAGGCTCTCAGCTTCAAGGGTTATGCAAAAATGTGCTTCTCGATGACTGATGACGGACGTATACTTCTCCGCAGAATTACCGCTATTCCCGGCTTCTCTCCCGAAAGCGCAATGCCGCTTCTTATGGCGGAAAGCGGCTGCGACTACGGCGAAATGCTGGATAAAATCATTACACAGGCAATCGAAGGATAAAAGAATGAAAAAAGCAGATATAAATATTATAAGCAAGGCAACCACCGAGGAGGACTGCGACCAGACCGAGTTCTTTACCGTGGCGGATTTCACCGCTGATGAAAAGAGCTTTGTCATAAGCTACGACGAGAACGCCGAAATCGGCTATGAATCCTGCCATGTGACTATTACCGTAGCAGGTGAATCCGTAACTATCGAGCGCTCTGCTCCTGCTCCCTCGCTGATGACCGTGGAAAAGGGCAGAAAGCATCACTGCCTTTACGGCACACCATTCGGCGACTTCATGATGGGTATTAACGCATTTGATGTGAAGAATGACCTTTCTCCAAACGGCGGCAGCCTTTATCTTAAATACAGCATTGATATAAACTCCGACTTCGTTTCGGAGAACGAGCTTAATCTTACTGTTAAAATCTCAGAATAAATGAAAAAGGAACATAAGAAAAATGAACGACATGATTGAAAAAGCAAAAAAAGAAGTAAAAGAAATAGTTCTGAACGCACTGGGCAGAGCTGTTGCGGCAGGAACACTCCCTTCCGAGCCTATCCCCGCTTTCGTAGTTGAAATCCCCAAGGATACAGGACACGGCGACTTCTCCTGCAATGCGGCTCTTGTTTCCGCAAAGGCTTTCAGAAGCAATCCCCGTGCTATCGCTCAGGCTATCGTTGACAACGCCGTTACCGACGGAACAATGTTCGATAAAATCGAGGTTGCAGGCCCCGGCTTCATCAATTTCTTCGTAAGCGGAAAATGGTTCTCCGAAACCGTTGAAAAGACCGTTTCTCTCGGCGCGGATTACGGAAAGGTTGAGATTGGCAAAGGCAAGAGAGTTCTTGTGGAATTCGTTTCCGCCAACCCCACAGGCCCCATGCATATAGGCAACGCAAGAGGCGGCGCAATCGGCGACTGTCTTTCCTCTCTTCTCGAATATGCAGGCTACTATGTAGAGCGTGAATTTTATATAAACGACGCGGGTAATCAGGTTAACAAGTTCGGTCTCAGCCTTGATATCCGTTACAGACAGCATTTCGGTGACGATATCGAAATGCCCGAGGACAGCTACCATGGTCAGGATATTATCGACCACGTTGTAAAGTTTGCCGAAATCCACGGCGACAAGTACATCAATGACACTGAGGAAAACAGACGCAAGGCACTGGTTGAATACGCACTTCCTCTCAATATTGAAGGACTTGAACGCGACCTTGCAAAGTATAGAATCCACTACAACACATGGTTCAGGGAAAGTACTCTCCACGACAGCGGCAGAGTCAACGAAATTGTTGAAATTCTCAAGGAAAAGGGCCACACCTACGAAAAGGAAGGCGCAGTATGGTTCAAGGCGAGCGACTTCGGCGATGACCAGGACAGAGTTCTTGTAAGAGCCAACGGTGTTCCCACCTACTTTGTACCTGATATTGCATATCACTACAACAAGCTCGTAACAAGAGAATTTGACACTGCTATTGATATTCTCGGTGCCGACCACCACGGTTATATCCCCAGAATGAAGGCTGCCCTCACCGCCCTCGGCGTTGACCCTGCACGCCTTGAAGTAGTAATCATGCAGATGGTACGTCTCGTAAGAAACGGCGAAACCGTAAAACTTTCCAAGCGTTCTGGCAAGGCTATCACACTTGCTACTCTTCTTGATGAAATCCCTATGGACGCGGCTCGTTTCTTCTTCAATCTCCGCGACCCAGATACTCACCTTGAATTTGACCTTGACCTTGCTATCGAGGAAAGCTCCAAGAACCCCGTATTCTACGTTCAGTATGCTCATGCACGTATCTGCCGCATTATCGAAAAGATGAAAGAAGAGGGTGTAGAGCTCGGTAGCTTCTCCGCTTCGGATATCAGCTTCAGCGAACCTGCGGAATTTGAAATTATCCGTCATATTGCGCTTCTCCCCTCTGAAATTACAGAGGCTGCAAAGGCTTACAACCCCTCTGTTGTCACAAGATATGTTCAGGAGCTGGCTCAGCTCTTCCATAAGTTCTACGACACCTGCAAGATAAAGGGTGAAAGCGACGAGGTTATCAAATCCCGTCTTGCTCTCTGCACCGCAGTCAAGACTGTTCTCAGGAATATGCTTGACCTGCTGAAGGTTGAAGCTCCCGAAAAAATGTGACAAGCGTGACGCTTGACCCTGTTCCGCCTTTTTCAATTCTGATTTTTCCGAAAGTTGTCTGACGGCGGATATTGAACAGTTATAATTATAAAAACGAAAGGAAAAAACTATGAACAGTGATGGGTGTTTGGATATACCCGATTTTAATAAAGCCGCAGTTATAACACCTGCGGGAATGATGATTGAACCCTACGGCGAACACAGCTTCTCCGAGCTTAAAGCTCACTATTCCGAACAGGTGAAGCAGCATAACGATGCGGAATTTTTCCTCCTCAAGGGCATGACTCTTATGTCCGACCTGCGTGCGGCGCTGCTTGCCTGCCGTAAGACGGGCAAGAAAACCTGTGCGGTCATATATGTTGACGAGGAGCTGCTTACAGCCAATGAGCTGCCTGCCGATGCAGCACTTATAACTCTCCAGAGTATGGGACTTTCCGCCTTCGGTATCTGTGCCGAAAGCGAAGAAACCGTTGCCGATGGAATTTCCCGTCTGGCAAGCTTTGCAAAAATCCCGCTTTTTGCTGAAATCGGAGAGGAAAAGGCTTCTGTTCTTGCAGAAAGAGGAATAAAAATACGCAGATACGATAATTACTGCGTTTTCAGCGTTCCCGAAGAAGAACGCGAAACCGCACTCATGCTCGCCAATGAACGTCAGGCGTTCTTTCTGGAGCATGACACCACCGAAATCTCCGACCCTATTCCCTGCGAAGCCAACATGGACGAAACCCTCTGTGACGCTTCACAGGAATCCTTCGATGTACTTAAAATTGAAATAAACACTCCCGACGACGCTATGGCGTTCATTCAGGACGCCCACATGGCAACTCTTCCTGTTATGTTCAGCTGCGAGGACGATATTTCTCTCATGCTGGCGCTTATGCTGTATCAGGGACGGGCTCTTATTGACAGTGAATGCGAACCCGATGAAGAAACTGTCCGGAAGGCTGCGGAAAAATACGGCGCTGTCGTATACTGATAAAGGAAAAAACTATGCATCTTGATGAAAAAACACTGGAAAGCACCCTTGCCTTCAAAGGCACGATTCTCGAAATATACAAGGATACCGTTCTGCTGGAAAACGGCAAGACCGCCCTCAGAGACGTAGTGCGTCACCCGGGCGGCGTATGTGTTGTGGCGCTGAACGAAAACAATGAAGTCTATTTTGTAAAGCAGTTCCGTTATCCCCATAAGAAGGCTCTCCTTGAAATTCCTGCAGGAAAGCTGGAATGGGGCGAGGACCACTTTGAATGCGGAAAAAGAGAACTCCGCGAGGAAACAGGCTTCACCGCTGATGAGTTCACATACCTGGGCTGCCTTTTCCCTACCCCCGCTTACGACAGCGAGGTTATTCATATGTACCTCGCAAAGGGGCTTCATAAGGCGGAGCAGGACCTTGACGAGGACGAATTCCTTGATGTCCTTACTATTCCCCTTGACGAGGCGGTAAAAATGGTTATGAACAACGAAATTGAGGACGCAAAAACTCAGCTCGCCCTTTTAAAGGCTTCCGTTCTGCTGGGCTGAGCTGTCATCTATAAGGCGCATACGTTCTTCGTATGCCTCAATGACCGCATTTTCAAGGTACTGCCTTGCGCCTGCACTTATAGGGTGAACGATATCGCGGAAAATACCCAGCTCATCACGTCGGCTGGGCATTGCCACAAAAAGCCTGTCGTCCCCCTGCACTACTTTTACATCATGAATGGCGAGCATTTCGTCCACCGTTACCGATACCACGGCTCTGAGTCTGCCATCGTCCAGCATTTTTCTTATACGTATATTTGTAATATTCATTCTGACAGTTTCCTTTCGGGGTTATTGCCTTAGTATTTTAAGCATAACTCCGCCTATTATTCACAAAGGCGTATGTCTTTTTTAAATCGGGCATACTTATTATAAAGACAACGCATTTTTCACGAGGTAATATAATGGAAGATTTCTTAACCGGCAAAAAGCATATACACTTTATAGGTATCGGCGGAAGCGGTATGTATCCTCTGGCGCAGATTCTTCATGGGCAGGGCTTTTACCTTACAGGCTCCGACAATAACGAAACCGAAACCTTACAGCTTGTACGGAATATGGGTATTCTCGTATTTCTGGGACAGCGTGCGGAGAATATAGAGGGCGCAGACCTTATTGTCCATACAGCGGCTATTATGGCGGATAACCCCGAGCTGATTGCCGCTAAAGCCAGCGGTGTGCCCGTAATTGAACGCTCCGTGCTGCTGGGGCTTATTACCAGCCGTTACAGCAACGCTGTCTGTGTATGCGGTACTCACGGAAAAACCACCGCTACCTCAATGCTTACACACATTTTCCTTGCTGACGGAATTGACCTTACCGCAGTAATCGGCGGAAAGCTTAAGGCTATCCACGGAAGCGGTATCTGCGGAAAAAGCGAAACTATGGTATGCGAGGCCTGCGAATTTGTTGATACATTCTTGAAATTATATCCCGACACCTCGGTTATTTTAAACATCGACTGCGACCATCTGGATTATTTCAAGACTATGGATAATCTGAGATTGTCCTTTACAAAATTCTGTAACCTGACCACTGAAAGACTTGTTTACAACGGTGATGACGAGAACACCCTCATTGCCGTAAACAACAGCGATTTCAAAGGTAAGAGAGTTACTTTCGGACTTAAGCCCGAAAACGACTATTATGTTGATAATATCCGTCAGATTTCTGATTTCCATACTCAGTTTGACCTTTATCATATGGGCAAAAAGGTGGATACAATCTCTATTCACGTTCCCGGAGCGCATAACGTGCTCAATGCTCTTGCCGCCTGTGCAACCGCACTGGAAAATGGCTGTAAGGCAGAATCCCTTAACAAGGGGCTTTCCGATTTCTTCGGCGCAGTAAGACGCTTTGAGCGTATTTCCGAGGTTCAGGGCATTACCATAGTTGACGACTACGCCCACCACCCTACAGAGGTAAAAACTCTGCTTGAAACTGCTAAGAAAATGAACTTTAACCGTGTGTGGGCAGTTCACCAGCCTTTCACATATTCCCGTACCGCAACCCTGCTCAGCGAATTTGCAGAGGCTTTATCTATTGCAGACGAGGTAGTGCTTACAGAGATTATGGGAAGCCGTGAAAAGAACACCTACAACATTTATTCAAAGGATTTAGCTGAAAAGATTGACGGCGCAGTATGCGTTGAGACCTGTGACGATGCCGCAGAATATGTCAGCCGTAATGCAAAGA